>CAKQWJ010000047.1 GCA_934278925.1 uncultured Clostridia bacterium | reverse complement strand
CGCTCGGGGCATTCCAATTAAAAAGTGTGGGATAGTTTCAAAAAACTATCCCACAAAAATTCGTGAAGAGCCTTTTTAAATTAGCCTTAACAAATGCGGATAATAAAGCGTCTTCCTTTCACATTTCCAAATTCATAGAAACAAAAAATCTCACCACCGGACACCTCCGATGATGAGAAAAAATTTTTCTATTACGAAAGGCACAGATACGCGAAGTAACCCGCATAGCACAGCAGCATCGCGATGCCGCAGGGTTTTCTCAATTCTTTGTGCTTTACCGTGCCGGCCCACAGAACCACACCGGCCAGAATCGCAATTGCGGTATCGATTACGAACTTGCTTTCAAACGGAACCGGACAGATCAGCGCGGTCGTGCCGATGACGAACAGGATGTTGAAGATATTGCTGCCCACGATGTTTCCGATGGCAATTCCCGCGTTTCCCTTTCTCGCAGCGGTGACGGAAGTAACCAATTCCGGAAGGGACGTTCCCAGCGCCACGATGGTCAGGCCGATGAACCGCTCACTCATGCCGAAATACCGGGCAATTTCGGACGCCCCGCTGACGGCAAAATCACTTCCTTTTACAACCAGAATTCCGCCGATGACCATCAGCAGAAGACATTTCCACACCGGATGGATGGGGGTATCGCCGTCTTCTTCGTCGGTGCCTTTTTTTGCCATGACGAAAAGGTACCCCAGGTACACGAGGAACAGCGCCCACATCAGGACCCCTTCCGCAAAGGTGACGATTCCGCCGGTCAATCCGCAGATCAACATCACTACGGTGACGGCCATCATGAACGGCATCTCATATTTCAGGGTGGATTTCTGCACGGTCACGCTGGTGATCAGCGCCGTAACCCCCAGAATAACAAATACGTTCAGAATGTTGCTTCCCACCACGTTTCCGATGGTGATGCCGGCATTCTGCTTCAGTGCCGCGGTAATGCTCACCGCCGCTTCCGGCATGCTGGTGCCCATGGCCACGATAGTCAGACCGATAATCAGCTGCGGAATGCCCAGCCGCTTCGCAATGCCGGCTGAACCCTCCACGAACCAATCGGCGCCTTTTACCAGAAAAACAAATCCGACGATCAAAATACCCGCCTGTAATAACATCTTTTCTACCTCGCTTTCCTTATTCCCCTGCAGTAGGCAATAAGCATAAAAAAAGAGACTCCTACTGCATTTCACAGTAAAAGTCTCGCTATTTAATCACTTTCCGAGTTATTCTTCAATAACTGTACTGACGAAAAAGTGAACACTTTCGGCTAGCTACTCCCTTTTAGCTTTAGTATTCTACCAAATTCTCGTTTCGCTTTCAATACATTTTACGCTTTTTTTACAATCCGCTCGGAGTGCGCTAGATCAAATTCTCCTGCTCCAGAAACGCTCTGGCCACATCCTTCGGTTCCTTCCCCTGCACGTCTACTTGGTAATTCAGTTTCATCATCACCTCGTCGGTAAGCTTCGGCGCCAGTTCGTCCACCACCTGCCGCAGCTCCGGGTACTTTTTCAGGGTGTCGGAGTTGAAGCACGGAACCGCGTAATACGGCGGGAACACGTGGTCTTCATCCTTCAGCACCTTCAGATGGTATTTCATCAGCATTCCATCCGTTGCAAAAGCATCGATTACGTCCACTTCCTTATTATCCAGTGCCACAAAACGCGGCGAACCGTCCATCGCCGATATCTTCTTGAACTTCAGGCTGGGATACGCTTTCTCCAGTGCGTCGATGCAGTCGTGGCGATTCTGGAATTCCAGGGTGCACCCCAGATGGAGCCGGGAGGATTTCCGCACCAGGTCTTGGATGGTCTCCAGATTGTACTTCTTGGCAACCTGCTTGCTCACCGCCAAAGTGTACGTGTTGTTGAACCCGCACTGCCGGGTCAGGGAGATATTCTTCTTTTTCATTTCCTTGACGCAGGTGTTGTACACTCCTTCCATATCGTCGGTACCGTCATGCTTCAGCACGCTTCCGTACAGTGTGCCGGTATAATCCACGTACATATCGATATCGCCCTTCTTCAGCGCCTGGTAGCACACCTGGCTTCCCCCCAGGTTTTCCTTCCGCACGCAGTTGATATCGGTATGCGCCTCGATATAGTCGGAATAGAGATTCACCAGAATGAGCTGCTCGGTAAAATCCTTGCCACCCACGGTAATTTCTTTTTCCCGTCCCGCGAGCCGGCTGTTCACCGCCCCGCCCACGATGATGGCGCAGATGAGAACCACCGCGGTCCCCAGGGTCAGCTTTTCCCGTCTGCGCTTCCGCTTCATCTGCGTCCGGGATAGGCCGCCGCTCTTCTGCAGGCTGATCGGCGTCACCAGCTTCTCCACCAATCCCATCAGGAAGTCCACCAGCAGTGCCAGAATGCACGCCGGAATCGCTCCCGCCAGAATCTGGTAATTATTGGTGGTTCGGATTCCCGC
>CAKQWJ010000046.1 GCA_934278925.1 uncultured Clostridia bacterium | reverse complement strand
AAATGTGACCATTAGACATACAGTGAAATGGTCACATTTTTATATGTGTGTGACACCCTGACATTACGCGCTTACAATGTAATGAACGTTGGAGAAATTATGAAGTACACAAGGAAAAGGATAGGCAAATCGCAATCGTATATGGCGGAAGCACTTAATGTGGAAGTTCGTACAGTAGGAAGGTGGGAAAATGGTAAAAGCGAACCCACGGTAACGGAAATGATAAATTGGTTCCGTGTTGTTGGAGAGAACCCAATTCCATACATGTATATACTGACATACCCTGATGAGTTTGCACTTGATGAGAGTGAAAATGCGTGTAATGTTGAACGATTGTATGAACTAATGTCCGATAATTTGACAACTGAAGATAAGCTTGCATTGGTTTATATTTATTCAGGAAGTCACGGTTCGAGTCCGTCTTCTGTGATACAATTGACGTTAGCACACCTATGTAATCCTTTAGGTGCTAGAATATCGGTAGCGGAACACATTGTAGAGGATTATAAACTTAAGTTGATGATCAACGAAATAGAAGCTCCTGAAGAGTTTCGCCCTAACGTGGCAATGCTGGAAAGAGCTATAGAAGCCGCAAAAGATTCATATGTGGACGGAAGAAAAGGCTATAGCACATTGCCTTCAGAAGATGTAACAATTGTGTAACAAAATAATCCATAAAAAGAGATAACACTTTATAACATTCCTATCGTGAAGTGCTGAGTTTTCAACAATTTTGATAGGCGTGTTGACAAGTGTTATCGGTTTCATAAATAATAATGAGTTATGAAAGAAAACAGTGTGGGCCCTGCGGCAAAGTGCTGCCGGGGCGCCGATCGTGTTACTGTCATCGACAAAAAGATTGAAATAGAAAGAGGGACTTTAAATGAAGTATTTAATTGATTTTGAAAACGTGGCCAGCAATGGATTTGAGGGGCTGGAGCTTCTGGACGACGGCTCGGAGCTTCTGATTTTCTATTCGGAGCAGCACAGTACCATCAGCATCACGGTGCATCAGGAGCTGGAGCGGAGCCGGATTCGGAAGACCTACATGCCGATCAAGACCGGCGGCAAGAACGCCCTGGATTTTCAGCTGGTAAGCTGGCTGGGATACGAGATTGCCAAGAACGGCGGGGAGCAGTTCGTCATCGTCAGCAAGGATACCGGCTTCGATGCGGTGGTGGATTTCTGGCAGAAGCGGAACGTGAACGTGTCCCGGCATCCGGACCTGCGCAAGGCGGTGAAAAAAACCATCCTCAAGAAGGCGCCGGAGGCGGTTGCCGAAATCTCGGAGGAGCTGCCGCTGCCGGAAGAGGCAAAAGACGGCAAGGCCAAGAAGAGCAAGCTGAAGAAGAAGGAGAAGCGGGGCGAAAAAAAGAAAAACGCCGCAGCCAAGGAGAACCGGGTGTTCCAGGGAGATGTGAAGAGCCTGATTCCGGAGTTTTCCGGGGAGGCGAGCCGAATTGCGGAGACCCTTCGGGTGCACAAGACGAAGCAGGCGGTGAACAATGCCCTGGTGAAGATTTACGGCACCGAAACGGCAGGAAAGATCTATAAAGGCATCAAGCCGCTGCTGAAGGGACGGAAGGGTGAGTAGATGGACGTACTGGATTATCGAATGGAGCTGAACCCGAAGCAGACCCGGGGGACTCTGACGGTCCGGAAAATTACGGATGTGGAGGACATGAACCACGGATTCTATTTTTACCCGGAAGGAGAGGCGCTGATGGCGGTTCCCTATGGCGATATGGGGCAGGTGCTGCGTTTCACGGAACCGAATACCTTTCACCTGTACCTGTTCCGAAAGGATGCGGCCTATGCCAAGGCGGCGTTCCGGAAGTTTCTGAAGGAGAACGGCCTGGAGGAGGCGTCGAAGGCGGTGGCAAAGAAATCCTTTGAGCCGGCGGAGGACCTGATTCCGATGCCGCTGGACAAGGAGATTCGGGAGCAGATTCGGAAGGATGACCGCAGCAAGTTGATTTACCGAGGAAGTTCGGCAAAATAGACCGGCCGAGACGGATTCGGGCAGACCGGGATAAAGCGGCGGGAGACGGATTCGTATGGACCGGAAAAAACCGGCGGGGCCGAGACGGAAAGAGGATGAGCGGAGAGAAGAAAATGAGAAATGAGACGGCAACCGAAAAGAAAAAACGGAAGAACCTGTATCAGATTTTCAATCGGGATCGGCACACCCGAACCATGGGCGTGATTCTGCTTTTGACTCTGGGGATTCTGCTGTGGCAGGAAATCAGCTGGCTGATTCCGGAGCGGGTGACCGTTTCCTATGCGGGGATGGACGGGAAGACGAAAACCGTCACCGCCCTCACGCGGCAGACTACGGTGGGCGGCGTGCTGAAGGAGGCGAAGATCGGGGCGTCAGAAATCGATACGGTGCACCCTTGCCGGGAATATCCGGTATCCAACAAGATGAAAATCACCGTGGAAGAATGCATTCACACCCAAATGGAGATTCACGGAAAGATGAAGGATTTCACCCTGAAATCCGGCACCGTTCGGGAGAACCTGAAGCTGAACGGTATCCGTTACGATAAGGACGACATCATCTCTCCGGATCCGGATTCTCCGGTCCGGGCGGACACGAAGATCACCGTGGACGAGGTGCACCGGAAGGTGACGGAAGGCACGAAAAAAGTAAAAGCCGGGGACAAGGTGGTGCTGGACCCGGGCCTGTCTTCGGGCACGGTGCAGGAAACCGGCGGCCGGGACGGCGAGGGCCTCTATACCTACACCACCACCTATATCAACGGAAAAAAATCCGGCACGAAGACAAAGCTGAAGAAATGGATTACAAAACCGGAGGATCACACTCTTCGGTGCGGTACCTCGGAAACCGGGGAGAAGGGGGAAATAAAAGTAAAAAGCACTTTTACCGCCAACACCACCGCCTACTATGCGGGAACCAACGCCCACGGCTCTACGGGTCAGCGGGTCCACTACGGAACCTGTGCGGTGGACCCGTCCGTGATTCCTTACGGAACGCGCCTGTACATCG
The DNA here is from genome assembly GCA_934278925.1 of uncultured Clostridia bacterium. Classification (GTDB taxonomy): domain Bacteria; phylum Bacillota; class Clostridia; order Peptostreptococcales; family Anaerovoracaceae; genus Mogibacterium_A. The sequence continues at coordinate 799 of CAKQWJ010000046.1, read as the reverse complement.
AGGGCTACGGAATTGCGGTGGCCAACGACTGCGGCGGCGCGGTGCAGGGGCACATCGTGGACCTGTACATGCACAGCACGGCGGAGTGCATCCGCTGGGGCCGCCAGAACCGGAAAGCCTATGTGCTGGCGGAGTAGAAGTAGTGATAAGCCGGGGAAAACCGGGAGGTGTTGGGAGAGGCGACGCCAACCGGCCTGCCTGCGCGTCGGTTGGCGTGACCCGGCGAAGAAATAAGGCTTCGCAGGAAGGAAGGCGCCAACATGGCCGGCCCCGCGCCGCCTCTAATTCGGGTCGCTTTCGGGAAATCGGAAGAAATTGACGACGGAACCTCGGTTCCAAACGTTCCGTCGTCAATTTCCCCGCGGCCGCCGGGTAGATTAGAGTGGAATGCCCGGGGGAGATGGTGAGATAAGGGCTTGAAAGCAGGAAATCCGGGTCAGAAGAAGCGATTTCGGGGTTTGGTCCGAATTGAATTAGAGTGAAAAGTATATGAAAAGAATTAGATTGACGACAGACTTTCCGGAAGCGAGAGGCTGTCGTCAATTTTTTGTGGTGCCGAATGCAGATTAGAGCAAGCGGCACGAGGAGATGATTAGAATTGACGACGAACGGCGGGCGGCTATCTTCGTCGTCAATTCTTTCCTTTTGAAAATATAATGGTGGAAAAGTGATGCACGAGGGCGGGAGCCTTCGCGCATCACTTTTCGTCTGCGCCCGGGGACTTGGTGCAAAGGAAACGGAGAAACAAGGGCCGGCGGGTTTTCGTGCACCAATTCCGAACCGGCCGCGAGCGAAAAAA
>CAKQWJ010000045.1 GCA_934278925.1 uncultured Clostridia bacterium | reverse complement strand
ACTTCCTGTCTGAATTTGCAAATTTAAAATCCAGTTCCGCCGGAACAAAAGCAGAACTTACTTTTTCAATTCACGATTTTACAATTTGGTGGGAATAGCGTGAACGTATTTTGGGCTACGACCGGATTCGCCCTGTAATTTCTTGCACACAAAAAATAAGTTCACGCTTTTTGAAGGATGTTACCATTTTAGCGTGAATCAACGGCACTGATTCACAATTCATAATTAGAATTTCCGCAAAAACAACGAATTTGGTTCACGCTAAATCCAAGTTTTCCGCCAAAAAGCGTGAACTGTCCTCTTTTTTCTAGGCACATGGGACTGCACCTGTCAGATATAGAGAATACTATTAGAGCGCTCCTTTTAACCCGGGCTTTTTACTCCATCTCGCAAAGTCGGGAATTCTGTACAAAAATAGTTTATTTTTACCTTGACAACTTTACGCATGTAGTATATTATACTTATAAAGAATTATTCCTAATAAGGAGGCTCGATGAAACGACGCAATACCATTCAACGAAACCTGGTGCTGGAGGCTATCCGCACCATGAAGAGTCACGTTACCGCAGAAGAGGTGTTTGAATTCATTCGGAAGAATCACCCCAACATCGGCAAGGGAACTATCTACCGGAATCTGGGGATTCTGGCGGAGGAAGGCGAGATTCGCCGGGTGGAAATCCCGGACGGCCCGGATCGATTTGATTTTACCCTGAAGGACCACTACCATGTGCGGTGCATCCGATGCGGCGAGGTTTTCGATGTGAAGATGGATGTGCTTTCGGATTTGATGTCGAAGGTTCGAGGGCCTCGGGGAATGGAATTTCTGGATTACGATATTTCTTTTAAAGGAATCTGCCCGGATTGCCGGACGAAATAGCACAATTTCAACAAGGAGGAAGAAAATGGCTAAGAATAAGTACACCGGAACACAGACTGAAAAGAATTTGCAGGAAGCATTTGCCGGAGAATCTCAGGCGAGAAACAAATACACCTATTTTGCATCGGTAGCGAAGAAGGAAGGCTACGAACAGATGTCGGCTCTCTTCCTGAAAACCGCGGACAACGAAAAGGAGCACGCAAAGATGTGGTTCAAGGAGCTGGCAGAGCTGAACGACACGCCGGCGAACCTGGCCGCTGCGGCAGCCGGTGAGAACTACGAATGGACCGACATGTACGACGGTTTTGCAAAGACCGCGGAGGAAGAAGGATTCCCGGAACTGGCGGAGAAATTCCGTGCAGTGGCTGCCATCGAGAAGCACCACGAGGAGAGATACCGGGCGCTGCTGAAGAATATCGAGACTTCTCAGGTATTCGAGAAGAGCGAAGTGAAGGTATGGGAATGCCGAAACTGCGGTCATATCGTGGTAGGAACCAAGGCGCCGGAGGTATGTCCGGTATGCAATCACCCGCAGAGCTACTTTGAAGTTCATGCGGAGAATTATTAATCGACAAAAGGAGGTACGATCATGAAGTACGTATGTAATGTATGCGGATGGGAATACGACGAAGAGAAAGGGTATCCGGAAGGCGGAATCGCACCGGGCACCAAATGGGAAGACGTTCCGGAAGATTTCGAATGTCCGTTGTGCTCTGTCGGAAAAGATCAGTTCTCGGAAGAATAATTTTACAGCCCTCAATTAACACTAAAGAGATAGCGGCGAAGAGCCGGAGCGGGGAATCCTGCTCCGGCTCTTCGCCTTTTCGTTTTGCATCGTCACAAACTCTTCACATTATAATTAGCACTCACCTCTTGACAGTGCTAACAAAAAGAGTTATAACATAGCTGTAATCGGAAAGAGGTTACAACAAGAGAACAGATGAGTTCCCACAAGGAGTATTCTCCCCGAGAGGCTCCACCGGTTCTCCTTAGATTGTATATAACGTCAGTAAAAGGAGGATTTAATTATGTTACTGCCTAGTGTATTTACAAATGATTTTACAAATGATGACTTTTTCGATGATTTCTTTAACGCTCCGACGAGAAGGAACTACATGCCGTCCGCAAGCATGAAGTGCGATGTGAAGGAGCTGGATCAGTCCTACCGGATTGATATGCAGCTTCCGGGATACGACAAAGACGATGTAGAAGTTTCCGTGGACAAGGGTTACCTCACCGTATACGCTTCCCACAAGGAAGACAAAGAAGACAAGGAAGACGGCAAGTACATCCGGAAGGAATGCTTTACCGGCAGCTGCCGGCGTAGCTTCTACGTTGGTGACGCCGTAAAAGGCGAGGACATCAGTGCCGCATTCCACAACGGTATTCTGAGTCTGACCGTTCCAAAGGCCGAAGCGCTTCCGCAGAATGAAACCAAGCAGTTGGTTCACATCGAAGGATAGTGTGACCGGAGGCGTTCCCGCAACGCTCCGATAAAAAAAGATTCGCAGGGTCGGAAGTTTCCGGCTCTGCGATTTTTATTATATTCGATTCGATGAGGCGTTCTACTTCAGCCGCTGGGATTCGATAAATTCTTCCTTCTTCACCCGAAACGGCGTGCAGCTGCTGCCGTAGAACTCGTACGGCTCGCCGATAACCTCGGCGCCCATTTTCAAAAGTATTTTCAGCGTCACATCCCGAGCATCTCCGTACACTTCCGATGCCCCCAGGGCAAACAGCGCACTCAAAACCCCGCGCAGCAGGTCGGTGCCCAAATGGCGGTGCCGAAAGCTGGGATGAACGGCAAAACGTCCTACATGCGGTCCCTCCGGTTCTTCCCAGGATACAATTCCACCCACCATCCTGCCGGAAATCTCTATACACCACCACTGAGGTGATTTCTCTGCCGGAATGTCATCCATGTCCCGCGGGATGCCCTGCTCGATTTCAAAAACATCGGATACCAGGGTCAGCACCCGTTCCTTCTCCTCCGGTCGAACTCGGCGCATCACCGTCAGCTTTTCTCGATTCTCCATTCGTCCTCCACGATTCTTTCTTTATGAGATTAAATCCATAGACCCGATTTTAAACCCCTTGTTGGGTACTATGATACCATAGATTTCCTTTGATAGCAAAGTTCCCCGGCTCCGGAACCTTCCGAAGCCGAGGAACTCGATTCAAATTTTCAGAACAATAATTTGTTCAATGAGCTACTTTGTCTTAACGCTCTTTGCGGAAGACCAACCGGAATAGTACTTCGTCTTTCCAACCTTCTTGTAGGTACGAACTCTTACATAATATTTCTTATGTTTTTTGAGCTTCTTTACCTTCAGCGTGGTCTTCTTGTAGGATGTCAGGTTCTTTGCCTTCGGCGATTTGAACTTCTTGGAAGTGCTGTACTGTACCTGATATCCGGAAGTCTGCTTGGACTGCTTCTTCACATATACGGTGAAGGATTTCTTGCCCTTCTTCAGCTTCTTGACAGCGGACTTCGGCGGATTGATCTTGAAGGATACGGTCTTGGAACCTGCGTAATCGTTCTTCAGGGTAACCTTAACGGTGTACTTTCCAACGTTCTTTCTGCCCTTTCCGTAGGATACGGAGTAGTTATCCTTGGTCAGTACGGTGCCGTTGACAGAAACCTTTACACCAGGCGTCTTCACCTTTCCATTGTAGGTGTAGGTGGAGGTGCTCAGCTTTACGCTCGGTGTTGCGCTTACAATGTTCTTCTTCCAGTGTGCGAATACGGTGGTATCTTTATCGAATACGGTGTCTGCCGTTACGGCATCGCCACCCTCTGCGGCGGTGAACCAGCCCTCGAAGATGTATCCGTCTCTTGCTGCGTTCGGAAGCTCTGCCAGCTTTCCATCCTTGTCGGCTCTTGCGGTTTCGGCATCGGACTTGCCTTCACCGGCGTCAAAGGTCACTACCGAATATGCTTTCCAGTGTGCGAATACGGTGGTATCCTTGTCGAATA
>CAKQWJ010000044.1 GCA_934278925.1 uncultured Clostridia bacterium | reverse complement strand
AATGACGGCAAACGCGTGAACCCCTTGAAAATAAAGGCTTTTTCCGTTTGTCGTTATTATACCGTAACGGCACACATACGCTTCGATATGCATTTCAATAGGTGTGAATCCCGAAATAGTATCTAAACGCATGGGACACTCAAACATTTCAACAACACTAGGCATATATACTCACTTATTCGAGAAGAAAAACAATGACGATGAAATAGCGGAGGCATTAGGTACGATGTTGTCTCAATCTGTGGAAAAGTGCGAATAATCTTATTAAATGTTACATTTTCGTTACACTTTTCAAAGCGATTCTTTTCAAACCCTTAAATATCAACAATTACATTCAACTTCTCATAAATCATTATTATATCTCAATTTCCCATAAAAGAAAAGTTTCATCCGTTCCCCGGATTTCCGCTATACGTTTTTCAAATACTCATCCCGGTTGAACTCCGTCTTCAATGCTGATATGATAGCGGTATAATATTTCTACATATCGAAAGTGCGATACATATCCAGTTATATGTAATGTATCATACAAATGGAATACGCGAGGAAAATCCATGACCCATACAGAGAAACGTTCTCGGAGGAAGAATTCACGCATTCTTCTCATCATAATTATCATGCTGCTGCTCCTCCTGGGAGGGGTGCTGGTGATTCGCTATCAGGCCCATCACCAGATTGGCGGTCTCAGCCGAAAGCCCATCATTACCCTGAAAGGAGACACCACCCTAAAGCTGTATCCCGGCGAGAAATTTGCGGAGCCCGGGGTCACGGCCAAGGACTATCGGGGAAAGGACATTTCCGCCCACATTCAGACGGATTTGGATCAAAGCAGTTTCCGGAAAGACGGCACCCTGTGGAAAGCTTATAACGGAAAGATCACCTACACGCTGAAGGATTCCGGAAACCGGGTGAAGACGACCCGGAAAGTTCGCACGGCATACCGAAAGCCGGACCAAAGCGCTCAAAACTACGGCCACGGCATCGCGGTCTGCATGTTTCACAACATCTACGATGCGAACAATCCGCCGGAGAATCTGAACCCCAACTACATGTCCACGGAGGAACTGTCCGCCATCCTGCAGTACCTGATCGATGCGGACTATTATTTTCCATCCTGGCAGGAACTGCGGGATTACATCGACGGGAAGATTGATTTGCCGGTGAAATCCGTGGTGCTCACCTTTGACGACTGCGCAAAGGATTTCCAGAAGTACGGAATTCCGGTGCTGGAAAAATACGACATCACCGCCACCAGTTTCGTCATCTGTGCCAAGAACGGCAAAGAGGTGCTTCAGAAATACGGTGATGCCAAGCACATCAACTTCCAGTCCCACTCCTACGACATGCACCGCCCCGGCGGAACCATCGGCCACGGAGGTGTTTTTACCGCCCTGTCTCAGGAAGAGGGCGCGGAGGACCTGAAGAAATCCATCGACATGTTGGGCAGCGGCGAGGCCTTCGCCTATCCTTTCGGGGATTACACGGACACCTGCGAGGCGGCGGTGGAGGAAGCGGGCTTCCTCTGTGCTTTTACCACCGAATACGGAAAGGTGCACCCGGGAGACGACCCCTACCTGCTGCCGCGAATTCGCGTGAACGGGGGATGCACGCCGGAGGAATTCGCCCGAGACATTTCGGACGGCCAAGAACAGACAGAACCAACAGAACAATAAAGAGGATGCCATGCTGAACAATCGTAAAAACATTATTCGACATTTGAACAACCATCTCCGGGCCAACGGACACGTAATCGGTGCGTCTTCCGGATGCGGTCACACCGCGCTGGCCTCCGTGACCGGCGGGGCCGATATGGTGCTGGCTCTCAGCGCCGGATGCTTTCGAGCTGCCGGACGCCCGTCCTTCGGCAGTTACCTGTGCTACGGAAACAGCAATCGATTGGTAGAATCCTTCGCGGCGCGGGAACTGCTCACCCTGCTCCCCTATACCCCGGTGCTCTTCGGGCTGAACTGCTCGGACCCCACTATCGAACTCCGGGACTACATCCAAGAGATTCAGGATTCCGGTCTTTCCGGCATCGTCAACTTCCCGTCGGTGGCGCTGATTGACGGTGTTTTTCGGGAAGCGCTGGAAGAAGAAGGGCTGGGATTCGACAATGAGGTGGAAGCCATCCGGATTGCCCACGAGCAGGATTTCTTCACCCTGGCTTTTGTGTGCAGCAAGGAACAGGCGGAAGCCATGATCGATGCGGGCGCGGACGTCATCTGCGCCCACCTGGGACTCACTCCGGGAGGCACCATGGGTCCGAAAAAAGCCCAATCTCTGGAGAAGGCAAAACTCCTGGCGGATGAGGTGTTCTCCGCATGCCTGGCAAAGGCGCCGGATCGGATTCGCATGGTCTACGCCGGTCCAATCAAGTCGCCGATGGATCTCCAGTACTTCTACGAAAACACGGCGGCGCAGGGTTTTATCGGAGGTTCGTCCTTTGAACGAATCCCTTCGGAGCGAGCGATTATCTCCTCCACCCGCGCTTTCAAGTACCCGATGGACGGCGCACTGGACGAGAAGCGAGAGGCCGCCATGGAAGGAATGGAATCTTCCCGAAACTACATCGAATTCGTTCAGCATCACATTCGCCAGAGCTACGAGCAGCCAATCACCCTGCAGGCGCTCTCCACGGTGCTGCACGTTTCCACCCCGTATCTGAGCACCCTGTTCAAAAAGAAAATGGGCATCAGCTTCACGGAGTACCTGATTCGCTTCCGGCTCAACAAGGCCTGCGAACTGCTGGAGGTCAGCGAACTGCCGATTCAGGAAGTTGCCCTTCGGGTAGGGTATCCGGATTCGGTCCAGTTCAGCAAGATTTTCAAGAAGTATAAGGGAATGGCACCGCGAAACTACAAAACCATGCTGCGGTCGAAGCAGCACGCGGAAGTCACACAAAAGCAACCATAAGTTTTTCTTATAACAAAAATATTACATAAACACAAATTTTAGTAATCAAAACATATTTTATCCTCTTTTGTTCGTGCTAGAATACAATTAAGAGAAGGCGGACAAGGAGGTACATAACATTGAAAACAGTTGCAGTACTCGGAACCTTTGATACCAAAGGCAAGGAGCTCAAGTTCATTAAGGAGTGCATCGAAGAGCATGGTTTGAAAACCCTCTGCATCAACACCGGTGTATTCGAACCCGTGGTAGAACCGGATATCAGCAGCGCGGAGGTTGCGGCGGCGGTGGGTGCCGACATCAACGCCATCGTAGAGAAGCGCGACCGGGCTACCGCTACAGAAGTTTTAGCAAAAGGAACGGAGAAATTGATTCCTCAGCTCTATGCGGAGGGCAAATTCGACGGCATCATTTCCATCGGCGGGTCCGGCGGAACCGCTCTGGCCACTCCGGCAATGCGGCAGCTTCCGCTGGGAGTTCCGAAAGTGATGGTCTCCACCATGGCATCCGGAGACGTTTCCCCTTATGTGGGAACCAGCGACATCGTCATGATTCCATCCGTTGTGGATGCGGAAGGTCTGAATGACATTTCCAAAGTAATTTTCAGCAACGCAGCCAACGCTGTTGTGGGCATGGTTCAGAACCGGAAGGAAATCGAAAGCGACGGCAAGCCGCTTCTGGCCGCTACCATGTTCGGCGTAACCACGCCGTGCGTAAAGGCAGCAGAAGATTACCTTCATGAACAGGGATACGACGTATTGGTATTCCACGCAACCGGTACCGGCGGCAAATGCATGGAAGCCCTCATCGATCAGGGCTTCATCAAGGGCGTGCTGGACCTCACCACCACCGAGTGGTGTGACGAAGTGGTCGGCGGCGTGCTCAACGCAGGACCGGACCGTCTCACCGCAGCGGGCAAAAACGGCATTCCGCAGGTGGTTTCCGTAGGTGCGCTGGACATGGTTAACTTCGGACCGATGGATACGGTTCCGGCACAGTTCAAGGATCGGAATCTGTACAAGCACAATCCAACGGTTACTCTGATGCGCACCACTGCCGATGAGCTGAAGTCCATCGGCCATGAAATCGCTTCCCGTTTGACAGATGCCACGGGCAAAACCACACTGATGCTGCCGCTGAAGGGCGTCTCCATGATTGACGTAGAAGGTCAGCCGTTCTACGATGCAGAGGCGGACAAGGCGTTGTTCGATACCCTCCGCACCGAGCTGGCAGGCTCCGACGTGGAGATTGTAGAACTGGATACGGATATCAACGACAAAGAGTTCGCGATTGCAGCGGCAAAGAAGCTCATTTCCCTTCTGTAAAGCAGAATCGGAAAAGGTCGGACTTATGAACTTGTTTTTATGACGAAAGAGGTATAAAATGAATAGACTTACAAGAGAAGAAAACATTGCAAAATTCAAAGAACAGATTGCAAGCGGCAAAATCCTGGTAGGCGTTGGCGCCGGAACCGGAATCACCGCAAAGAGCAGTGAAGCGGGTGGTGCAGACATCCTGATCATTTACAACTCCGGACGCTACAGAATGGCCGGCCGCGGTTCTCTGGCAGGCCTGCTGTCCTACGGCGATGCCAACCAGATTGTAGTAGAGATGGGTGCTGAGGTTCTGCCTGTCGTAAAGGAAACTCCGGTTCTCGCCGGCGTATGCGGTACCGACCCGTTCCGCGTTATGGACATTTACCTGCAGCAGCTGAAGGATCAGGGTTTCAGCGGTGTTCAGAACTTCCCGACCGTGGGTCTGATTGACGGCGTATTCCGTCAGAACCTGGAAGAGACCGGCATGGGTTACGGCCTGGAAGTTGACATGATTCGCAAAGCTCACGAGCTGGATATGCTCACCTGCCCATACGTATTCGATGCAGAGCAGTCCGCTGCAATGGCAGAAGCCGGTGCGGACATCATCGTTGCCCACATGGGACTGACCTCCAAGGGAACCATCGGTGCAAAGACCGTTCTGTCCCTGGACGATTGCATTCCAAGAATTAAGGATATCATCAAAGCAGCAAGAGACGTAAATCCGGATGTTATGGTTATCTGCCACGGCGGCCCGATTGCAGAGCCAAAGGATGCGCAGTACATCATCAGCAACATTCCGGAACTGGATGGCTTCTTCGGCGCTTCCTCCATCGAGAGATTTGCCGCAGAAAGAGGAATCAAGGCTCAGACCGAAGATTTCAAGGCAATCCAGAAGTAATCAAATCGCTGGTACAATGACAACTTGTGGAACTGACAGCACGGAGAAGGGATTGCGGTTTTCGCAGTCCCTTTTTCTATGGTAGAATATATCATAAAAAAAATTCCGGACGGCAGGGTGTCCGGGAGAACTCCGGAGATTACGAAAGGACATTCTCATGAAAATGAACGTACTGGGGACCGGCTTTGCGCTGGCCACAAAGAATTACAATACCTGCTTTGCCCTGGAGGAAAACGGCAGCCTCTTCCTGGTGGATGGCGGCGGCGGGAATCAGATCCTCCGGCAGCTGGAACAGTCCTTCCTGGACTGGCGGGATGTTCACGACATCTTCGTCACCCACCAGCATGTGGACCATTTTATGGGCATCATCTGGATGATGCGGCGAATCGGTTACGGAATGGAGCTGAATGATTATGAGGGAGAAGTTCGCATCTACTCTTCCCGGACGGTGATTGACAAAATCGATAAGGTGGCCCACCTGCTGCTCCGTCCGCAGGAGCTGTGCCATATCGGCAGCCGCATCCACCTTATTCCGGTGGAAGACGGTGAAACCGCCCAAGTGCTGGGCCATCCCATCACCTTCTTCGACATCGGAAACCCGAAAACGATTCAGTTTGGTTTTTCCCTGGAATACGAACCGGGAAAGCGCCTCACCTGTCTGGGGGACGAATTCTGCCGCCCGGAGGGGGAAAAATATGTGGCGGGCAGTGAATGGCTCCTTCACGAGGCATTTTGCCTGGAATCCGACAATGACATCTTCCATCCTCACAAAATCGCCCACTCCACGGTAAAGGATGCCTGTGAGCTGGCGGAACGGTATTCCGTCCCGAACCTCATCCTGTACCACACGGAGGAATCTCACGGAGAGCAACGGCAAAAGTTATACCTGGAGGAAGGACGGAAGTACTTCTCCGGAAACCTGCTGGTGCCGGATGATTTGGATGTGATTTCGGTCTATAGATAATTTAGCATAGTTTTTCTCAATATAGAAATTATCGAATAGTGAGCTCTGATTAGCCAAGGAAAGTTTTTGCTGAAACCATGCATTTTGAAAGTTTTTTCCAGCTAATGTTTAGTCACATTGTTTATCTTCATCATCTAGGTGTGAGATTTAACACTTAAATTTTAATTACGTAATTCTATTGATATTTAAATTATTTATATATTTTCCTTCGAGAAAAAGTTGCTCAGACATACCCATGTACTGTATAATCATGCGGAAATGAGTACTCAATTGACTAAAATATACTTGAAAGGAAGATAGATGAAAAAAACAAAAAGTGTGCTTGCGATGTTACTATTGGTATGTCTGTTCACTACTATGATACCAATGAATACATTTGCAGAATCTAATAATTATGATGAAGACGTTGCAAAAGAAACCGCTGAAGATATCCTGAATCATGAGAGTGGAGAGTTGACGGTTAAAGAAGAAGATGTCATGGAGACATTTATTGATGAATATGAAAAACAACTAGTTTTTTCAGATAATTGCATTAGTACTGAAAATGTTGACAATCAGTACTTCAAAGAAAAATATGGCGAAGAATTTATGAATTCGGTTGAAAAGAATATCGAAAGTGTAAATGAAGTTGTTGAAGAGTCAGACCTTGAAATCACAGACGAGGGTGAGATTTTTGATCCGGATGATGAAGAACTTTCAGTTCAAGGGAAATACAATAAGACCAGTTCTAAGACTCATTGGTGGGGACGAGAAATAAAGCAGAATTATAAAAATGCGGAAAAGCACAAGAATTCATTGAAAAAATGCAAAAGAGTGATTGATGCAGTTAGTGATGTAACCACCTTTTTTGGTGCTTTTTCAAAGGATTCACGCTTTGGTGTAGAGGGTGTTGTTTCTATGGGATTGTCAAAATATTGCGGCTACTTTTGTAAAAGAATAAAGGCGTGCAATAAGAAAAATATTGGAATAAAATATAAAATATATTGGATTGCCAAATTTACAATGCGTTCACAAAATCAAAAATACTAGGTGCGGTTATGTTTAGTAAATTTAATATGTTTCCAATCGTGGAAGGGAAAGAAGCCCGAGCAAGCATCCTTGGTAAGACTGCAATAATAAGCGGTTTCATTTTAACTTTTGTGACGCATATGGTTTATAAAGAAGATGAACCCCATATGCTGACTTTTTTAAGTGAAGTGTTTGTGGTGTATTTCCTATTGGATTACCTTTTCTTAAGCCTCGGTAATTGCATCAAGTGTAATAAATGGTTTGGTAAAAAAGCTAGGATTATAACGGTGTTTTTAGCTCTTATTGCAGTTATTTTTACGTTATTACTTTGCCTCCTTGAACAAGTAACATTTTTAACGCTTCTGCCATATATTACTATTCTTGTGTACGCAATTGTAGGATATCGAAATTATAACAATGCAAAATAGAATTAGATACAGTATGTCATTGACTGCACTGGCGCTGATTATTATATTGTGTAATTGGAACAATTTTACTTCAGAGTGCCAACATAAAAAGGTTAAGATTGCTGTAATAGATACTGGCATAGAAGAAAGATTAATTTTAAAGTGCAATATAATCGGATTTTATGATATTGTAAACCGACAACACCGATATTATGATGATAATGGACATGGAACCTCTGTGATTAATACTATTATTAATAATAAATATAATGTCCAAAGCATTACTTGCAAGACACAGTTTATTGTGATAAAGGCAGCAGATGCGGAGGGTAATATGACATTAAAGAATTTAGAAACAGCGTTAAAAAGTAAGCGCGTAATGTCAGGGTGTCACACACATATAAAAATGTGACCATTTCACTGTATGTCTAATGGTCACATTT
>CAKQWJ010000043.1 GCA_934278925.1 uncultured Clostridia bacterium | reverse complement strand
CGCAATGCGCAAACGCCGGATAGGAACGGCAAAATTTTTTACACTTCTACTACTTCTTTATCACACATCAGCAAAGTTCAAAGGGTTGAAGCTCCGAAACGGGCCAAAGAGTTGGTGCAAGGGAAACGGAGGAACAGGGTTTTGCGGGAGTCCTTGCACCAAGTCCGGGGCCGCGGAGCGGCGCCCCATCGGAACCCGGCGCCGGAAATCCTCCGCTCGGTGCTTCCTCCGGCCCGGAACACCTAGTTTCTCGCAATGAAAGAAGCCGCTGTACCAAGTGCACAGCGGCTTCTTCCATATGTTATGCTTTTTTGGGGTTGCAAGTTCAAAGGCGAAGCCCGCATCGCCCGGCGGCGCCTCACCAAGTCCGGCAGCGCCCTGCCCGCGCGGCGAAGCCCTCGCCACTCAGACGAAGTCTGCTAATTGGCAGCGCCCGCATCGCCCGGCGGCGCCTCACCAAGTCCGGCAGCGCCCTGCCCGCGCGGCGAAGCCCTCGCCATTCAGACGAAGTCTGCTAATCGGCAGCGCCCACGTCCCTCCGTCCCGCGCCTACATCGGCCGTCTTGGGATGTGCACCGTGAAGGTGGTGCCTTTGCCCGGGACGCTGTCCACGTGTACCGTCGCGTGGTGGATCATCAGCGCGTGTTTTACGATGGAGAGGCCCAGTCCGGTGCCGCCCACTTCCTTGGAGCGGCTCTTGTCCACCCGGTAGAACCGCTCGAAGATGCGGCTTTGGGCATCCTCCGGAATTCCGATTCCGGAATCGGACACGGTTAGAAGGATTTCCGATTCCGTCGGTTCCAGGTGCACGTGCACGTAGCCGCCGGAGTGATTGTATTTAATGCCGTTTTCACAGAGGTTGTAGACGATGCTGTACAGGGTTTCCGGAATTCCGTACATCGGGCAGGATTTTCCCTGGAGGGAAATGGACACGCCCGCCTCTTCTGCCGGGATTTCCAGGCAGTCCACTGCATTCTCGGCGATGGTGAAGAGATCCGTATCTTCCCACTTCATTTCCGGGGCACCGCTGTCCAGCTTGCTCAGGCCGATGGTGTCCTCCACCAGCTTGGCCATCCGCAGGGATTCCGAGCGGATTTTTGCGGCGAACGGTTTGATATCTTTTTCTTGAACCATGCCGTTTTCCATCAGCTCCGCGTATCCGGAGATGGCGTGGAGCGGGGTCTTCAGTTCGTGAGACACGTTGGCGGTGAAATCCTGGCGAATCTGCGCCGACCGGGCAATCTCGTCCCGGTCCTTCCGCAGCTGCTCCTGCTGCTGGGTCATGCGGCGAATCAGCGGAGCGATTTCCTTGAAATCGTCCTCATCCACGTGCCGGATGGCCTCATCCAGGTTCAGCTTGTTGATTGGCTCCACGATTTTCCAGGAAAGCCGGGAAGCCAGCCACAGGGAGACGAGAACGGCAAATACCGCTACGAATACGATGGATGGGGAAATGCCCAGAAGCACCATCCACACCGGTTCCTGGTCGATGGACACCCGGAGCACGCTCTTGTCGGACAGGCGCTCCGCGGCGTAAAGTTGTTTCACGGAAAGGGTGCTGGAATAGCGGGAGCTTTGGCCGAAACCGTCCTCCTTCGCTTTTCGAATTTCCGTACGATTCTTGTGATTACCCATGGAATCCACGTCCGCCCGGTTGTCGAAGAGCACCGTGCCGTCCGCAGCGACCCAGGTAATCCGGTAGCTGTCGGAATCTAATTTATGAAGGTATTTTTTGCCGTTCAGTTCCACGCCCTTGGCCGCCAGATGGGTTTCGTCCACCAGCTGCTCCCGCTGCGTGGTATCTACGTAATCGTACAATGCCGCCATGATGATAATCAGGGAGGCGGTCAACACCAGGATGGAAACCATCCAGATGGAGCGAAAAATTTTCTTACTCACCGGTATCCTCCATTCTGTAACCCACTCCGCGGACGGTGGCAATCATCCCGCCGCAGCTTCCCAGCTTGGTCCGAAGAGTTCCGATATGGACATCCACCGTCCGGGTTTCCCCCACGAAGTCAATGCCCCAGATCGAGGAAAGAAGCTGTTCCCGGGTGAATGCCTTGCCCAGATTTTCCATAAAAGTACGAAGGAGTTCATATTCCTTCAAGGTCAGGGTGACCGGCCGGTCGTGCACGGAAACCTGATGCTTGACGGTGTTCAGGGTAATGCCTCCGCACATCAGCACCGGCGCATCCTCCTTTGGGGTGGTCCGGCGAAGCACGGCCTTGATGCGGGAAATCATCTCCATCATGCCGAAGGGTTTTGCCAGATAGTCGTCGGCCCCCAGGTCCAGCCCGATGACCTTGTCGTACTCCGAATCTTTTGCCGTTGCCATGATTACCGGGATGTTCCGGGTCAGCGGAGAAGCCTTCAGCTCCTTGAGAATGGCGATGCCGTCTTCCCCCGGCAGCATGATGTCCAGCAGAATCAGTTCCGGCGTTTCCTGTTTCATTGCGGCCCAGAACGGCACGCTGTCCGGGAAACCGTTGGCGGAGAAGCCCGCCGTGTTCAAAGTATACAGCATCAGATCCCGGATGCTCTGATCATCTTCCACACAATATATCATACCGAAACCTCCTCGTGTTCGTTTTCTTTACTCCTCTATGCTACAATCTTAAAACTTCAATGTAAGGAACATTATCATGAATTTGTAAAATCCGTGTAAAGTCGGAAATCTTCGGTGCTCCGGCTCTTTTTTTATGGAAATTTTACACAAATTCTATCACTCATGGTATCATTACAATATCACAAAGGCGAAAGGAATTCCATTCATGAAGAAACTGATTATGGGAATATTGGCTCACGTTGACGCGGGCAAAACCACTTTGTCGGAGGGCTTGCTCTACCGATCCGGCGAAATTCGGCGGCTGGGCCGGGTGGATCACGGGGACTCCTATCTGGATGGAAATTCCGTGGAGCGAAACCGAGGCATTACTGTGTTCTCGAAGCAGGCCCGGTTCCAAGCGGGAAACACGGAGGTGACCTTCCTGGACACCCCGGGGCACGTGGATTTTTCGGCGGAAATGGAGCGGGTGCTGTCGGTCATCGACCTGGGCGTGCTGATTATCTCGGCGCCGGACGGCATCCAAAGCCACACGGAAACCCTGTGGAAGCTGCTGCGGCAACGGAACATTCCGGTGATGGTATTCGTCAACAAAATGGATCTGGCGGTTCGGGAGCGGGAGACGATTATCGAAGAATTAGAGGAGGCCTTCGGGGAAGGCTTCGTGAATTTCAGCCGGAACCGGGACAGCGAGGAGTTCCTGGACGACTTGACTTTGGCGGTGCCGGAGCTGGCGGAGCAGGTGCTGATGGACCGACCGGTAAGTGACAGCGATATCGCCCGGGCGGTTCGGGAACGGCGGCTGTATCCGTGTATTTTTGGGTCCGCCCTGAAAATGCAGGGTATCGAATACCTGATGGACTGCCTGGATCGGTATACGGAAGAACCGACCTATGACGAGAGCTTCGGCGCCAAGGTGTTCAAGGTGAGCCGGGACGAGCGGGGGGAGCGGCTGGTGTTTCTTCGGCTTACCGGAGGAAAGCTGGCGGTGCGCACCCTGCTGCACGGCACCGACGAGAACGGGGAGCCGTGGGAAGAGAAGGTGAATCAGATTCGATTCTATTCCGGGATGAAATACCGTTCCGCCGATGAGGCGGAAGCGGGGGCTGTGTGCGCGGTCACCGGCCTGTCCCACGTGATTCCCGGCGACGCGTTGGGCAGCGCGGACCCGGACGGCGGCGAGGTGCTGGAGCCCTTCATGACCTACAGCGTCATCGTGCCGGAGGGCATGGACGTGCACACCGTGCTGCGCCATTTCCGGGAGCTGGGGGAGGAAGACCCGAAGCTTCACGTCACCTGGAACAGCGAGACGTCGGAGATCGGCATCCGGCTGATGGGTCAGATTCAGCTGGAGGTGCTGCGCACCATGATTGAGGAGCGGTACGGGTACACCGTGGAATTCGGCACCGGAAGCCTGATCTACCAGGAGACCATCACGAATACGGTGGAAGGTGTGGGCCATTTCGAGCCCCTTCGCCACTACGCCGAGGTGCACCTGATTCTGGAACCGGGGGAGCGGGGCAGCGGCATCGTGTACAACAGCACCCTGTCGGAAGACCTGCTGGCCCGGAACTGGCAGCGGCTGATTCTGGGGAATTTGGAGCAGAAAGAGCATCGGGGCGTGCTGCTGGGGGCGCCTTTGACGGATGTAAAAATAACATTGGCCGCGGGCAAAGCCCACGAGAAGCACACCGGCGGCGGCGACTTCCGGGAGGCGGCCTGCCGGGCGGTTCGAAACGGGCTGATGAAGGCGGAATCGGTGATTCTGGAACCCTGGTTCACCTTCCGCATCGAGGTTCCCACCGGCTATGTGGGCAGAGCCATGACGGATATCCAGCAGATGGGCGGAAAAATTGGCGATCTGGAACAGTCCGGCGACCGTTCCGTGGTGCCGGGGGAAGCGCCGGCGGCCGGCCTGATGGATTACCCGGAGACGCTGGCATCCTACACCGGCGGCCAGGGACGAATTCTCTGCTCCCTAAAAGGCTACGACGTGTGCCACAATCCGGAGGAAGTGCTGTCCCGCAGTTCCTACGAGCCGGAGCGGGATCTGGAAAACCCGGCGGATTCGGTATTCGTGTCCCACGGCGCCGGCAATATCGTTCCTTGGGACGAGGTGGAAGAGCACATGCATCTGCCTTCCGCCCTTCGCAGCAGCGCCCCGGAGGAAAGCGTGCGGGATATGCGCCGGGAACGGCTGCGACAAACCATGGCTTCCGACGAAGAACTTCGGGCGATTTTCGAACGTACCTACGGTAAAAGCAAAAAAGTCATGCACAGGGGCCCGGTGGAGCGCCGGACGAAGCAGGACGACATCGCAACGGCAGAGGCTTTGGCCCGCAATGAAGAAATCCGAAAAAAACACATGCGGCCCGCAAAGGGCACCGGGGAGGCGAAATCCGATCTGGTCATCATCGACGGGTACAACCTGATCAACTATTCGGAAACCCTGCGGGGCCTGGCCAACCAAGACCTGGGGGCGGCCCGGCAGCAGCTCATCGACCGGCTGGTGAACTATCAGGGGTACATGCAGTGCGAGCTGATCGTGGTGTTCGACGCCTATAAAGTCCCGTACGGCGTGGGGTCCGCGGAACAGCATTTTGGCGTGCAGGTAATCTATACAAAGGAAGAAGAGCCGGCGGATATCCTCATCGGCAAGATGGTGGATGAGGCCAAGGGGACTCGGTCCATCCGGGTCATCTCTTCGGATGCGCTGGTGCAGCAGAACGCGCTGGGCCACGGAGCCGACCGGTATTCCTCCCGGGAATTTCTGGAGAAGCTGGAAGAGGCGGAGAAGGAAATCCGAGAAGTGCTGGAGGAATTGTAGAAGATTTTGGATTGGAAATCTCCTGTGGTATAATACAGCTATCGTAAGGGAACGAGACAGGAGTGACTATGCATCGATTAAAAAATCTCAGCAAGAAAATAATGGCGATGATTCTCGCCGCAGAACTGATTGCGGCGGCGGGAATGGTGCTGGATATTTTTTACACCGTGTATCTTACCCGGCAAAACGCCCGGCTGCAGAAGCAGGCGGAAGCCATTGCCGTAGATCTGGTGCAGAACCAGATTGCCGGTGAGGTCACCGGAACTGCAAAGAGAACGAAGAAAACAGGCGCCGACCTGATTGAAAAGGCTTATGTTCGCCGGATTGCCAAGAAGGCGGAGAATCTGGAATACGTGCCGGCATCCACCGATACCAATATCGGCTCGTCGGAAGTCTATGACATCGTACAGAGTGCCTACAGCTACAGCGGCGGCCGACTTTCCCGTTCCGGCGGAACGGCCAGCGGCCCCAACGGAAAAGAAACCTACTACAATCTGAACATGTCCGGCGTGGTTCGAACCATGCGTGGAATGGGAAATACGGATGCCTATTGGGAGCGAAAGGACGGCTGCAAAATGCTGGGGAACTACATCATGGTAGCGGCGAACCTCAGCCGTCATCCGAGAGGATCCATTGTAAAAACAAGTTTGGGCTTGGCCATCGTTTGCGATACCGGCGGTTTTGCCAGCCGGAATCCGACTCAGATCGATATCGCCACCAACTGGTAATAGCCGGTTCACCGGGGAGAAAGAAAAATGTTTTTGGGGAAATATGCACGGTGTTTTCACACAGGGGTTATTTTTCTCCGATATAATATAAGAAAATGACCTTCCGGAAAGGGGGAAACGCCATGAAGATGAAAAGATGGATTGGGTGCCTTTGCGTGGCGATGCTGGTGCTGGGCATGAGCGCCTGCAGCAAATCCGCAGACGAAGGCAAATCTGCGGATGACGGTCAGGAGACGAAGCAGGTGGAAACGGAACAGAAGACGGATGTGGATCTCAGTGAGGTGTACACCCTGTACGATACGCTGATTCAGGACAAGAAATATTCGGTGGATAACTACAACTGGCAGCGGGAGGTAAGCTCGGATCTGGTGACCATCGACCGCCAGGCGGCGCTGTGCGATATCAATTCGGACGGCGTACCGGAGCTGTTTTTGATGGAGGCGGTGAACAACCATCAGGCGGACCTGCACATCTATACGGTGAAGGACGACGAGACGGTGGAGATGAAGAGTGATGCCAACGGCGCGGAATCGCTGCTGTCGGACGTACAGGCCGGCGCCGGGGTGAACTACGTGGTGTTCACCGGCAAGGACGGCAAGTTCTACATTTACCGTACCAGCGGAGATTCTTCCATCACCTATCGGGTCTGCGCCTATACGGTGGATGGAACTACGCTGAAGCAGGAAGGCATGCTGGAAAATGAATACGGGCCGTCGGAGGACAATACCAATGAAATCTCCGATGAGTATTCCCGTAACGGAAAGAAAATCACGGTGAAACTGGGCAAGAAGCTGTTCCACGAATCCTTCCAGAATTTGGACAAAGCGATTCTGTTCAGCGGATACGATGAAACATCCATCTGGTCCTGTTTCGATACGGATTCGGCACTGTCCGTGTCCTCGGATGATATGATAGCGCAGTTAGAGAAAGGAATGGACGATTAAATGGCGGAGAATATGCAGACGGCGAAGCTGAGAGTAATGGAAGAAGCAAATTTTCGGGAACTGTATCACCGGTATCAATACATCGAATGCCCGGAAGATATGGATGCACTGAAAGATGCTTTTACCGTCATGGAAGGGGCTACCGGAATTCTGACATATTGCTATATCGAAGAGGGGCTGGGCCTCAGCTTCTACATCCTGTGCTCTGCAAAGATGGACGATGGAGAGTTGGAAGCCGGACCGGATGTGACGGAGCAGATGGCGCGGGTTCGCTACGGCGACGTGTGCTATAAGAAATTCCTGGATCAGGGCGAGCTGGATGTGGATTGGAGCGCCTTTGACAGCATTGCGGCGCAGACGCGGGAGCAGTTCGAGACCAAGGAAAAGCTGCGCCAGCTGATTTACGACCTGGAGCTGATCGACGGAAGCCGGAACGTGGAGTGCCCGGAATACGTCAGCGTCATCGTGCAGAAGGCGGGTCTGTACCCGGAATACGTATGGGTGAAGTGCACCGGCTTCGGCGAGACGGAGATTCGCGGTGAACTGCTGGAAGCGCCGAAGCAGGATTTCGGCCTGCGGAAGGACGATGCGATTACCTTCCAAATGGTACAGGCAGAGGGCAAAATCTACCTGATGTGGGTGCCGGATGCGGAGTAGCGAATAAGTGGGCGCTGCGTGGGCGGGCGCGGAATAGCTGGGCGCGGGACAGTTGGGCGCCGAATAGCCGGAATAAGAAGTGATGCTTAGTGGTGGCGGCGATGAATGGATTCATCGCCGCCACTGTTTTTATATGGCGGGCCGGGGGTGGAAGAATTCAGCC
Source organism: uncultured Clostridia bacterium (assembly GCA_934278925.1). Taxonomy (GTDB): domain Bacteria; phylum Bacillota; class Clostridia; order Peptostreptococcales; family Anaerovoracaceae; genus Mogibacterium_A. The sequence continues at coordinate 391 of CAKQWJ010000043.1, read as the reverse complement.
CCGCCGGCGGTGTGAGTTTGCGCCCCATTCCCAGGAAAGCCTTATTCTACCGTCGAGGGGCGCAAACATTTTGACTGGAAGAGCCTCCGGCGGCGGTGTGAGTTTGCGCCCCATTCCCGGGAAAGCCTTATTCTACCGTCGAGGGGCGCAAACCTTGCGCCTGGAAAAGCCGCCGCCGGCCGTGAGAGTTTGCGCCTCACTCCCGGGAAAGCCTTATTCCTCCGTCGAGGGGCGCAAACCTTTTGCCGGGAAAAGCCGCCGCCGGCGGTGAGAGTTGGCGCCCCACCCCCGGGAAAGCTTTATTCTACCGTCGAGGGGCGCAAACCTTGCGCCTGGAAAAGCCGCCGGCGGCGGTGGGAGTTTGCGCCCCACCCCCGGGAAAGCCTTATTC
>CAKQWJ010000042.1 GCA_934278925.1 uncultured Clostridia bacterium | reverse complement strand
ACCACGTCCGACCCGCCGAAGGCCCGCTGGGCCCGAGGGACGTGGTGCCCCCGGACGAAGGAGTAAGGGCTTGCGGGCGGTGAAGCACCACGTCCGACCCGCCGGAGGCCCGCTGGGCCCGAGGGACGTGGTGCCCCCGGACGAAGGAATAAGGGCTTGCGGGCGGTGAAGCACCACGTCCGACCCGCCGAAGGCCCGCTGGGCCCGAGGGACGTGGTGCCCCCGGACGAAGGAACAAGGGATTGCGGGTCGTGAAGCACCACGTCCGCATTGCCGAAGACTGGTCGGGCCCGAGGGACGTGGTGCCCCCGGACGAAGGAGTAAGGGCTTGCGGGTCATGAAGCACCACGTCCGGGCCCTCGCCGTCCCAGCGCCCCGGAAGCCCAGCGTTCACACCGGCGGCTTCCCTTGGATACGCGCCCTTCCAATCACCGGTTTTTCACACAGAAAACCGCACAATATGGTAAAATATTAAGTCATGTAACGGGACGGCGGCAGCCCTGCCCGGAGCCCGGAGGGCCCCAATTCCCCGAAGGGTCCACCGCCCCCCGGAGGGCCCCAATTTCCCGAAGGGTCCACCGGCCCCCCGGAGGGTTCAATTCGGCGGCAGCCCTGCCCGGAGCCCGGAGGGCCCCAATTCCCCGAAGGGTTCACTGGCCCCGGAGGGGCCCAAGAAGGCCCCCCCACAACCAAAGAAACGAGGTACACATTATGCAGTTGAGAGGAGAGCCTAGGTCCCTTCGCTCAGAATACATCCGATACATCATTCCATCCATACTGGCCCAGTGGGTGTACACCCTGTACACCGCAGTGGACGGGCTGTTCGTGGCGAAGGGCGTTTCCGTAACGGCCATGACCGCCATCAACATCGCATCGCCGTTTGTGACGGCGCTGTTTGCCCTGTCCCTGATGTTCGCGGTGGGCACCTCCACGGTGGTTTCCATCTCTTTGGGAGAAGGCCGGAAGGAAAAAGCCAACGAGATTTTCAGCCAGAACTTTGCGTTCCTGATTGTGCTGTCCCTCCTGATTTCCGGGCTCCTGCTCTGGAAGCTGGAGGAGCTGGCTCTGTTCCTGGGGGCCACCAAAGCCACCCTGCCCTATGTGACGAAATACATCGGAACCATCGCTCCTTTTGCGGTGGTATTTATCGTGTCCTATTCCTTTGAGATTCTGCTGAAGGCGGACGGGCACCCGAAGAAAGCCACCAAAATCGTGATGGTGGGCGTCATCCTGAACTGCATCATGGATTACCTGCTGGTCATCGTATTCCCGCTGGGGGTCTTCGGTGCGGCCATCGCCACGGCACTGTCCCAGGTGGGGGTTACGACCCTGTACCTGCGGCACTTCCTGTCCAAGGAAGCCGTGCTGCATTTCACCCGCTTTCACTTCAGCGGGGGCACCATTGTGCGGGCCATGAAGAACGGGCTTTCCTCCGGCATTACGGAACTGTCTGCCGGTTTGACGGTGTATTTTTTCAACCACGCCATTGCGGCGTATCTGGGGGACGAGGCTTTGGTCAGCTACACCATCATCAACTACGTGAACGCTTTGTACATCTATTCCATGACGGGCATCGCTCAGGGCAGCCAGCCGCTGATCAGCTTCTATCACGGGAAAAAAGAAAAATCCGCCACGGCCAAGCTGCTCCGGTACGGCCTGATTACGGCGGCGGGTTTTGCGGCGGTCACCGTGATGCTGTCCGTATTCGGCGGAGGCCTGTTGGCGAAGCTGTTCATTCCGGCGGATTTGACCCACCTGAGAAACTACACGGTACACGCATTGCGGATTTTCTGCATCTCCTTTGTGCCGGCGGGATTCACCGTGGTGCTGGCCGGATATTTTGCATCCATCGAGCATGCGGGGAAAGCGGTTTCCATCACCATCGGCAGAGCCATCGTGGTGATGCTGATAGTGCTGGTGCTGATGACGAGAATTTTCGGCGGCGAAGGCATTTGGTGGACCACACCGATTTCCGAAAGCATTTGCCTGGTATATGCGGCAATCCTCTTTATTTTGGGGAAGAGGAAGAACGCGACAATCGAGATTCCGGAAGACTAGAGCCGGAAATCTTTGGACGAACGAACATATTTTTAGGGAGAAATTGAAAGGGGCAGAGAAAGACGAGAGATGCTGCAGATTAAGAACATTCGAAAAGAGTACCGCACCGGGGGGCTGGTGCAGAAAGCGCTGGACGGCGTGAGCCTGAATTTTAGGGACAGCGAGTTCGTGGCGATTCTGGGACCCTCCGGTTCCGGCAAAACCACACTGTTGAACGTGCTGGGGGGACTGGACCGGTACGACAGCGGGGACCTGATCATCAACGGGACGTCCACCAAGAAGTACACGGACCGGGATTGGGATTCCTACCGGAACCACACCATCGGATTCGTGTTCCAGAGCTACAACCTGATTCCCCACCAGACCATCCTGTCCAACGTGGAGCTTGCTCTGACCATTTCCGGAATCGGGAAGGAAGAACGGCGGAAGAAGGCGGCGGAGGCCTTGGCCAAAGTGGGACTGGGGGATCAGATTCATAAGAAGCCCAGTCAGCTTTCCGGGGGACAGATGCAGCGGGTGGCCATCGCCCGGGCGCTGGTGAACGACCCGGACATTCTTTTGGCGGATGAACCGACGGGGGCGTTGGACAGCGTGACCAGCGTTCAGATTATGGATATCCTCAAAGAGGTGGCGGAGGATCACCTGGTAATCATGGTGACCCACAACCCGGAGCTGGCCCGGCAGTACGCCGACCGGATTGTGGAGCTGAAGGACGGGAACATCATTTCGGACTCCCGGCCTTTTACCGTGAGCGAAAAGGAAGCGGGGAAAGCGGTGCACCGGAACCTGGGCAAAGCGGCCATGAGTTTTGCCACCGCTTTGCAGCTGAGCTTCAACAACCTGAAGACCAAGAAAGCCCGCACCATCTTGGTGGCCTTTGCGGGATCCATCGGCATCATCGGCATTGCCATGATTTTATCCCTGTCCAATGGCGTGAACAACTACATTCGAGGCGTGGAGGAGGACACCATCCGGGAATACCCGCTGACGGTGGACAGCTCCGGCTTTGACATGTCCGCCATGTTCTCCCGGGGCGGCGATGAGGATGCCGGTAAGGGCGCGAAGAAGGGGGAGATTCGGGAGCTGCAGACGGTGACCAATATGGCCTCCGTCATGGAATCCAACGACCTGAAATCCCTGAAGAAATACATCGACAGCGGTAAAAGCAATTTGGAGAAGCACACTCGATCCATCGAGTACAGCTACGACGTGAAACCCCAGATTTTCCGGAAGGTGGACACGGAATACCGAAAGGTGAATCCGGACGAAACCCGGAAGAAGATGGGCATGTCCATCAGCTCCTCCATGGGATACAGCAGCATGATGAGCACCGACGTGTTCCACCAGCTGCCGTCGGACCCGTCTCTCTACCGGGACGAGTACGACGTGAAGGTGGGGCACTGGCCGAAGAAGTACAACGAATGCGTGCTGGTGCTGTCCAAAGACGGCATGGTGAGCGACATCGCCCTGTACGCCATGGGCCTGAAGGACATGGACGACCTGGACAAGATGCTGAAGGATTTTTCCAAGGGAAAGGACGTGCATCTGGACGAGGATCAGACGGAAAGCTTTAATTACAACGACTGCATGGGCATCAAATTCAAAATGATCGGCAGCGCGGATTACTACACCTACGATTCCTCCCAGAACGTGTGGGTGGACCGGTCCGAGGACGACAGCCACATGGACGGCGTCATCGGCAAGGGCGAGGACCTGAAAATCGTAGGCGTGGTGAAACCGAAGAAGGACGTGGATTTCACTGTGCTGAACGGGGACATCTACTATCCGGCCTCCCTGACGGACCACATGATTCAAAAGGCGGCGGACAGCAAGGTGGTTCAGGCCCAGAAGAAGAACCGGGACACCAACATCCTTACGGGAAAGGAATTCGGTGAGGAGAGCAACGGACCGGACTTCGAGTCCATGTTCTCCTTCGACAAAAACGCCTTTGCCAAAGCCTTCCAATTCGATCCGTCCCAGATCGGCAAGGCCATGAAGGCACCGTCCAAGAAAATGGACATGAGCGGTCTCATCGACCCGAAGGCCGTGACCCAAATGCCGGGCATGAGCCAAGGGGACATTCAGAAGCTGATGCAGAGCACCAAGCTGAACTTCACACAGGAGAGCATGCAAGAGCTTTTCGGCGGCCTGATGAAGGGCTTCCTGGAATACTCCGCGAAAAAGGGCACCGACTACACCAAGATGAACACCGCCTTCCAGGATTACATGAAATCCCCGGCGGCCAAAAAAATCCTTTCGGACAACATGAGCCGCATCATGAAGGCTCACGTGGAGGAACAGCTGAAGGACGAGAACCTGCAGGACACCATGAAGGACGTGCTTCAGGACTTCCCGAAATACCTGAAGGACAAGGGCATCACCGACCCCGACGGCATCACCGACGAAACCATCGACGGTTTTCTGGCGTCTCAGGGCGTGCAGAACAAGCTCTCCGCCAAAATGACTTCCCTAAAAACAAAGTTGGAGAACGTGGAGATTTCCGACGATGAAGGGGATCAAATCATGACGGAGCTGATGGAGGGCTACGCAAAATTTGCCAAGGACAACAACTACCCGACCACGCAGCAGATGCAGCAGGATTTCCGGGAGTATCTGTCCACACCGGAAGCCCAGAAAATCATCAATGCCACCGTGGCAAAGAGCATGGACACCTCGGCGCTGGAGAAGAATCTGGCGGCGGCCATGTCGGGATACACCGCCAAGGCGGTGGCCTCCATGTCGGAAAACCTGGTATCCGGCATGATGACCAACTACATGAAGAGCATGGGCAGCCTGGATTTCTCCAAAGCCTTTAAGATCGATACGGATGCTTTTGCGGATGCCATGGGAATGAATATGAGCGAGAGCGAGATTCAGTCCCTGATCACATCCCTGATGAACACCCAGGCCAACACCTACGACGGAAACATGAAGAGCTTCGGCTATGCGAAGAAATCCAATCCGACCCAGATTGCCATCTATGCCAAGGACTACGAGAGCAAGGCCGATGTGAAGGATATTCTGGACGGATACAACCGGAAGATGGTGAAGGCGGGCAAAACCGATCAGGAGATCACCTACAACGATCTGGCGGGGGCACTGATGGGTTCCGTGACCAACATCATCGACGCCATCAGCTACGTGCTTATCGCCTTCGTGTCCATTTCCCTCATCGTCTCTTCCATCATGATTGGGGTCATCACCTACATCAGCGTGCTGGAGCGGCGAAAGGAAATCGGAATCCTCCGGGCCATCGGTGCATCCAAGAGAAACGTGGGTCAGGTGTTCAACGCGGAGACCTTTATCATCGGGGCGTTGGCCGGACTCATCGGAATCGGCGTGACGGAGATCCTGATCATTCCGACGAATATCATCATCGGCCATGTGACCAGCGTGGGCATGCACGTGTCCCTGCCGGTAGTGGGGGGCATCGTGCTGGTACTTCTCAGCATCATCCTGACCTTGATCGGCGGAATCATTCCATCCCGGAAGGCGGCCAAGAGCGACCCGGTTACCGCCCTGCGTGTGGACTAAATAATTAAGCAGAAGGAAAAGAGATTGAATACATCAGATCGGAATCAACAAGAAGCAAAACTGTCGGACATCTTACTGTCCTGGTACGACAAGGAGCGTCGGATTCTCCCCTGGAGGGAGGATCCGACGCCTTACCATGTGTGGGTTTCGGAGATTATGCTCCAGCAGACCCGGGTGGATACGGTAATTGAATATTATCAGCGGTTCCTTCGGGAACTGCCGGATGTGAAGTCGCTGGCGGAAGCGGAGGAGGAGCGGCTCCTGAAACTGTGGCAGGGACTGGGCTACTACAGCCGGATTCGAAACATGCACAAGGGGGCCATTCAGGTGATGGAGGAGTACGGGGGCAAAATCCCGGGAACCCCCAAAGAGCTGCAGAAGCTGTCCGGCATCGGGGAGTACGTGGCGGCGGCCATCAGTTCCATCGCCTTCTCCTATCCCATTCCTTCCGTGGACGGGAACCTGCTTCGGGTTTACGCCCGCATGACCGGCTACGAGGAAAGCATCCGCACCACCGCCGCCCGAAAGGTGGCCACAGCCTATTACGAGGAAATTCTGGACCGCACTCGTCCCGGGGATATGAATCAGGCCCTGATGGACCTGGGAGCCACCATCTGCCTTCCAAATGGAGCCCCGCTTTGCGAAAAATGTCCATGGCAGATGCGCTGTGAGGCCCGCCGGACGGGGAAGGAACAGCAACTTCCGGTGAAGGAGGAGAAGAAGCAGCGGCGAAAAGAAAAGCGCACTGTGCTTCGAATCCGGTCGGGGGACCGGGTGGTGATCGGGAAGCGCCCGGAACGGGGGCTTCTGGCGAACCTGTACGAGCTACCCAATGCGGAAGGCTGGCTGACGGAGGCGCAGGCGGAGGAGGCCTGCCGGACGCTGGGATATGAGCCGAAGACCATCCGGAAGCTGAAGCCGTCGAAACATATTTTTAGCCATGTGGAGTGGCACATGCACGCCTTCGAAATTGAAGCGGAGGAGCGGCCGGACGCGTCGGCGGCAGAGACCGGTTTTTTTGCGGCGGAAAAAAGCGCTTTGAAGGAGGAGTATTCCATTCCAACGGCGTTTAAGGCGTACATGGACTTCTGATTCGGCGCGTTCCTTTGGAGAGGCGGATTTTACTCGGATTTTGCAGGGGGCGCGAACCCGCCGGGGGAAAATTGTGGTACAATAGACAGCAGTGAGACAGAAAGGAGATTGGGCATGATAAAATACTACTACACGCAGAACGGTCGGACGAGTTCGGTGCCGAATTTCTGTCACGACTGCTGGGTGAAGATGACCAACCCTTCCAACGAAGAGGCGGAGCTGATCGCGGAGCGGATGGGCGTCGAGGTGGACGACCTGATGGCGGCAATTGACCTGGAAGAAAAGACGCGAATTGAACTTCCGGAGAACTACACTTTGATCGTGGTGGACATCCCGTCGGAGGAATACCGGAACGGGGTGCGGGCCTACGTGACCATTCCGCTGGGAATCATTATCACAAAAGAAGCCATCGTGACCATCTGTTCGGAGGAGTCCTTCGTGCTTCGGAATTTCGAGAAGAACCGGATGAATGATTTTTCCACCCGGAAAAAACTGCGGTTCGTGTACCAGCTCCTGTTGGAGTCCGCTTTGCTGTACCAGAAGGCGCTGTACGCAATCGACCGGAAGCGGCAGGAAATCGAGGAAAAGGTGCGGGACGATGTGGAAGAGGAAGACCTGTTCAGCCTCCACGAGTTGGAGCAGGCGCTGGTGTACTTCGCCACTTCCATTCGTGAGAACGGCAACGTGCTGGACCGTCTCACCCGGTACTCCCGGCTGGAGCGCTTCCCGGAGGACCAGGAACTGCTGGACGATGCCATCGTGGAAAACCAGCAGGCGGTGGAGATGACGGACATCTACCGCAGCATCGTGGACGGCACCCGCCAGCTGATGTCCACGATTTTCGATAACCGACTGAACAACGTGATGAAAATCCTCACCTCCATCACGCTGATTCTGGCGATTCCGACGGTAATCTCCGGAATGTACGGAATGAACGTGCTGACGAAATACATGCCCTTCGCCCAGACGCCCTTCGGCTTCGGCATCATCAGCGGGATTGTGGTGGCCATCTGCCTGGGCCTGTACGTCGTGCTGAAACGGAAGAAGATGTTGTGATATCGCATGAAAAATTCCATCGAGAACCGGAAGGAAAAAGGCCATGACGAACGAACATTAGATGTTTCGTCAAGTGAAAAGAATTTGGCATTAAAGAAAAAAGTAAATCGCAAGGGGGTTCAAGCCAGAGGGTATGAAGCGGATGTAGACGAGAAATATGTCCGCATTAATCTTCGAAACAATTTCACCGTATATCGAGGACAGCGGGTTTGGCTTGACGTCACCATGTGGGATACCTGGGAGGATTATTGTACGATTCCGTCGGTGGATGTGTGTGATTCGAAAATAAGCCGCATCTTCTATTCATGGACCCCTGCGGATCCGGATCTCATTGTGGAAGAGAATGACTTTACGGACTATTCCGGATATCTGCCCGTAAAGCTAAAGAACGGTTCCTATGTACTCGCAGTAAGTGCTATGCCTTGTGATATTTATGGACAATGGCCAAGTGATGTGTATGATTCTTTTGATATTCCAATAAACTTTGTGCAATTTAAGGTAAAAGATCTGCCGAAGCCGACAAAGCTAAGCGTTTCCGGAGGAAAGAGAAAATGTACCATCAAGTTCAAGAAATCTTCTGCCGCAACGAAGTGCATGATTTATCGCAGCACAAAGAAATCCAGCGGTTACAAGAAAGTCGCAACGGTTTCCGGAACTAAGTATACAGATAAAAAAGTAAAAAAAGGTAAACGATACTATTACAAAGTAAAAGCACTGCGCGGCAGCAACGGAAAATCCGGAATCGCGTACAGTGCATATACCGCACCAAAGAGAAGCGGAAAAGTAAAGTAGTAAAACTTAATCGGATTATGAAGAAAAAGTAGCGGTGCGATGGCGCCGCTACTTTTTCTGTCTATACAGAACAGAAGTGGAAGGAAGTGCAGTCGAATGGCAAATTCGTCCGCACTTCCTTTTCCAATCCCATCCGGGGCCAGGGGACGTGGTGTCCCTGGACGAAGGGACAAGGGATTGCGGGTGATGAAGCACCACGTCAGCGAGGGCGTCGGCCTATCCGGGGCCGAGGACGTGGTGCCCCTGGACGAAGGAACAAGGGATTGCGGGGAGTGAAGCACCACGTCAGTGAGGGAGAAAGGCCGGCCGGGGCCGTGGACGTGGTGCCCCTGGACGAAGGAATAAGGGATTGCGGGGAGTGAAGCACCACGTCAGTGAGGGAGAAGGGCCGGCCGGGGCCGTGGACGTGGTGCCCCTGGACGAAGGAATAAGGGATTGCGGGGAGTGAGGCACCACGTCAGTGAGGGCGGCGGCCTATCCAGACCGGATGACGTGGTGCCCCTGGACGAAGGAACAAGGGATTGCGGGGAGTGAGGCACCACGTCAGTGAGGGCGGAGGTTCATCTTGAGCTAGGGCCTTGGTGCAAGGGAA
>CAKQWJ010000041.1 GCA_934278925.1 uncultured Clostridia bacterium | reverse complement strand
ATTCGTGCACCAAGTCCATGGCGGCCGCGCGCCGAAAATGTCCGGAGACTTGGTGCAAAGGAGACGGAAGAACAAGGTTTTGCGGGGATCCGTGCACCAAGTCCGCGGCGGCCCCGCCCAAAAAAAGGCAATAAAAAATGGAACGATGGTGAGACAAGTCCATCGTTCCGGCGCACTTAACTGGTACGCAATGTGGGGACGGGTGAGAATTAGTTCTGTGCTTTCAGAGCGTTCAGTCTTGCAGCCATTCTGCTGACTTTTCTGGAAGCGGTCTTCTTGTGGATTGTGTTCTTGGAAGCAGCCTGCATCAGCTCTTTCTCCAGAACAACAAATGCCTTGGTTGCGTCATCAACGTTACCTGCAGCGAGAGCCTTCAGGTAGTTCTTTTCAGCCTGCTTCATGTGACCCTTGATACGAGCGTTGCGAGCAGTCTTCTTGTCGATAACTCTAATTCTTTTCTTTGCGGATTTAATGTTTGCCATTTTGTTTACCCCACTTTTCTCTAAAATAGTATTAATTCGCAACGACCATTATATATTAGGAATGGCGAAGTTTCAAGGTTTTTTTGCGATTTACGGAAATATTTTCTTGTATCATTTTCGAGGCAAATTGCGTATAATATAATATGAATAAATATAGACGTTATCGGAGGAAAAATGGATTATCTGAAGAATATAAGAAATTTCAGTATTATTGCTCATATCGACCACGGCAAGTCCACTTTGGCGGACCGGCTGATTGAGAAGACGGGACTGGTGCAGTCCCGGGATATGAAGGAACAGTATCTGGACAACATGGATATTGAACGGGAGCGGGGAATCACCATCAAGCTGCAGACCACCCGCCTCCACTACAAGGCTCAGGATGGAGAAGAGTACATCCTGAACCTGATTGACACACCGGGACACGTGGACTTCAACTACGAGGTGTCCCGTTCTTTAGCTGCCTGCGACGGCGCCGTGCTGGTGGTGGATGCCACCCAGGGCGTGGAAGCACAGACTTTGGGAAATGTCTACCTTGCCCTGGATGAGGACCTGGAGATTCTGCCGGTGTTGAACAAAATGGATCTGGACAGCGCCCGCCCGGATGAAGCCAAGGAAGAAATCGAAGATATCATCGGAATCGACGCGGAGGATGCGCCGCTGATCTCGGCAAAGACCGGCATGGGCATCGACGACATGCTGGAGAAACTGGTTCAGGTAATTCCGCCGCCACAGGGAGACCCAAACGGCCGCCTGAAGGGCCTCATCTTCGACTCCTATTACGACAGCTACAAGGGCGTGGTCATCTACACCCGTATTTTCGACGGCTCGGTAAAAAAAGGAGATTTCATTCAGCTCATGAATACCGGCAAGAGCTACGAGGTAACGGAAGTAGGCTACTGCATTCCGGGCATGGTTCCGTCCAAAGAGCTGAAGGCCGGTGAAGTAGGATACGTGTGCGCCAGCATCAAGCGGGTGGCAGACGCGCGGGTGGGCGATACCATCACCCACACCGATAAGCCGACGGACAAACCGCTGAAGGGATACAAGAAAGCTCAGTCCATGGTGTACTGCGGCGTGTACCCGGCAGAAGGCGAGAAATACGAGAATATCAAGGATGCGCTGGAAAAACTCCAGGTGAACGATGCGGCGTTCCAGTTTGAACCGGAGAACTCCGCCGCCCTGGGCTTCGGCTACCGCTGCGGCTTCCTGGGCCTTCTGCACATGGATGTTATCGTGGAGCGGCTGGAACGGGAATTCGGTCTGGACGTCATCACCACCCTTCCGAGCGTAATCTACAAAGTTATCATGGCTGACGGCACGGAGCGGATGATTCAGAACCCGACCAACCTGCCGGATCCGGCGGAGATCAGCCGCATCGAGGAGCCGATTGTAAAAGCAGAAATCATGACACCGAAGGATTACGTGGGAAGCATCATGACCCTGTGCCAGAGCCGCCGGGGCAACATGACCCACATGGAATACCTGACGGAAACCCGCGTGCTCCTCACCTACGATATTCCGCTGAACGAAGTCATCTACGACTTCTTCGACGCACTGAAATCCCGTACCCGGGGCTACGCCTCCCTGGATTACGAATTCCGGGAATACCGCCCGGCAAAGCTGGTGAAGCTGGACATCCTCCTGAACAAGGAAGTCATCGACGCCTTCAGCTCCATCGTGCCGGAAGAGGAAGCTTACGCCAAGGGCCGGAACATCTGCGCAAAACTCAAGAAAATCATTCCGATGCACCAGTTCGAGGTGCCGATTCAGGCTGCCGTGGGCCGCAAAATCATCGCTCGAGAGACGGTTCGTGCTTATCGGAAAGACGTTATCGCCAAGTGCTACGGCGGCGACATCTCCCGAAAGAAAAAGCTGCTGGAGAAGCAGAAAGAAGGAAAGAAGCGGATGCGCCAGTTCGGTACCGTGGAAGTGCCGCAGGAAGCATTTACGGAGGTGCTCAAGTTTGACGACACCGAATAAAGCGGGTATTTACATCCACATTCCCTTCTGCGTAAAAAAATGCAGCTACTGTGCATTTCTGTCCGGCCCGGCGGGGCCTGAGGTTCGGCAGGGGTATGTGAATCATCTGATAGAAGAAATCCGTCTTCGGAGCCGAGAGGTTCCGGAGGCGGATACCATCTATTTTGGCGGAGGGACGCCGTCCCTTCTGACGCCGGAACAGATTGGAAGAATTTTGGAAGAAGTCCGGAGCGCTTTCCGAATTTCGGAAGATGCGGAAGTGACCCTGGAGGCCAATCCGGGCACCCTCACGGCGGAAAGCCTGGAAGGCTACCGGGCGGCTGGCATCAACCGGCTGTCCATGGGCGTTCAGAGCATGGATGATCGGCGGCTCCGGTATTTGGGGCGAATCCATACGGCGGAAGAGGTTCACCGGGACGTGAAAATGGCCCGGGAAGCCGGATTTCATAACATCAACTTGGATCTTATTTTTGCCATTCCGGGAACCGATGTCTCCGATGCCATGGAAGATCTGGAAGCCATCGCCGCTCTGGAACCGGAACACATTTCCTTCTACAGCCTGCAGCTGGAGGAGGGAACATCCTTCTTTCGGGATTTTGAAGCGGGAAAACTTCGGGAGGTGCCGGATGAAACGGACCGGGAGATGTATCACCGGGGGGTTCGGGCCTTTCGAGAAAAGGGCTACCGGCATTACGAGATTTCCAATTTCGCTCGGCCGGGCTATGAGTCTCGGCACAATTCCAAGTACTGGAACATGTCGGAGTATGTGGGGCTGGGCCTGGGGGCTTCTTCCTATACGGGACACCGGCGGACGGTGAACGAGACGGATCTGAAGGCCTACTCGGAAATGCTGGACCGGGGCGAACTTGCTTTTATGGAAGTGCATGAAAACTCGGAAGCGGACGACATATCGGAGGCTGTTTTTACCGGATTGCGGCGGGAAGAGGGCGTTCAATACCGGGACGTTCTGGGAAGCGAGGAGGCGTTCTGGGAATATTTTCGGGAGGCGCTGCCGGAAGCGAAAGAGTACGAGGCCGGCGGGTTTCTGGAGATGACCGGCGAGGGATTGAGACTGACGGAACGGGGAATTGATATCAGCAACGGAATCATGGCGCTGTTCGTGTGACGGCGGGTTCCGGGAAAGTGTGAGGTGAAAGATGAAGAAATACATCATGGCGATGGACGAGGGGACGACCAGTGCCCGTTGCGTGATTTACGATAAGCAGGGCAACACCATCAGTTCGGCGCAGCGGGAGTTTCCGCAGTATTTTCCGAAAGAGGGCTGGGTGGAGCACGATGCTACGGAGATTTGGGCGACGCAGATTTCGGTGGCCCAGGAGGCGATGCTGAAGCACAATCTGAATTACCGGGATATTGTGGCTTTGGGGATTACCAACCAGCGGGAGACCACGGTGGTGTGGGATAAGGTCACCGGGGAGCCGATTTACAACGCCATCGTGTGGCAGTGCCGGCGGACTTCGGATTATGCGGAGGCGCTGAAGAATCAGGGCCACGAGGAGATGATTCGCCGCAAAACCGGCCTGATTATCGATGCCTATTTCAGCGGGACGAAGATTAAGTGGATTCTGGACCACGTGGATGGCGCTCGGGTGCGGGCGGAACGGGGGGAACTGCTCTTCGGAACCATTGAGAGCTGGCTGATCTGGAAAATGACCGGCGGCGAGGTGCACGTGACGGATTATTCCAATGCGGCCCGCACCATGCTGTTCAATATTCATACGCTGGATTGGGACGATGAAATCCTGGCACTTCTGGATATCCCGAAGTGCATGCTGCCGAAACCGGTGGAGTGCTCCGGCCATTACGGGGAGACCATTCCGGAACTCTTCGGCGGACCGATTCCAATCACCGGATCGGCGGGAGACCAGCAGGCAGCCCTGTTCGGCGAGACTTGTTTCGAGGTGGGGGAAGCGAAGTGCACCTACGGCACCGGCAGCTTCCTGCTTCTGAATACCGGCGACCGCCCGGTGTTCAGCGATTCCGGACTGCTCACCACCATCGCTTGGGGGCTGGACGGCAAAGTCAGCTACGCTTTGGAAGGTTCCGCCTTCGTGTGCGGCGCCGCCATTCAGTGGCTGCGGGATGAGATGAAGTTCATGTCGGATTCTCCGAAGTCGGAGCAGATGGCGCTGAAAGCCGGTGACTCAGAAGGGGTGTACATGGTGCCGGCCTTTACGGGGATCGGTGCCCCGTACTGGGAGCCGGATGCTCGGGGCGCGATTTTCGGAATCACCCGGGGTACGGACCGGAATCAGATTGTCCGTGCGACGCTGGAATCCCTGGCATATCAGAACGAGGATTTGCTGTCTGCCATGGCAGAGGATCTGGGCCGGCGCATCGTGGCCCTTAAAGTCGACGGCGGCGCCTGCCGGAACAATTTCCTGATGCAGTTCCAGGCGGACGTATCCGACACAGAAATCGTTCGCTGCAAATCCATCGAGTCCACGTCCCTGGGTGCGGCGTACCTGGCGGGCCTGGCGGTGGGTTATTACGATTCCACCGATGACATCATCGAGAACAAGGAAGTGGACCGCGTGTTCCGTCCGGAAATGGACGAGGCGAAGCGGGCGGCTCTCCTAAAAGGCTGGCACAAAGCGGTGAAAGCCGCCATCCGGCTGGCAGAGGAATAGAATGTAAAGGGAGGTTCTTCGGAATCTCCTTTTTCTGTTGGCGGATTCGCGGCGTGTGTGAAGTTGGCGTGAAGTGTTGTGCATTTCGGGGGTTATCGATGGGGTTTGCGCAACATTTCTTCCGAATTTCTAATTCTCCCAAAAACAAATTCGCCCCGGCCGGGATTTCCGACGGTACCATTCGCAACTTAGGGGAAACGGTTGTGCAAATTCCGTCAAAATCCCCTCATCTGCATAACTTTTCACAGGAACTCCTTACTCCCGCAGAGCCTTCTCCGGATGATGCGGGAAGATGTTGTGCAAATTACCCCTTAGAAGACGGTTCTGCATAACACTTCACACCAACTTCACATTCGGAGGTATAATTCTTGTTCGAATATACAAATCGATTAAAATTAGAACGCGATGCCTTGATACATGATGAAAAAAAGCGGAAAAAGCTGACGGTGAACTGGAACTTACTTTTTCAATTCACCAAATAAAACCTGAATTGAAAAAATAACTTTTGTCGGGCAGCAAATACGCTGCTCGATTTTTACTTTCGAGATTTACCATGATGCACGAAAAGTGCAGGAAACAACGATTGACACCAAATATGATACCATGTATAATGTGACCAGGAGGTATTGTGCATGACAAAATGGGAAAAACTGATATTACGCATACGCAATTTGTCAAAAGACCTCCGGTTTGCCGAGCTACGAAAGGTACTGGAAAGCTATGGATATGAGATGCATGCGCCCAGAGGCGGAAGCAGCCATTATACATTTAGAAAACAAGGCTGCAATCCGATTACGATACCGAAACATGAACCCATCAAGAGAATATATGTAGAATTGGTACGCCGGGTTGTAGAAAGTGAGGCGATGAAAAATGAAGACACTGAATGAATACATGGCGATGTCTTATCGTATGGAAATTGTAGAAGATAAAGAGGAGGGCGGGTTTGTCGCATCCTATCCGGATTTGCCGGGATGCATTACTTGTGGGGAAACCGTAGCAAGCACAATAGAGAATGCACTGGATGCAAAGCGCGCGTGGCTTGAAGCGGCGTTAGAAGAAGGTATTGAGATTCGTGAACCAGACAGCCTGGAGGACTATTCGGGACAGTTCAAATTGAGAATTCCAAGAAGCCTGCACAGAACATTGGCAGAGAATTCCAAAAGAGAAGGCATCAGCATGAACCAGTACTGCGTGTATCTGCTTTCAAGAAATGATGCGATGTTAAATCACGAGCAGATGTAAGCAGCGTATGCTTGATTTTGCTCACATCCTCAAATATCCATACAAACGAAAACCCCTGCCGCTTCGTCCCGAAGTGGCAGGGGTTCACTATCTGCATTATATATCCCGGAAATCCGGACGGTTCTTAATGGAAGCCGATTCCGTATGCCAGCGTTCCCAGACGCAGTGCAAACAGGAAGAATGCAACCCACATAACCGGAGCGATGTCCTTTGCCTTCTTGGTGATAACCTTCAGAAGAACCCAGGTGATCATTCCGAACATGATTCCGTTTGCGATGGAATAGGTGAACGGCATCATGATGATGGCCATGAATCCGCCGGCCGTGTCGGCAATGTCGGACTCGAAGTCCATGTTTTTAACCGAGGACAGCATCAGCAGACCAACGTATACCAGCGCCGGAGTGGTAGCGAATCCCGGAATCGCCAGGAAGATCGGCGAGAAGAACAGGGAAATCAGGAACAGCACGCCGGTAACCACTGCGGTGAGACCGGTTCTTCCGCCGGCAGCAACACCTGCGGTGGACTCTACGTAACTGGTTACGGTAGAAGTACCGAAGCATGCACCCAAGATGGTGCCGAATGCATCGGAGAGCAGAGCCCCCTTCGCGCGAGGCAGGTTTCCGTTCTCGTCCAGCAGGCCGCCCTTGGAAGCCACGCCGATCAGGGTTCCAACGGTATCGAACAGGTCGACGAACAGGAAGGAGAAGACGATTACCGCGAACTCCACGATGTTCTTTGCGACCCATCCGAAGTCAAAGGCGAACATGGTCGGTGCTTTTGGGATGAAGGATGCGCCGGAGAGGCTCGGAATCAGAGAGTATACCTCTTTCGCCGGGTCAACGTGATACCAGCCGGTGAGCTGTGCGACGATGCCCATAATCCAAGTGAGGAGGATACCCCAGAGCACTGCACCCGGAACGTTGTAGTGAACCAGTACGCAGATGATGACGAAGCCAAGCATGGCCAGGACGAACTGCGGGGTGGATACGGAACCCAGATCCACCAGGGTGGATTCGCTTCCGATGACAACGCCGGCACTCTTGAGACCTACGATGGTGATGAAGAGACCGATTCCGGCAGTGATGCCGTACTTCAGGTTCGCCGGTACGTCATTGACCAGCTTTTCCCGGAAATTGGTGAGGGACAGCAGGACGAAGATGATACCTTCTACCAGTACTGCGGTAAGTGCGATTTTCCAAGGATCCTGGATTCCCGCCTGTGCCATTGGGATGCACACAGAGAATGCAAAGTATGCGTTCAGACCCATTCCGGAAGCCAGAGCAACCGGGTAGTTGGCAAAGAATGCCATGAACAGTGTGCCGAAGAAAGCGGAAACAGCGGTTGCGGTAAATACGGCCGCGGAATCCATTCCGGCTGCGGACAGGATGTTCGGGTTAACCGCCAGGATGTACACCATCGACAAGAAGGTGGTGACACCGGCGATGACCTCGGTGCGGACATCCGTGCCGTTTTCCTTAAGTTTAAAATACTTTTCCATTAAAACAGCTCCTTAAAATTAAATATAAAAAACGTAGTGATTTGAAGGGATTTCCTCCAAAAAAGACACGACTATTATAATTGAAAAAAACCTTGCAATCAAGAACTCTTTACAATATAATATATGAGCGTGTTTCCACACGCCGGCTTTATGCCGCAATATTTTATATTTTGCACATCGTGAGGATGCCGCGGTGCCTTCTTTTATAAAAGAAGGAAGGTTGAAGGCAAAGACGCACGATGGAAGAAACGAAACCGGAGGTATTATAATGTCAGTAGTTTCTATGAAACAGTTACTTGAAGCCGGTGTTCATTTCGGACACCAGACCAGAAGATGGAACCCTAAGATGGCTCCGTACATCTTCACAGAGAGAAATGGAATTTACATCATCGATCTGCAGAAGACCATCAAGATGATCGACGATGCTTATGATTTCATGAGAGAGGTTGGCGCAACCGGTAAGCCGGTACTGTTCGTCGGCACAAAGAAGCAGGCTCAGGCTGCAATCAAGGACGAAGCAAACCGTTGCGGTATGTACTTCGTTAACGAGAGATGGCTGGGCGGAATGCTGACCAACTACAAGACCATCAGCAAGAGAATCGAACGTCTCAACGAGATCAGAGAGATGGAAGAGGATGGCACTATCAACAAGTATGCGAAGAAGGAAATCCTGAAGATCAGAAACGAAGCTGAGAAGCTGGAGAAGTTCCTGGGCGGAATCAAGGACATGAAGGGAATGCCTGGTGCAATCTTCGTTGTTGATCCGAAGAAGGAAAAGATTGCCGTTAAGGAAGCTCGCATTCTGGGAATTCCGGTTGTTGGTATCGTAGACACCAACTGCGATCCGGACGATGTAGACTACATCATCCCGGCAAACGATGACGCGATCAGAGCGGTTAAGCTGATCACATCGGTAATGGCAGATGCTATCGTAGAAGCTAAGCAGGGCGAGAGCTTTGACGAAAGCGCTGCAGAAGAGACAGCAGAAGTAGAAGAGGCTGCTGAGGAAGCTGCAGACGAAGAATAATTAACCGACAGGTGGCGGCTTCTTCAGATGTAATCCGGGGGAGCCGCATTTTTCAAATTGCATATTGATAACAGGAGGACAAAGACATGGCTGTAACAGCTGCACTCGTAAAAGAACTGCGTGAGCGTACCGGCGCAGGAATGATGGACTGCAAGAAGGCACTGGTTGAAACAGACGGTGATATCGAAAAGGCAATCGATTACCTGAGAGAAAAGGGAATCATGAAGGCTCAGAAGAAGGCCGGCAGAATCGCTGCAGAAGGTCTGGTAAGAGTTGCTTTCGGTGAAGGAAATAAGACTGCTTCCATCGTTGAAGTAAACTCCGAGACCGACTTCGTTGCAAAGAACGAAGAGTTCATCGAGTTCGTTGAGGACCTGGCAAAGGAAGTTCTGGTAAAGGGAAACATGCCGATGGAGCAGTTCATGGCAGAGCCTTTCGCAGAAGGTACCGTACAGGAAACTCTGACTGCAAAGGTCGCTAAGATCGGTGAGAACCTGAGCATCAGAAGATTCGCAAAGGTTGAGGAAGACGGCGTGGTATACGTTGGTTACACTCACGGTGGCGGAAGAATCGGCGTAATCGTTGGTATTAAGACCGACGCTGCTGCAGATGAAATCGCTGCTGTAGGTAAGGACGTTGCAATGCAGGTTGCTTCCATGAATCCGAAGTTCGTCAACGAAGACGGCGTTGATCCGGAATATCTGGAGAACGAGAAGAAGATCCTGACCGAGCAGGTTCTGAACGAAGGAAAGAAGCCGGAAATGGTAGAGAGAATCGTTGCCGGAAAGATTAAGAAGGAACTGAAGGAAGTATGCCTTCTGGACCAGCCGTTCGTAAAGGATGGCGATGTTTCCGTACAGCAGTATGTTGCTAATGCGGCTAAGGAAATCGGCAAGGATATGGAAGTTGTTTCCATGATCCGTTACGAAGTTGGTGAAGGAATCGAGAAGAAGGAAGATGACTTCGCTGCAGAAGTAGCTGCCCAGGTTGCCGGCAACTAATCGGAACAGAAGAGAAAATGAAGGCCGGGTGCAATGCATCCGGCCTTTTGTCCTTTTATATCGTGAGGGACAGCAGAGGGGAGAAAAAAGATGGATAAAGTATTATTGCTGAATGGCAGCCCGCATCAGTTCGGGTGCACTCACACGGCACTGAGGGAAGTGTCCGATGCCATTGAGGATTCGGGGCTGCAGACGGAGATTCTTCACGTGGGCGCAGTTAACATCCCGGGCTGCAAAGCTTGCGGATATTGCAGCCGAACCGGCCGCTGCATCATGGACGGAGATCCGGTGAATACGGTAATTGAAAAGCTGCGGGACTGCTCCGGTCTGGTGGTGGGTTCTCCGGTATATTACGGCGGGCCTTCCGGGGCGATTGTATCCCTTCTGGAGCGGGTCTTTTACGCGTGCGATTCCGCTTACCTAAAAGGAAAACCGGCGGCCGCCATCGCATCTTGTCGGCGTTCCGGCACGACGGCAACCTTCGACCGTTTGAATAAATTTTTTACCATATCCCAAATGCCGGTGGTATCTTCCCAGTATTGGAACGGCGTTCACGGAAACAATCCGGACGAAGTACTCCACGACCTGGAGGGGATGCAGACCATGCGGACCCTGGGCCGGAACATGGCCTGGATGATTAAGTGTTTTGAAGCGGGAAGAGCCGTCGGAATCGAATTCCCGGAACCGGAAGAACCTGTCGCAACTAATTTTATCCGCTAAAAACCAAAATCGGCACGGTGCCGCCGGGAGTGCGGCGGATGCCATAGTGTGGCGCGGGTCGGTTGAAAAGGGCGGTTGAAAATGGTAATATTACAGATATTAAAAGTTGGAAGGAAGTAAAACATGAGATCATTGATGATGCTTGTAAGCCTGCTGGTAGTGGGCGTCGGAACATTCTGCATCGCAAACGCCAGCGTGCCGTTTGTGGGAGTTGCCTTTATCGTGGGAATGGCGATCCTCCTGATGGGCATCTGCGAGCTGGTGGTGAACAGAGTGACCAATATGAGTTCCTATGAATCGAAGAAGGAAGTGAACGTGGAAGGATTTACTTCCGTGATTTTGGGCTGCGTATTTCTGTCCGGTCAGGTGACCGAGGACGTGGCAATCACGGCGGTATTCGCCCTGTGGATGACCCTGGAGGGTTTAAAGGCGGTTTCTTCGGTAAACTTCAACTTCCGGACCCAGTCGCCGCTGGACCGCTTTACGGAGGCCCTGGGCATCGTGATGACCCTGTTCGGCGTATACATGTTCTACAATATGATGCTCCTGGATTTCAAAATCCTGACCCTGGTGGGCACCGCCCTGTTCCTGCTGGGCATGTGTCGCTTCCGGATTGCCCTTTCCATCGAGTACCGGACACCGGATATGCTGACGGGAAACAAGGAACGCCTGGCGGACGCAAAACGCGATGAGAAGCGGGCAATGCAGAAGGCGAAAGAAGGTATCCGGGAGACCAAGGAGGCCAGAGAGCGAATCGCAAAAGCCAAGAAGGCCATCGAGAAGGAAGAGTCCATGATGCGCCTGGCGGAACGCCGCCGCTCCAAAGATTCGGAGAAGAAGTAGCCTGTAAAAACAAATACGAAATGCACAAACGTCCGGCAAGTGCCGGGCGTTTTTGTATGACGAGGTGTACGCGGCGGAAGGGCATTTGCCTACAGGGAAAGGAAAAACCGTATGTACAGCCATTTAGAGGGCTATAAACGAAAAAATGAAATTTAAGTAAAAAAGTTGTAAAAAGTTGTTGACAAGTGCCTGTAATGCGAGTATAATTCTATCTTGTCGTCACCGAAAAGCGAACGCTTCTCGGAG
>CAKQWJ010000040.1 GCA_934278925.1 uncultured Clostridia bacterium | reverse complement strand
AAAATTGAAATTACCGGTCACATAAATCTTATACTTTTTCATTGTCCTATTGACGGGTAGCACATCATTGCGGGGAGGGAGGCACCACGTCCAACCGGCGGCGGAGCCCCACACTTCCGCCGGAGGCTCCACCCCTCCGGCAGAGCCCCTCACGGTGGCCGGAGGCCCCACACCTCGGCAACAGCCCCACCCACGGCGGCGGAGCCCAACCCTACGCCGAAGGCCACCAAAAAAGGACCGACGCACAGTCGGTCCTCCAAATTTTCCTAATTCACCTAGTTTTCCTAATCCCCCAATTTTCCTAATTTCCCCAATCTGCTTAATCTATCCGGCTCGACAAAGTATCGGGGGTGCCCAGGTACCACCTACTTCACCTTCCGGGTTTTCGTGGTCTTCCAGTTGGATTGCAGCTTCTTCTGGATTTTGGCATGTTCCTGCCAGGTCCGGGCGAAGTGCAGCCGGCCCTTGGAATCGGACTGGAAGTAGTAATAGCAGCTGTGGGTCGGGGTCAGCACCGCGTTGATGGACTCCATGCTCGGGCAGCAAATGGGTCCGTACGGGAGACCCGGGTATTTGTAGGTGTTGTACTTGGAATTATACTTGGTATCCGCCAGGGAAATGATGTCCTTCTTGATGCCCTTGGCGTATTCCACCGTGACGCAGGATTCCAGCTTCGGGAATTTGTCCGGGTGGCGGAGGCGGTTCAGGAACACGCCGGCCACGGTTTTCCGGTCCTCGGTGGTGGCGGCTTCGCTCTCCACCATGGACGCCAGGATAATCACCTGATCCAAAGTGTATTTGCTCTTCTTCACCTTGGCCAGGATCTCCGGGGTGTACACCGTCTGCTGGAAGTGATCCAGCATGGTATTGATGATGCTGTCCGGGTCCTCGTCCTTCGTGAAGTAATAGGTATCCGGGAAGAGGTAGCCTTCCAGGCCGCCGATGCGCTTGGAAGCGGGCACCTTCTTCAGGAATTCGTAGTTAAAAGAATGGGTTTTGCAGGCCTTCAGGAATTCCGACTTCTTGCACACGCCGGCTTCCTCCAAGATGGTTCCCATTTCCCGCACCTGAATACCCTCCGGGAAGGTGACACGGATGTCCCCCGCCGGTTTGCTCATGATTTTACAGATTTCGAAAAAACTGCTGCCGCCGGGAATCTTATAAGAACCGGGGTACCAGTTGCCGTTTCGGCCTTCCGCTTCCGCCACAATCCGGAAAAGGAACGGACTCTGAATTAAGCCTTCCTCTTTCAGCTTGTCGGCCACGATGATGGAACCGTCGCCGGAGGATACGGTAATCTCGCCCCCGTCGCGATTCGCGGTGATGCCGGATGTCAGGACGCCGACCAGCAGAAGCAGAGCTGCCAGCGCGGCGATTGCTATAATTGTCATTTTTCTTCGTTTACTCATAGTATTAAGAATATCACAGCGGTAAAAAAAAGAAAAGTTAATCCGCAGAGATACCGAGAAAAATTCACAGAATCGTCATTGACTACGGCGCCCGAAAGGACTAAAATGTGTAGCGTGCTACATGTAGCACGCTACACATTTTAACAAATCCCATCCCGGAGGCCGGAGGCCCAATCCCGGCAGCTGAAGGCCCTGCCACTGTGCCGGCGTCCCACCCGGCAGCCGGCCCCTTGGATGGAAACCATACCAACAGAAGGAGAAGAAATGAAGAAATGCAAATGCAATCGGAACGAAATCGGCATGCTGATTAAGCAGATTTCCTTCCAGATGCGAACCCATGCGGACATGGATATGCGGAAGTGCGACCTTACCTGGTCCCAGGCCCACCTGCTTCGGCACCTGGCCAAGGCCGGTGGACAGATGTCCCAGAAGCAGATTGAGAAAGAGCTGGAGATTTCCCATCCCACGGTGGTGGGGCTGGTGCAGCGGCTGGAAGCAAAGGGTTTTGTGGAAAGCTTCACCGACGAGACGGATCGGCGGATCAAGATGGTGCGCCTGACGGAACGGGCCCATGAACATCAACATTTCATGGAAGAACGGTTCCGAGAGAAAGAGAAATTGATGACCCGGGGAATGAGCGAGGAAGAAGTGAAGGAGCTGATTCGCCTCCTGCGCAAGCTCCACGCCAACCTGGAAAACGGGAAGGAGGATAACGATATATGATCAAGAAGTTAATGCAAAGCATCCGGGACTACAAGGGGGCGGCCATTGAGACGCCGGTATTTGTGGGCATCGAGGTGCTGTTCGAATGCGCTTTGCCGTTCGTGATGGCACAGCTCATCAACCACATGACCGGAGAATCCATGGACCCGATTGTGAAGTACGGAAGCGTCCTGCTGGTGATGGCCATGCTGTCCCTGCTCTTCGGCGTTCTGGCAGCGAGAAAAGCCGCCACCGCCGGCGCCGGTTTCGCGAAGAACTTGAGACACGATATTTTCTACGCCATTCAGGATTTCTCCTTCGCGGACGTGGACCGGTTCTCCGCTTCGTCCCTGGTTACCCGGCTCACCACCGACGTCACCAACGTGCAGAACGCCTTTCAGATGCTGATTCGAATCGCGGTGCGGACACCGCTGATGATGGTATTCTCCCTGGTGATGAGTTTCTCCATCAATCCGAAGATGGCATTGCTGTTCTTCTGCGTGATGCCGATCATCGCCATCGCCATGGTCTGGATGATCCGCACCGCCATGCCGATTTTCCGCCGGATCTTCAAGAAATACGATGCCCTGAACAACTCCGTACAGGAGAACATCGCCGGCATCCGAGTGGTCAAATCCTTCGTCCGGGAGGAGTACGAGCGAGAGAAATTCTACCGGGCATCCGATGAAGTGCGGAAGGATTTCACCCATGTAGAGCGCATCCTGGCCCTGAACAGCCCGGTGATGAGCTTCTGCATGTCCGCCTCCATGCTGCTGATCAGCTTCTTCGGTGCAAAAACCATCGTGAACAGCCACGGAACCAGCCTGAACACCGGCGACCTGTCCGCCCTGATTTCCTACGGCGTGCAGCTGCTCATGTCCATCATGATGCTGTCCATGGTGTTCGTCATGCTCACCATGGCCCAGGAATCCGCGCGAAGAATCACGGAAGTGCTGAACTACGAGAACACCCTGCACTCCCCGGAAAATCCGGTGACGGAAGTGACCGACGGAAGTGTGGACTTCAACCATGTTTCTTTTAAGTACAATGAAAAAAGCAAGCGGAACGCCTTGACGGACATCGACCTCCATATCGGCTCCGGAGAGACCGTGGGCATCATCGGCGGAACCGGTTCCTCCAAAAGCTCCCTGGTGCAGCTGATCCCGAGACTTTATGACGTGACGGAAGGCTCCGTGGAAGTGGGCGGGATCGACGTGCGGAACTACGACGTGGACACCCTGCGGGATGCGGTGGCCGTGGTGCTTCAGAAGAACGTGCTTTTCTCCGGCACCATCAAGGAGAACATGCGCTGGGGCAACAAGCACGCCACGGACGAGGAAATCGTGGAGGCCTGCAAGCTGGCCCAGGCGGACGAGTTCGTCTCCAAATTCCCGGACGGTTACGACACCTACATCGAGCAGGGCGGAACCAACGTGTCCGGTGGCCAGAAGCAGCGGCTGTGCATCGCCCGGGCGCTCCTGAAAAATCCAAAGGTGCTGATCCTGGACGACTCCACCTCCGCGGTGGACACCAAGACCGACGCCCTCATCCGCCAGGCTTTTATGGAAAAGATTCCGAATACCACAAAAATAATTATCGCTCAGCGAATTTCGTCCGTGCAGGACGCAGATCAGATTCTGGTAATGGACGGCGGCCGCGTGGTGGAACAGGGAAATCACGAGAGCCTCATCGCCAAGAACGGAATTTACCGGGAAATCTTTGATTCCCAGACCAAAGGAAAGGAGGAAGAATAATGCCGAGACCAAGAAGAGGACAACCCGTTGGCGAAATCCGCCCGGGAACCATGAAACGTTTTATCAAATACCTGACCGAGCACTATAAAGGCCGGTTGCTGGTGGTGTTGGTGTGCATTATTTTATCCGCCATCTCCACGTCCTTCTCCAACGTGTTCCTGCAGCAGCTGATCGACCAAGTGATCCTGCCGGGACTGAAGGTGGGCATGGATTCCGTACAGGCAAAATTCCTCCGCATCATCGGAACCATGGGCGTGTTCTATCTGGTGGGCATGGCCACTTCCGCCATCTACACCCAGATCATGGCGGGGGTCACCCAGGGAACCCTGAAAAACCTGCGGGATGAGATGTTCGACGCCATGGAGAAGCTGCCGATTAAGTACTTCGATACTCACGCCCACGGCGATATCATGAGTACCTACACCAACGACGTGGATGCCATCCGGCAGATGATTGGCCAGAGCACGCCGACCTTGATTCAGGCCGGCCTGTCCATATTCTCCATCGTGTTCATGATGCTCCGGTACAGTCTGTGGCTGACGCTGGTTGTTTTTGCCGTAATCCTCCTGATGTTCCGGGTGACGAAAAAACTGGGCAAGGAGAGTTCCGTGTACATGATGCGCCAGCAGAAATCCCTGGCCAAAGGAGAGGGCTTTATCGAGGAAATGATGAAGGGCCAGAAAGTGGTAAAGGTGTTCACTCACGAGGAGGAGAGCAAGAAGGAATTCGATGCGCTGAACGAGCAACTCTTCCAAGACAGCGCCCGGGCCAATGCGGCCGGCAACGTGCTGATGCCGATTCTGGGAAATATCGGAAACATCCTGTACGTGCTGTTGGCACTGGTGGGCGGACTGCTGGTGGTCTTTGGGGCGACCAACGTGAGCCTGCGTGGTTTTCAGCCCATCACTATCGGCATTATCGTGTCCTTCCTGGGCATGTCCCGCCAGCTGTCTCAGACCATCGGTCAGATGTCGGCCCAGGTGCCGATGATCTCCATGGCTTTAGCCGGTGCGGGCCGTGTGTTCCGGCTCATCGATGAAAAGCCGGAGGAAGACGAGGGCTACGTTCATCTGGTGAACGTGGTAAAAGAATCCGACGGCAGTTTCAAAGAGACCGACCGCAATACGGAAATGTGGGCCTGGAAGCGCATGACTCCGGGCTATGCGGAGCCGCAGTATATAGAAGTGAAAGGCGACGTGCGCCTGCAGGATGTGGACTTCGGCTACACCCCGGAGAAGCAAGTGCTCCACGACGTAACCCTGTTCGCGAAACCGGGCCAGAAAATTGCCTTCGTGGGCGCCACCGGTGCGGGAAAAACCACCATCACCAACCTGATCAACCGGTTCTACGACATCGCGGACGGTAAAATCCGCTACGACGGAATCAACATCAACCACATCTGCAAGCCGGATCTTCGCCGTTCTCTGGGAATCGTGCTCCAGGACGTGAACCTGTTCACCGGAACGGTGATGGACAACATCCGGTACGGACGGCTGGATGCCACCGATGAGGAGTGCATGGAAGCTGCCCGCCTGGCCAACGCGGATGATTTCATCACCCGCCTACCGGAGGGATACAACACCATGCTCACCGGCAACGGCGCCCAGCTCTCCCAGGGCCAGCGTCAGCTGATTTCCATCGCTCGGGCAGCGGTGGCGGATCCGCCGGTGATGATCCTGGACGAGGCCACCAGCTCCATCGATACCCGAACGGAGGCTTTGGTG
Source organism: uncultured Clostridia bacterium (assembly GCA_934278925.1). Classification (GTDB taxonomy): domain Bacteria; phylum Bacillota; class Clostridia; order Peptostreptococcales; family Anaerovoracaceae; genus Mogibacterium_A. The sequence continues at coordinate 7,078 of CAKQWJ010000040.1, read as the reverse complement.
CAGAAGGGTATGGACAACCTGATGAAGGGCCGGACCGTGTTCGTCATCGCCCATCGCCTGTCCACGGTCCGGAACTCCGACGCCATCATGGTGCTGGATCAGGGCCGGATCATCGAGCGAGGAGACCACGACGAGCTCATCGCCCAGAAGGGCACCTACTACCAGCTGTACACCGGTGCCTTTGAGTTGGAATAGGTATAATGAAGAGAACAACCTGCACCGGTCCGCCATTTCGGCGGACCGGTGCAGGTTGTTTCATATCTGGGCGCCCCCCGCCGCCGAGGACTTGGCCGCCGGAGACTTGGCCGGCGGGGACTTGGTGCACGAATCGCCGCAAGCCCTTGTTCCTCCGTTTCCTTTGCACCAAGTCTCAGGCCATTTTTTGGCGCGGGGCCGGCGAAGACTTGGTGCACGAATCGCCGCAAGCCCTTGCTTCTCCTTTTCCTTTGCACCAAGTCTCAGGCCATTTTCGGCGCGGGGCCGGCGAAGACTTGGTGCACGAATCGCCGCAAGTCCTTGTTCCTCCGTTTCCTTTGCACCAAGTCTCAGGCCATTTTCGGCGCGGGGCCTGCGAAGACTTGGTGCACGAATCGCCGCAAGCCCTTGTTCCTCCGTTTCCTTTGCACCAAGTCTCAGGCCATTTTTTGGCGCGGGGCCGGCGAAGACTTGGTGCACGAATCGCCGCAAGCCCTTGCTTCTCCTTTTCCTTTGCACCAAGTCTCAGGCCATTTTCGGCGCGGGGCCGGCGAAGACTTGGTGCACGAATCGCCGCAAGCCCTTGCTTCTCCTTTTCTTTTGCACCAAGTCTCAGATCTGTCTCGCCCCGGGGCCGAGCAAGTTGGCGCCCGGCTCCCGGCGAAGCCTTTGCCCTTCGTCGGACCACGCCAACATCGGCGCCTTTGACCCGGAAGACGTGGTGCTTGACGACGAAAGAATAAGGGTTTGCGTGGAGGGACGCACCACGTTCGCCTCCTCGCGCGCCGGGCAGCCGCTATCGCTCCGCTCGGCCTGTCACCCAGCGCACCGGACAGGCCCCCGCCCAGCCCGCCGGTCCGCCCGGCGCCCCGGCGCCCGGACAGGCCCCCCCGCCGGCGGGCTCTTTTTGCGGTTATGCTTTTCATCAATTTGCAAAAAAGGTATAATGAAATGGCCCGATTGGAGAGAGGCCGATTCGGGCAAAGGAAAGGGACAAGAAACAAGCAACTTATAACTGGGGGGATAATGATAGGAGAAAGAACATGCTTAACAAAATCGCTCGTTTAGTGGGCGCCTTCTTCATCACGCTGGCGGTTCTGCTGCTGATGATGTTCACCGTGCTGACGGTAATGGAGTATCGGCCGGAGAGCACGGAGAAGGTAAAAATCGACAGCCTGGCAGAGGATACCTTTGATTCCCTGGAGGCGGGATCCACCATCAAAGTGATGAGCTGGAACATCGGCTACGGCGCTTTGGGAGACAATGCGGATTTCTTTATGGACGGCGGAAGTCAGGTGACCACCGCTTCGGCAGAGCGGGTGCAGGAAAACATGCAGGGAATCATCGATGAACTGAAAAGTCAGAAGGCGGATGTGATGTTCCTGCAGGAAGTGGATCGTTTTTCCACCCGTGCCCATCATACCGATGAGCGCCGGGACATTGCGGAATCCATGGATGGATACCAGTCTTCTTTTGCCAACAACTTCAAAGTGAGATACGTACCGTATCCGTGGCCGCCAATCGGCCGCGTGGACAGCGGAATCATGACCCTGTCCCGGTTCGCCCAGACCGATTCCACCCGAATCAGCCTGCCGTGCCCGTTTGAATGGCCGGTGCGCATCGCGAACCTGAAGCGCTGCCTGCTGGTGAACCGAGTACCGATTGCGGGAACCAAGAAAGAGCTGGTGATGATCAACCTGCATTTGGAAGCCTACGACAACGGCGAGGGCAAGGTGAAGCAGACCCAGGCTCTGCTGAAGGTGATGGAGGAAGAGCAGAAGAAGGGCAATTACGTGATTGCCGGCGGAGACTTCAATCAGATCTTCTCCAACGTGGACATCGGAAAATACCCGAGCAGCGAGGACATCTGGACCCCGGGCACAATCGACGCGAAGGATTTCGGCAAGGACTGGAATCTGCTGATGGACAACAGCAATCCGACCTGCCGTTCCCTGGACAAGGTCTACAAGAACGCGGACAAAAAAGACTGCTACTACTACATGCTGGACGGTTTTATCCTGTCCAAGAACCTGCAGGTGGATTCCATAAAAACAGAGAATCTCAACTTCAAGAATTCCGACCACAATCCGGTAATTCTGAAGGCCACATTGAATTAACGGAACGAAAAAAGCGGCGCCCAAAGGGGCGCCGCCGTGTATACGCTTACAGCGAGAATTTTTTCAGCAGTAAAAGCAGCGGATTGATGTCGTAGAGGGGACCGGCGATATAGGAGCTGTTCAGCTGTTCGTTGATGGCCTGAATCCGGTCTGGGAGAAAGATGCCCGCCAGCGGAAACATAAAGGCCAGGAACAGAAAGACGAACAGGGTTCCCTTTAACACGCCCACCGCAAAACCGGCAAAGGAGTCGGTGCTTCCGATGACGGTGCCCTTCTTCCGAGCGACGTGCAGCCGCCGGCGAAGGAACAGGGAAATCAGGCTGACGCCGGTGGTGATCAGCAGGAAGGACAGCACGAGAACCGCGGTGGTCGTAAAATGGCTTACCTCAAAAGGAAGGTCCGAAACACCGAAGTTCTGAAGGGTGTCTTCCAGGGCCTTTGGAATAAAGTCCAGCAGGTTCACGGTGGAGCCTTGGAAAATTTTTTCCAGCCCCTGCTGTATGGAGGCCTGAAGGGATGTTTTCCGAATCAGGGCGCTGAGGGGCCGGGTAAAGGCCGTCGCCAAAGCGATACCCGCCACCATGGCGGCCAGACGAATCAGGGACTCCCCCAATCCACGGGACTTCCCCCGGACGGCAAAAATTATAAAAATAAGAATCACAATTATATCTAATATCATAGCTGTATTATACACAATCTGAGTGAGGAAACAATGGAAAAGTACTGGAAATCTCCGGAAGAAAAGGAGGACAATTCCCTCTTCAATCACATCGCCATAATGTGCGGAATCTTCGGCGCCACCTCCCTGGTGGCGTACGCGGTTTCCCTGAAATTGATCTCCTCCGAAGCCACCATCATGCTGTACCTGCTCTGCGTATTTCTGGTGGTGTGGCGTACCGGTCGATTCAGCCTGGGGGTCGTCGCCTCCATCGGATCCACCATGGTGTACTACTATTTCTTCGCATCGCCCAAATTTTCCTACGATATGACCACCCCGCCCCGATATCTCCTCACCATGGGCATCATGATTTCGGTGGCGCTGGTCACCAGCGGACTCATTTCACAGATCCGTCAGGAAGCCCTGATTGCCCGGGAGAAGGAGGCCCTCACGGAACAGCTGCTGCGATTGAACAACGACCTGGCCGGTGCCAAAAGCGCAGAGGCCATCATCGGAATCGCCCTGTCCGCCATCAACGAGGGAGTTGGCTGCGCCGCCGGTTACGTGGCGTACGATCCCGACGGCAAGCCCGGAAGCAGATACGTCTTCCAGACCATGGGACATCACACGGCACTCACCTGGTACCCCATGGAAGAGGATGAAGACGTGCGGCATCGGATTCGGAATGGGAAAACGATTTTCGTACGGGGAAAACAATATTACGAATGGCCCTTGCGCGGCCACGCAGGTCTGATGGGAGCGATTCGAATTCGGCTGGCGGAACAGGAAAACCTGGACCGGATGCAGCTCCACCTTATGCGCTCCATCATCGATAATATCGGGATGGCGCTGGACCGGTTCCGCACCGCGGAACTGCGTCTTCAGGCCCGGGAAGAGGCCACCCAGGAGCGGTTCCGCTCTACATTGCTTCGTTCCATTTCCCACGATATCCGAACCCCGCTCACCAGCATTTCCGGCAATGCGGAGATGCTGATGAAAGCGTCCAAGCCGGAAGACCACCGGTACCGCATGGCGAAGAACATCTACGACGATGCCCAGAACCTGTCGGGCATGGTGGAGAACGTGCTGGGCATCACCCGCTTGGAAAGCGGCGTGGAGATCAAGAAGGAAGTGGAAGTGGCGGAAGAAGTCATCGGGGCGGCGGTGCAGCTGACGGAGGTGCACCACCCGGAATACGATATCCAGGTATCCGTACCGGAGGAAATCCTCATGGTTCCAATGGATGCCTCCCTGATTCAGCAGGCCATCACCAACATGCTGGAAAATGCCATTCACCATACCAAGAAGAAGGATGGGGTGGCGGTCATTCTGGAACGGCAGGGGAACGATGCGGTGTTCACCGTGCGGGACCGGGGGATGGGAATCAATCCGGAGCACTTGGACCGGCTCTTTGAACCGTTTTATCAGACCAATCGAAGCGATCGGGTGGTGTACCGAGGATTCGGTTTGGGACTTTCCATCTGCCATTCCATCGTGAAAGCCCACGGCGGCCGGATTCTGGCGAGAAACCGGAAAGATATGTCCGGGGCGGAAATTATTTTTACGTTGCCCATGGAGGGAGAACAGTGAAACAGACAAAAGAACTTATAATGATTGTGGAAGACGACCGGCAGATTCAGGATTTTATCGCCTACTCGCTGATGACGGCGGGATTCGGCGTGCTGACGGCCGGCGGTGTGGAAGAAGCGATGCGGAAGATGCGGTCCAAAAAACCGGACATCATGGTGCTGGACCTGGGCCTTCCGGACGGGGATGGGCTGGACCTGATTCGGCGGGTCCGGAAGTTTTCGGATATTCCGATTATCGTGGTTTCGGCGCGGGATAAGGAAGAGGACAAAATCGAGGCCCTGGACCGGGGCGCGGAGGATTACATCACCAAGCCCTTCTCCGAATCGGAGCTGATGGCGCGGATTCGGGTGCTGCGGCGCCACCTGATTCGGGAAGAGCGGAGCCGGATGGGCGCCGAGGTTTCGGTGCGGGGACTGAAGATTAATTTCGACACGAAGGAAGTGACCCTGGACGGGAACCTTCTGCACGTCACTCCGCTGGAGTATCAGCTGCTGGAGCTGCTGTTCCACAACATCGGAAAGGTGATTACCACTCGGACACTGCTGGACGAGCTGTACGGCGTGAGCTATGGGGACAACACCCAGTCCCTGCGGGCGCTGATGGCGGGGCTTCGCCGGAAAATCGAGAAGGTGCCGGGCAAGCCGGAGTACATCGTGACGGAAATCGGTGTGGGCTATCGCCTAAAGGATGAATAGAACCTTGCCGATAATGCCGGGAATAGTGTATTATTAAAGTATAAATTTATGGATGAGAAAGGAAAGCAGAGAAATGAAGAAACGATCCAAAATCCTGATTTCATGCTTGATGATGGTAATTCTTGCGGCGACCGCGATGACCGGCTGCTCCAAGAAGGAAGAGGCGAAGCCGGAACCGGTTCGGAACCCGCTGACCGGATCCGAGAAGTTCGATTCCGCAGCTCAGGGCATTCGTCCGGTGGCGCTGGTGGTGGAAAACGCTCCGGATGCCCGCCCGCAGTGGGGAATGACGGACAAGAAGTACTCCCCGGATATTATTTTACAGGGCGAAGTGGAGGGCGGAATTACCCGTACCCTCTGGTTCTATGCGGATTACAACAAGCTGCCGAAGAAAATCGGCCCGATGAGAAGTGCCCGTCCGCCGTACATCAAGTTCTCGGAACTGTTCGACGCGATTTTCATTCACTGGGGACAGAGCTCTTCTTCTTCGGAGTATAAGGGCGCCAACACTGTCTTCAAGGAGGACAAGGTGGACCACATCAACCAGATGACCTACAGCGGCAAAGTGGATCTGTACAGCCGGGACAACAGCCGAGACGTATCTTCGGAGCACACCGGCGTGCTTCACGGCGACAAGGTGGCGGATGCCATCAAGGACAAGAAGTTCCGCACAAAGACCAAGAAGAAGGTAACGCAGCTGCAGTTCGGCAAGGGCGTTCGGGATCTGAGCAAAAACACCTGCGGAAAGGTGACTCTCACCTGGTCTAGCCGGAGTTTTGAGGATGCGGTATGGACCTACAACCAGGAGTCCGGGCAGTATGAGACGAAGGATTTTGAGAACAACCTGAGCCGGGAGAACCTGCTGATTCTCTTTGACAAGACCCAGTACATCACAAAATCCAATTACCACGGCACGGGCCAGGGCGTGACCTACTGTGACTACAAGCTGGCCGGCGGCAAGGCGAAGCTGATCAGCAACGGCACCGTAAAGGACATCCAATGGGATGTGAACGAGGACAACCAGTTGGAACTGTTCACCCTGGTGGAGAAAAAGGATTCCGACAAGGACGATGAGGATTCCGAGCCGGAGAAGAAGATGGTTTCCCTGAACCCGGGCAAAACCTGGATCGGCTGGGCTTCCTCCAACAACGGCGGTAAGGTAAAAATCGACCCGCTGAAAGAAAAGAAGTCGGAAGAGAAGGAGAAATAGGAATTCTTCCGGAAAAGAAGGAAAGAGAGCAGTCGGAAAACCCCGACCGGAGACGGCCGGGGTTTTCCTTCGAATAGGGGAAGAAGTGGGAAGCGGCGCCGCGGGCGCCGCTTCCTTTTGTTTTTGTGGAAATGGGAGGGATGTGCCTCGCTGAAAAGCATCTGCTTTTCAGCGAGACTCATCCTTTCTGATTGTGAGGGAAGAGGAGGGCAGCGCTTCCGGTGGCGGAAGCGCTGCCGTTCCGGTTTTGAGGAGATGAGAGCCCATTCAATCCGGGGCGGATTGAATGGGCTTCCGGATTTGGAATGGGGAGCACTTCCGGAAAGGATGTGGGTCGGAAGTGCTTTCCGATTGGGGCGGCACCGAGCGGGCTCGGTGCCGTGGGGAAAAGGGGGAAATTCCCGCCGACCGTGAGTGGAAGGGAAATTCGCGGGCGGGAATTTCCTTCGGCTTTAGTCTTTAGCATCGGGACCCGGTGGCCTCCGGATCTCGTGGACGTGGTGCCCCCGGACGAAGGAATAAGGGCTTGCGGGCGGTGAAGCACCACGTCCGACCCGCCGAAGGCCCGCTGGGCCCGAGGGACGTGGTGCCCCCGGACGAAGGAGTAAGGGCT
>CAKQWJ010000039.1 GCA_934278925.1 uncultured Clostridia bacterium | reverse complement strand
CATCCAATGCTCTTTTTCAATGCCTAATTATTTATTTCGATTTCGATTTTAATCCCACAAAAATTCGTGAAGAACCACTTTTTTTGAGGTGGTGCTGATGCAGTTCCTGATGAAACCATTGGAAACGACGGCTTTTATCAAAAAAACAAAAACCTCCGCCCCTATTGGGAAGCGGAGATTCATGGTAAAATATCAATATGAAATCAGAAAATATTTTACGTCAAAATTATACGTTGTTTTCACGCCCATATCAACTAAAACTTCCAATCGAAATCGGACGAATTATTCCCGAGGACGACTGCGTGAGACTCCTAGGTCATTTTGTGGAGGAACTGGATCTGAGCGATCTGTATTCGACCTATTCCAAAGTAAAGGAAAATCAAGTGAGCCCGCGACAGATGTTGAAGATTATGTTGTATGCTTACCATGAAAAAAATTATTCCTCTCGCGGAATTGAAAAAGCTTGTAATAGAGATATTAATTACATGTACTTGCTCGAAGGGCGATCCGCACCGGACCATGCCACCATCGCTAGATTTCGTTCGATTCATTTCAGCCAGGTCGCAGAGAAATACCTTTCTTTGACTGTAAATTATCTCATGGAACTTGGAGAAATTGGCGGAAACGAAATATTCATAGACGGGACCAAGATTGAAGCAAATGCCAACAAATATACTTTTGTATGGAAGAAATCCGTAACAAAGAATCAGGCAAGGCTGCTAGACAGGATCGCTCTTCTAGTTCAGGAATGTGTCAAAACTTATGGCCTCAAAGAGATATGGCATGGAGAAGTTAAAGAAAAGCATCTCGGTAAAATTCTTAAGAAACTTTATAGAATTAAGGATGAGGAAGGAATTGAATTTGTACATGGTGTAGGACATCGTAAAACACAACTTCAAAAACACATTGAACTTATGGAAGAGTATACTGCACGGCTTCAGGAATATTCTAAAAAACTCCGTATACTTGGCAGTCGCAATAGTTATTCCAAAACCGACCACGATGCGACTTTCATGCGTATGAAGGAAGATTCGATGATGAATGGGCAATTGAAGCCTGCATACAATCTGCAACTAGGTGTAGATTCTGGATATATTTCCTGGCTTACGTTATCTCCAAGGCCTACCGATACGATGACTTTAATTCCATTTTTAAGAGGGATGGAAACTTCTCTTCATCACAAATATCCGGTAGTAGTTGCTGATGCAGGATACGAAAGCGAAGAAAATTATAGCTTCCTGGAAAATCATGGAATTGTTGCGATGATTAAGCCTGCGAATTACGAAATATCCAAACGAAAAAAGTATAAGACAGACATTAGTCGCAAAGAGAATATGATGTACAATCCGGACGGAGATTTCTACATATGCAAAAGAGGTTGCCGACTGTACACTCGCGGAAATAAAAATAGAAAAACTAGTACCGGCTATATCCGGAAGGAAACAGTATACCGTTGCTATGACTGTAATCAGTGCCCACATAAATCGGAATGTATAAAGGGAAGAAACTGGAAAATCCCAGAAGAGAAACGTTACAAAACGTTGTCCGTTTCAAGAAAATTTGAAAGGCAAAGAAGAGAATGTCTCGATCGGATAACGAGCGAAAAAGGTGTTCAGCTCCGAGTTAATCGAAGCATTCAAGCGGAGGGCGCATTTGCTCTATGGAAAGAGGATCAAAAGTTCAGACAATTCCTGTGTCGAGGACAAGCGAATGTATATGCTGAAAGCGTGCTTATGGCGATAGCCCAAAACATAGAAAATCTTCATAGACACATACAGAAAAAGCAGCTCGGACAGCATTTGTACGAAGTTTAAGCAGATAATGCAGAATAGTTCTTTTATTGTGCTCAAAAATGAAAGAAACAGGCAAACAATAGCTGAATGAAAAATTCGGTTATTGCCTGCCTGTTTCATTTTGTCTTTGGAGCTGTCTTATTTGTTGTTAATGCGACAGCCCCTTTTTTCTTATTACCTCATTATGCGGAATACCGGTTCCGGTTCTCCATGCCTTGCAATGCCGGTGCGGAATAGCTTTCCCCATCCGTGAAACGGCTTTCGCCGAAGCTGAGGAAGTCCCGAACGGCAACCACCTTGTCCGCCAGGGAGACGATGACGCCTTCCCGGCAAGTAGGAAGCTCCGAAGTCACCGGCCACATGTGGGTCCGGATAATCTCTTCCGACTTCTCACTCAGATCCGGAAGCAGCTTCTTCGCCACTTCCACGGATTCCACCGGGTGCTCCCGATAGCATTCCTTGTTATTATCAAATTTCTCGTCCCGGTCCAGAATTCCCAGATCGTGGCACAGCGCCCCTTTCACCACCGATTCGCTGTCCGTATGTACGTGAATCTTCTTCAGCAGATAGCAAATCCAAACGCTGGCTGCAACCACACGCATGGTGTGCATTCCCACCGAACTTCTCAGGTGGTGCCGTTGATTCATTGCCTGTTCGAATTCCGGAGAGTCTACGATATTCTTTCCGTATTTATTCAGATAAGATGTAACAACCTTTCCTGCCATAGTGCTCCTTTCTGACTCTTGACCATTACCTTCCTTATACTATATCTGAATTCTGGTGTTCCGGTGGCACATTTATGTGGTTTTCTTGAAGTCCACGGCCTCCTCAAAACACCCAACATAATAATTTTAGCATTAAAAACATCGGGAAAGCAATGCTTTTTATGAACGAAACACAACAAAAAATTGAATTTCTTGTCACGACAGATTATTTTTCTTAAAAGAAGTTTCGGGCGATTTTAGGTAATTCCGGGTCCTCCGTCTCGCCGCTACACGATGGGTCTCGGCAATTCCTCCGGCTCTTCCGTTCCTTCTTTTATGGTATACATCGTCAGCCGGTCGCCTTCCATCAGTGTCACATTGCCTTTTGGCACGATGCCCCGGCCGTGGCGCTTTAGGAGAACGATGAAGCTGCGCCGAGAAATGTCCAGTGACCGAATCCGCTCCCCCACCCACGGGTGGCTGCGATGCAGCACGATTTCCTTCAGCTCCATGTTCTCGTTGCTGCGAGGGGATTCGCCGCTGAGAATCAGCCGATCGCCGGCCCGGAGGCGCACATCGCCGTGGGGCATTTTCGTCTCCGTTCCCCGCAGGATCACCACAATCATCAGCCCGGACGGAAGCGCTGTCTCCCGAACCGGACGCCCACACCACTCATCCTTCGGCTTCAGCATCACCTGAATGAAATGGATGTCCGCCTCCAGCCCGTACTCGCTGAGCTTCTGAATCCGCTGATATTGCTCCACAAAACCGGCGGAAATGATACCCGTCGGGATGGCCACCATGCCCACGCCCAGGAAAGCGATGAGGATGCCGAAGGTTTTGCCCAGCGTAGTGATGGGATAGATGTCGCCGTAGCCGATGGTGAGCAAGGTGGAGGCGGACCACCAGATTCCGGAAAAGGCGTTCCGGAACACCTCCGGCTGGGCGTCATGCTCCACGCTGTAGAGGCACAGACTGGATGCCATCATCAGCACCAATATGATAAAAAAAGAGGACAGGAGCTGCTGACGTTTCCGAACGAGCACCTGAGAAATGACATTAAGGGAGTCGTAGTACCGGTTGATGCGGAAGAGGCGCAGAATTCGCGCCACCCGAAACATGCGGAAGGCGGTGGCGCCTCCCGGAAACATTATCGGCAGGTAGGCCGGAAGGAAGGACAGCAGATCAATCAGGCCGGCACCGGACATCGCGTACTTGCCCATGGCCTTTCCCTTTCCTACATTTGGATACAGGCACTCCGCCGTGAGCAGGCGAAGGATGTAATCCACGCCGAAGAAGGCCGTGGTCACTTCCAGCACCGGCGTCAGTCCGGTGCCGTAGGCCTGTGCCAGATGATCGTAGGTCATCATAAAGGCGGCGGTCAGGTTGACGATCAGCGCCAGGGAACTGAAGATGTCGTAACCCAGGCTCAAGGGGTCCGACACCGTGCCGATGGATACCATTCGAAAGAGCCGGTGCTGCAGACGGCTCCACGGGGTTTCTTCCGTTCTTGTTTTTGTTTCCATACATTAAAACCTCATTCCAAAAATCCTTGATTTCATTATAGACAGTCCCGCATCCCGATGCAATTGTGAAATAGTGTCCTATCATTCACAAACTTTAACTAAATCTGAATATTTTTTCAGTGCCGCTGTCTATTTTAAAAGTATCCCAAAAACAGAAAAAGAACGTATCCGATGGATACGCTCCGTTCCTGAATCTATAAGGTTTATGGTTAATGGTTGGCTTTTTCACAGCTAAGTTCTATCTCTTAGCAACATTAATATACTCTATTTTGGGACAATTGAAAAACAGTAATTTTTTGTATTTAAACAAGTATTTACTTGTGGTATAATGTTTAATCATTAACAGATTCGTTTAGTTTAAAAACACAAAAAAGGAGTTTCCCATGACCAACAGCGAACGCGCCTTTCTGGCGCTCAGCGAAACACTCAACTTCACCCGCGCTGCGGACAAAATCTTCATCACCCAGCAGGGCATCAGCGAGCACATCAAGAAACTGGAAGAGGATTACGGAACCACGCTGGTCATTCGAAAACCGAAAGTGCAGCTGACCCCGGCCGGAGAAGTTCTCCGGGATATGCTTCTCCGCCAGGAAGCCATGGACCGGGATGTGCGCCAGACCATTTCGGAAATCAACAGCGGGGACGCCGGCGAAGTCTCCATCGGCATCAGCGTCTCCCGAGTGCGTGCTTTTGCCGCTGACATCATCACCCGGTACCACATCGCCCATCCTCACGTGAAAATCCACCTGTATTCCGATATCACCATGAAGCTGGAATCCATGCTGTTGGACAACAAACTAGACGGCATCATTGCGGTAAACGCCGTCCCGCACCGGAACCTGCAGAAGGAACTGCTCTTCCAGGATCCGGTGTATCTGGCCGTTCCGGACCACATCGCCCGGGAGCGGACCGGCGATGCCACCGCGGTGGATATCGCCGATTATGCCGATCTTCCCTTCATCCGCGATCTGTCCGACAGTACCACCAGTTTTCTTATCGACCCGTTCCTGGAGAGCCGGAACATCGAACTGAACAACATCATCAACGTCAGCGAATACGCCGTTCAGGCCTCCCTGTGCAAGCGATTCGATGCCGCCATGTTCTGCGCCAAATCCTTCGCGTACTATAAGGAAGGTTCCATCGTTCAAGCGGGCCTGCGGACCTTGGAACTGGAGGGACTGGGTCACACCGTTGACATCAGCTTAATGACCTCGCGAAACCGGCACTACGCCCGCTGCGCCACGGACTTCTTCCAGACCATCCGGGATTCCTTGGATACCTTCTACGAGAAGGTTATGTAGGGGGTGACTTAAACCATCAAATAGCCAAGACAAAAAGGCTGCTTCACGCGATTTGTGAAGCAGCCTTTTCATGCAATATATCCATGCATTGATACCGATTAATATGTTTTTTACTTTGTTTTTATTTTTCTTACCTTCGACCAAGGACTGTATGCAGAAAAACTGTTTCCTTCAGAGTCTTTATCCTTCACATATGCTCTTACACGCACATAGTATGTCTTTTTTCGTTTGATGCCTTTTACGACTTTGATACTTCTGTATTGTCCGGAAATATTCGCGTATCTTGCGTTCTTGAATTTCTTATTCGTCGAAACTTCAATACGAAATTTATCAAACCACTCCTTGTTATATTTAATTTTCATTTTAAAAGATTTCTTTCCCCTGGTCAGTTTGGAGATTTCCGGCTTGTTTCTAAACACGTATTTACGATAATAGCAACCTGTACACAAACACTGACGATATTTCAAAGTATCTTCATAATTGTAATAGTTCTTTCCCAGGAAATGACTATGCTTCTTTATTGTTGTTTTAATGGATTCTATAGTACCGTCAAAGTTGCCTTGTACATTGATGTAGTACGTTTGACCCTTTTTCAATTTAACTGCAATGTTAACTTTGTTTGTATACTGATCCCAGCCGGTATCGCCTATGTATTCCCCCTCAGAATCGGTTACCTCTATTCTGTTCTTTTTCAACACGGTAGAATTAATTTCATACACGGTGGATGTATTTGGTGTAAATTTGTAATAATAATCCCAATAACAAGATTCATCTTCATCGCGGTGTTGGTTATCAATAGTTATCGATTTAGTTTGATTCATGTATATCCGTTCCGCCGTCTGAACATCGTTTTCGGCAGTATCTGCAGCAATTACAGATATACAAGAGTATATTAGCATTGTCAGAATAAACAACGCTGTCCTAAACATATTTGGTAAATGCATCTTTTTCATTTCACTCTCCTAGCAGTCTTCACCAGCTGCCTATTTTACTTTGATATCGAAACTAAATTCCACATCATTATATTCAGAATCATATCCACCAAACGTATACTTGAAGTCAGATTGTTTTACGCCTTTGAATACAATTACAGATGCTGAAGAAGCTCCTGATTTAATAGATGTGCTCGGATCCGGATAATTAAAGTCATATTCTGCCTCGTACTGTTTTCCACCCTGAATTACCTTTCCCTGGTCAGGATAATTGTCAAAATCTTCAGAACTGTTATTTTTCACGTTAAGATAGATTCTCACGTTCTGTCCCGTAAAGTCTACCTTTTTTACAGTGGCCTTATAATTTCCTCTCGTAATTGTTTTATTTACCTTAACGGTTTTTTCTGCCGGAATGGCTTCCGTCGCGCTAATCTTCTCAATCTTTGTTGCGGATATTTGCGGACAAGAAATTTCACCTCCTAGCATATTTTCACCGGAGAACTCTCCATCCACGCTGCCCTCAACACGGATATAATCATCATCGCTAACTTTTACATCTGGATTATCAGTAATTACAACAGTATCTTGATTGTTGTTTTCAGCGTCATAGTACAACTGAATAAAAGTTGAATCGCCGTCTTTTTCAGTATTAAATACTCGTCCGGTCAACTTTACTGTTCGACCTTCATACTCATCCGGATTTGCATAAAGATTATTCATTTCCTTTGCTGGGATAAGTGACGTATCCGTCTTTCCGGACCCACCAATTATACCAATGAATATTAACAATACCACCACCATTAGACCAATAAACCATGGTTTCTTATACAGTGGTTTTGTACTATTTCCACTTCTGAATATTTTTCCAGATATCTTAGTAGTATTTTTTTCAGACGGTGAAACATCACCAGAAGCTTTCTTTTGATCGGATTCTACTTTTACCACAAGCATAGAATCATCATTCTGAAACACCTGCACCACATCTCCAATTTCCGGATTGTCGTAACTAAAGTCCGCTTTGTTGACAGGGAGAATTTTTTTATCCTCATCTCCTAAAAGAATTATATCTCCCTCAATCTTCAAAATCTTATACATCGTTTACTTCCCCCTCTTTTCACCTATAATCACTAGGTACAGCTTGCTTATCTTGCATACTTTCCGTTAATGAATGTCACCATTTCGTCATCGCTGAAAGCATTTCCGTACACCTTCGTTAAAGCAATAATCCAATCCACAAGAGTCCAGATTCCCAATCCACCACCGGTGATAATTTTGAGTATTCCCAATCCGACCTGTCCTCGCATAAAACGATCTACGCCAATACTTCCAAACAGGAAGGCTCCCACCCAGGCAAATACATGCTTGTTAATTTTCTTTTTCTGTGCTACATATGCGGAAGTCTGTTGTACAGTTACGTTTGACGGTGCAAGTTCCTTTGTTGCTTCATTTTGTGCACTAGCCAACTCCGTCTGTGCGACTGCACTTTCTGAACTCTTTAATGAATTCTTATTGTCATTCTCCGCTTTCACTACGATTGATACGGAATCATTCCGGAATAAATCCACCGAATCTCCCACTGCAGGGTTTTCATAACTAATGGCCGTTCTTGGTACCGTCACCAAATTATTATTTTCATCCCCCAGGGCAACTTTTTCCTCGTTAATCATAAGAATTTTGTGCATCGGTTTTCTCCTCTTAATTATATAGTTTTAGTTTAATTATATAACCCCCCCACTGTCAACAACATTATATTAGAGTCTTTCCCCTAATTTACACTGAATCGAACGATTGTAGTTTATTCAGCATGCTTGCATCTTGCCTCTGTCAGCTTTTTTCTTCTAGCTTTTAGATATTGGGTTCTAATTTTAATTAATCAATATGCGTGAGCACGAATTATACTTCCGAATGTGAAGTTGGTGTGAAGTGTTATGCAAAACCACCTCCTAAGGAGTAATCTGCACAACATCTTCCGAGGAAGGCTCGGTGGAATTAAGGAGCTCGCGTGAAAAGTTATGCAGATGATGAGATTTTGTCGGAATCTGCACAACCGTTCTTTCCTAATCTTCGAATGGTACTACCGGAAATCCCGGCCGGGGCGAATTTGTTTTTGGGAGAATTAGAATTCCGAAAAAAATGTTGTGCAAAACCCATTGAAAACCCCCGAAATGCACAACACTTCACGCCAACTTCACAAACTCAATTACACTATAAAAACCCACGAGTTTCAATGTTCGAAACTCGTGGGCTTTCTTAACGTTGAAAGCCCGGATTCCTCCGGACTTTTCAGCACTTTATTCTTTATAACGCAATCTCCCCGGCCAGCGCACAGTGCGCGGCGGTAACCGGCGATGCCAGATAGATTTGAACCTTGCTGGTGCCCATTCGACCCAGGAAGTTCCGGTTGTTGGTGGCCACCACCACCTCGTCATCGGAAAGGATTCCGCCGGCTCTTCCGCAGCACAGGCCGCAGCCCGGCGTGGTAATCATGGCGCCGGCCTCCGACAGGGTTTCCAGCGTACCGTCCGCCAACGCCGCCCGGTACACATCCCGGCTGGCCGGCGTTACGATTAGTTTCACGAAGGGCGCTACCTTCTTGCCCTTCAGGATTGCCGCCGCTGCCTGAAGGTCTTCCAGGCGGCCGTTGGTGCAGGAACCGATGAACACCTGATCCACCTTGATGCCCGCTTCCTTTTCCACCGGCCGAACGGCATCCACCTGCGACGGACAAGCCATCACCGGTCTGAAATCTTCCGCCCGGTAATTCAGCACCCGCGCGAACTCCGTGCCCTCCGGGGACGACTCGTAGCACAGGCTGCCCGTTTCTCCTTTTATGAAACCCGCAGTTCCCGGAACGTGAGAACCCGCTTCTGCAGCTTTGGCCGCCACATCTCCGGTGAGAACCGTCCGGAAAATCTCGTCGAAAGCATCTTTATAGTCATCTCCGAAAATCCCCTTGCTCATTGGATGGGCATCGGTGAAATGCAGCGTTTCCCGGTTCGGATAGCACAGCCCGCACTTTGCGCCGGCCTCCACCGTCATGTTGGACATGGTGAGGCGGCTGGCCACCGACATGCGGTCCACGGTACTCCCCGCAAATTCCAGGGACTGATAGGTGGCGCCACTGGCGGAAATATCGCCGATGACGGTGAGAATCACATCCTTCGACGTCACGTTCTCCGGCAGGGTTCCCTGAATGTTCACCCGGATGGTTTCCGGCACCCGAAGCCACAGCTCGCCGGTTCCCAGGATTCCCGCCATCTCCGTGTAGCCGATTCCCGTGGAGAAGGCGCCCAGCGCGCCGTAGGTGACCGTATGGCTGTCCGTTCCGAACACCACATCTCCCGGCTGCACGTAGTTCTCCGCCATCAGCTGATGGCAGATTCCGTCGGTGCGGTGAACGTTTTTGATTCCGTACTTCCGAGCAAACGCGTCCCCCCGGTGAAAATGCCGCACGTCGTCCACTTGACTGGCCGGCACCATGTGGTCGTACACCAGCACCATGCGGTCCGGATCCCACACCTTCGTGAATCCCATTTCTTCGAATTTGTCCGCCACAAAAGGAATGAAAATATCGTGCACCATCACCCGGTCCACCTTTGCGGTCACGATGTCCCCCGGTTTCGCATCTTTCTTTCCGGTATTTCTCCGGAGAATTTTCTCAATTAATGTCGCCATGCTCTCCTCCTATTCCAGCCCGTTCCGCTTTCTCATCGCCGGAACCAGCCCGCCGGCATCCAGAATTTCCAGAAGGTTTTCCGGCAGATCCGCAATGGGATACGTTGCCCCGTTCACCCGAATCTGTCGGCCCACTTCCACGTCCATCACATCCCCTTCCTGAACGTGATCGATCAAGTCGCTTTCGATGAGCAGGAGTCCGTTGTTGATGGAATTCCGGAAGAAGATTCGAGCGAAGGATTTGGCCACGATGCACCGAATGCCCAGGGCCTTGATCACCTCCGGCGCCTGTTCCCGAGAGGAGCCGCAGCCGAAATTTTTTCCCGCCACGATGCAGTCCCCCGGATCCAGCATTCCCGCCAGCTCCGGCCGCAGCGGCGAAAAGGCATAGGGTTTCATATCCTCCACGGACGGGAGGGCCAGGTATTCCGTAGGCATGATGATATCCGTATCGATATCATCCCCCATGGTGTATATTTTTCCGCTAAAATGTTCCATTATATTACTCTCTTTCTCCCTAAAAACAAGCTTCCGCAATCTCACCGGCCACCGCCGATGCTGTCACCGTCGCCGCATTCGCCAGATAGACGAAGGAATTCCGGTCGCCGGCCCGGCCCTTGAAGTTCCGAGTTCCCGTGCTGATCAGCACCTCTCCTTCTCCGATTACGCCCTGACAGCTGCCCCAGCACACGCTGCAGTTGGGATTCATCACGATGGCACCGGCTTCCATAAAGGTGTCCAGAATCCCTTCTTTGGCCGCTTGGTTATAGATATCCCGGCTGGCCGGCACCACCAGAAACCGAACTCCATCCGCCACTTTCTTTCCTTTGATAACCTCGGCTCCCAGTCGAAGGTCCTCCAACCGTCCGTTGCTGCAGGAACCCAGGAACGCTTCGTGAATCTTCGTTCCCGCTACCTCCGATACCGGCGCCAGGTTGTCCACAAAATGCGGTTTGGCCACCACCGGCTGAATCTCCGAAAGGTCGATGTCATACACCTTGGCGAATTCCGCATCCGGGTCGCTCTCATAGCAAGCCACCGGCTCCCGGCCGTGCGCCTTCAGGTACTCCAAAGTCACCTCGTCCACCGGCATCAGTCCGGTTTTGGCCCCGGCTTCCACCGCCAGGTTGCACAGGACGAACCGGTCGCTGACGGACAGTCCCGCCAATCCCGGCCCCGCGAACTCCATGGCCTTATAGTTAGCGCCGTTGGCGCCTATTTTTCCGATAATTGTCAGAATCACATCCCGGGCGGTCACGCCTTTCCGAAGCGCACCGGTCAGGTTGAACCGAAGGGTCTCCGGCACCATCACCCAGGATTTGCCCGTCACTATGGCGTACAGGTAATCCGTGCACCCCACGCCGGTTCCGAAAGCCCCCAGGCACCCGTAGGTGCAGGTGTGGCTGTCCGCCCCAAAAATCAGCTGGCCCGGCCGAACGTACTTTTCCACCATCACCTGGTGGCAGATGCCCTCGCCCTCGTAGAAATCGATTCCATGCTCCCGGGCAAAATCCCGCATCTTCTTCTGGGACTGCGCCGTCTTCACGCTGTCGCACGGCACGTTGTGGTCCACCACCCACACCAGTTTGGATGGATCTGCAATGTGCGGATTCTTCAAGTTGTTGTATTTATCAATGGTCAGATGTGTGGTGCCGTCGTTGCTCAGCATGTAATCCAAAGTCACCACGTGAATTTCACCGGCCTTCGCGGCGTCCACCCCGGCTGCCCGGGCGATGATTTTCTCTGCTATCGTCATTCCCATTTTTCTCTGTCTCCCTGTCTGCTTCTGCTAAAAATAATCCCGTCTCGTCCTCAGGTTTCCGGCGCTACGCTTCATCCAAAGAAGCGATTAGACCGCCCTGATCCAAAATCTTCTGCATGTACGGCGGCAGCTTGGTGCACTCGTAGGTACGACCGCCGCTGGTCACCGTTCCCGCATCCAGGTCCAGTTCCATCTCATCCCCGTCCTGCACGCAGTCGTGCAAATCCTTGCACACGATGACCGGCAGGCCGATATTGATGGAATTGCGGTAGAAAATCCGGGCAAAGGATTTGGCGATGACCGCCTTCACCCCCAGCGCTTTCAGCACGCCGGGCGCCTGCTCCCGAGAAGACCCGCAGCCAAAATTCTCGTCCGCCACCACGTAATCTCCCGGCTTCACCTTGCCGGCGAATTCCGGAGCCAGGGATTCAAAGGTATGCCCCTTCATCTCCTCAATGGTGGGATACAGCAGGTACTGCGATGCAATAATCTGATCCGTATCCACATCCGAATCAAAACGATATAGTGTTCCCATTTTTCTATCTCCCTTTTTAATATATATTTTTATGTTTCGACACTAAATTTTCCAATTTATTATATCAGATTTAACAATATTTGTGAATGGTTTTATATTATTCTGCCCGCCCGGCGCCTTACTTTTCCCGGCGGGCCCGGCGGTCGGGCGGGCGGCCCGGCGGGCCGCCCGGTTTGCGCATCTAATCATATTATCCATGTTGTGCTCGTACAATCTCGTATGTCTGGAATTTCAAAGGCGATTCACGCTTTTTGACAAAAAACTCGGATTTAGCGTGAACGGAATTCTTCGGAATTGCAGAATTCTAATTATGAAACGACTGGTTGCGGTCTTTACTTCACGCTAAATAAGCAATCGGCTTCAAAAAGCGTGAACTTTTTTTTTTAGAATTTTTTTGACACAAGGAATTGCATGTGAAAACCGTGTATCGCCGGAAATCCATTCACGCTAATCGAGCGAAATTGTCAAACGTGAATTGAAAAAGTAAGTTCTGCTTTTGTTCCGGCGGAACTGGATTTTAAATTTGCAAATTCAGACAGGAAG
>CAKQWJ010000038.1 GCA_934278925.1 uncultured Clostridia bacterium | reverse complement strand
ATCCAATGCTCTTTTTCAATGCCTAATTATTTATTTCGATTTCGATTTTAATCCCACAAAAATTCGTGAAGAACCTTTAAAAAGTGTCATTTTTTTAAATCTCTTGTATCCTTTTTTAAACATATAGCTATTTTTCGGCGGGAAATGGACAATTAATTAACTATATAGGTGTGAGTATAAAAAGATTTCGCTTGGTGTGAACAACGTGTGAAGAATGTGAAGAATAGAAAAAGCAATGAAACCTATTTTTAAACGAATATGAAACCCGGTATTAAAAATTTTTATAGCAAAGAAAATTTTAATTAATAAAAGTGTAATAATTATTTAACAAACTATCTGTTTTTCGAGGGTTTGACCCTTTTGACGAGGGTATGAATTGGTGCTATAATCAGAAAAAAATGTTATGCATAAGTATTGTTTTCAGGCATTTGGTTCTACAGATATCGGAAAACGTGGAATGCGCATAGAACAGGAGGTTAACAGTCTATGGAATTGCAGATTCACGATTTGGTTTCATCCATCCGCAAAGAGGGTGTCGATGCAGCCAATGAACAGGCAGAGAAGATTATCGCTGAAGCCAAGCAAAAGGCGGAGGAGATTATTTCCAATGCAAATGCAGAGGCCAAGACAACGAAGGAAGCTGCCACAAGAGAAATTGAAACACTCAGAGAGGGTGCTATCGAGAATGCCGAGCAGGCAAAGAGAGATGCCCTGATTTCCTTTAAGAAGGAAGTACTGGATGAAGTTGGCAGAATCCTGGAGGCGAAGGTTCGCGAGGACCTGAAGGGTGAAGCTCTGGGTAAGCTGATCAAAGCCGTTGTCAATGGCGAAGATGTGTCTCAGTATGCAGCAGAAGTGGCAGAAGTCACCGATGAATTGAAGGCTGCGCTTGCGGAGGAAATCCAGAAGGGTCTTGAGGTCAAGGTTGGAAAGGGAGTTGCTTCCGGATTCAAGCTTGCCGCAAAGGACGGTTCCGGTTACTTCGATTGCACCGATGAGGAGATTATGCAGCTCTTGATGCCTTACTTCAGAGAGATGGATTTCTAAGAACCAGGAGGTAGAGTATGGCTTCGTATTACTACTTAATTTCAAGCCTGCCGGAACTTTCTGCGAACGAAGAGATGCCAATCACCTACGATGAATTCATCGCAATGTGTGAGGACAACGTAAGTGATAAGACCTTGGAGCGTTTGAAAAATCTGACTCTCGATTCTACAGAGGGCCCGCTCCTTAAGAAATGGTCCGGATTCTACACGGGTCTGTTCAGAGAGCTGAACGCTCAGAGAAGCGCCGCTCTTGGAAAGTCCTATCAGGCTGAATATGAGAAGGATCCGGAAAGTACACAGATTGCACAGGCTGCAATCACCGCGAAAAATCCGCTGGAAGCAGAGAAGCTTCTTCTGGTGCGCCAGTTCGAAGCACTGGATTACTACACCGGCGGTCACTTTTTTGATGACGTGTGCTTGTTCGGATATGCGATCAAATTAAAATTGTTGGAACGCCAGAGTTGCTTTGTTAAGGAAAAGGGAGAGGCGGAATTCAAGCGTCTCTTCGATAATGTACAACAGAGCGTTTATAACTTATAACAGGAGATATGCAAATGGAAACAGTAACAGGTTATGTGACTGGCATTAACGGCAACCTTGCAAACGTAAAGTTTGAAAGTGCCGTTCGTAAAAACGAAGTAGCGTACATCCTCGTTGACGGAAAGCGTCTGAAGGGTGAGGTTATTCGTGTCAATAACGGAATTGCCAGCATGCAGATTTACGAGATGTCCAATGGTATCAAGGTTGGCGATCCTGTAGAGTTTACAGGGGAGCTGATGAGCGTTGAGCTGGGACCGGGACTCTTGACACAGGTATTCGATGGTCTTCAGAATCCGCTTCCGGAACTGGCGGAGAAGTGTGGCTTCTTCCTGGAAAGAGGTGTGTACCTCGATCCGATTCCGGACAGAGAATGGGACTTCACTCCTTGCGTAAAGGTAGGAGATTCGGTAGAAGCCGGAACCATTATCGGCAGCGTACCGGAATTCCAGTTCACCAACCAGATTATGGTACCGTTCACACTGAAGGGAACCGACTGGAAGGTGAAATCCATCGTTGAACCGGGTATGCACCACGTTCGTTCAACAATCTGTGTAATTGAAAACAGCAAGGGGGAAGAGATGAACCTGAGCATGGTTATTACACAGCCGATTAAACAGGCAAACAAGTGCTACAAGGAAAGACTTCGTCCGGATGAACCGCTGGTAACTCAGCTCCGTGCAATCGATACATTCCTGCCGGTTGCAAAGGGCGGAACATTCTGTATCCCGGGACCGTTCGGTGCAGGAAAAACCGTACTCCAGCACAGTGAGGCGAAGAACGGTGAAGCGGACGTCGTTATCGTGGCAGCCTGCGGAGAGCGTGCCGGCGAGGTTGTAGAAATTCTGAAGGAATTCCCGGAACTGGAAGACCCGAAGACCGGTCGTTCCATGATGGAGAGAACAATCATCATTTGTAACACGTCCTCCATGCCGGTAGCAGCCAGAGAGGCTTCCTGCTATACTGCAGTAACCCTCGCAGAGTATTACAGACAGATGGGTCTGGACGTACTGCTCCTGGCCGACTCCACCAGCCGTTGGGCACAGGCAATGAGAGAGATGTCCGGCCGTCTGGAAGAAATCCCGGGCGAAGAAGCATTCCCGGCATATCTGGAGTCCACCATTGCGGCATTCTATGAGAGAGCCGGAAAGGTAAGACTGAACGACGGACGAATTGCTTCCGTTACAATCGGCGGTTCGGTATCCCCGGCCGGCGGTAACTTCGAAGAACCGGTTACTCAGGCGACCCTGAAGGTAGTCGGTGCATTCCACGGTCTGACAAGAGAGCGTTCCGATGCACGTAAATATCCGGCAATTCACCCAATTGATTCTTGGTCCAAGTATACCGGCGTAGTAGATATGGATCGAGTAGAGAAGGCACGCTCCATTCTCAGAAAGAGCGTAGAAGTTAACCAGATGATGAAGGTTGTCGGCGAAGAAGGTACATCCTCAGAGGATTACACATTCTATCAGAAGGGCGAGCTGTTGGATGCCGTATACCTCCAGCAGAACTCCTTCGATGAAATCGACGCAGCATGCTCTCCGGAGAGACAGCGTATCGAGTTCGACATGATGTACGACGTAATTAATAAAACCTATGATTTGCAGGATAAGAAGGAAATCAGATCTTTCTTCAATCAGCTTAGACAGGAATTCCTTGACTGGCACGGAACCGTCTTCGGTACACCGGAATTCGAGGCACAGAAGCAGAAGGTTTCAGATTTCTACCTCGCTAAAGCGGTTAACTAGGAGGCAATAAGATGCAGAAAGTATATACGAAAATTGAATCTATTGTCGGTAACGTAGTTACAGTAAGAGCGGAA
Source organism: uncultured Clostridia bacterium (assembly GCA_934278925.1). Classification (GTDB taxonomy): domain Bacteria; phylum Bacillota; class Clostridia; order Peptostreptococcales; family Anaerovoracaceae; genus Mogibacterium_A. The sequence continues at coordinate 10,348 of CAKQWJ010000038.1, read as the reverse complement.
GGTGTTAAATACGGAGACCTGGCTCTTGTTGGTGACAGTTATGCGACAGTAATTAAGCTGGACAAGGACATGGTGTCCCTGCAGGTATTTGCGGGTGCTCAGGGTGTCGGAACCAGCGATGAGGTTCGTTTCCTCGGAAAGCCAATGATGGTATCCTTCTCGGATAATCTTCTGGGAAGAATCTTTGACGGTGCCGGCGTACCGAGAGACAACGGTCCGGCTCTGACGGAGAACATGATTCCAATCGGCGGACCTTCTTTCAACCCGTCGAAGCGTATTCTCCCGAACAAAATGATTCGTACCGGTATTCCGATGATTGACCTGTTCAATACCCTGGTTGAGAGCCAGAAGCTCCCAATCTTCTCCATTTCCGGTGAACCATACAACCAGCTGCTGGCAAGAATCGCTCTTCAGGCAGAAGTTGATGTCATCCTCCTGGGAGGAATGGGACTGAAGTACGATGACTACCTGACATTCAGAGATACCCTGGAAAAGGGCGGTGTAATGGGACATACCGTAATGTTCATTCACACCGCATCCGACCCAATCGTAGAATGTACTCTGGTACCGGACATGGCTCTGGCAGTTGCAGAGCAGTTCGCGCTGGAAGGAAAGAGAGTTCTGGTACTGCTCACCGATATGACCAACTTCGCCGATGCCCAGAAGGAAATGGCGATTACGATGGAGCAGGTACCATCCAACCGTGGATATCCGGGAGACCTGTACTCCAGCCTTGCTTCTCGTTATGAAAAGGCGGTGGACATTGAGGGTGCCGGATCCATTACCATCCTCGGCGTAACCACGATGCCGGGCGATGATGTCACTCACCCGGTTCCGGATAATACCGGATATATTACAGAGGGTCAGTACTATCTGAAGAATGGACACATTGAACCATTCGGTTCGCTTTCAAGACTGAAGCAGAACGTAAACGGAAAGACAAGAGATGACCATCGTGCTGTAATGGACGGAATGATTAAGCTGTATGCACAGTATAAGGAAAGTTTGGAGAAGAAATCCATGGGATTCCTTATGACTGAATGGGACGATAAGCTTCTGAAATTCGGAAAACTTTTCGAAGAGAAGCTGATGGATCTTAGTGTAAATATTCCTCTTGAAGATGCGCTCGATCTTGGCTGGGAAATTCTTGCGGAATGCTTTGAGCCGAATGAAACCGGTCTCAAGACAAGTCTGGTTAAGGAAAGATGGCCGAAGAAAGAAGCACTGGACTAAAAGGAGCAGACAGTGGCTATCAAACTTACTAAAAATGAACAGAAAGTGCAGAAGGACCTTCTGAAACAGTATCAGCGCTATTTGCCAACCCTGCAGCTCAAGAAACAGCAGCTTCAGCAGGTAATCATGACGACGAGAGCTGAATTGGCACAGAAGGAAGCTGAACGTGTTCAGATGATTGGTAATCTCGATGATTGGGTAGCTGTATTTGCAGAAAATGCGATCTTCGACGAGGACAAGAGTATTGACACACTTGTTCAGCCAGAGACGGTAATCTGCAGAAACGAAAACATCGCCGGAGTTACGGTTCCGAAATTCGAGGAACTGAAATTCAAGGATGTTGAGTATGATGTAGATGACTATCCTCTGTGGGTTGATACTGCACTGGTAAAACTACGCGAAATCGCGCGGCTGGATGCACTGGTTTCCACCCTTCGGAAGCAGGAAGCACTTCTGGAAAAAGAACTTCGGTCCACATCCCAGAGAGTAAACCTGTTCGAGAAGGTTAAGATTCCGGAAGCCAAGGAAAACATCCGAGTAATCGGAGTATACCTGGGCGACCAGCAGACAGCGGCGGTTGTTCGCGGAAAGATTTCAAAGAAAAAATTGGTGGAGGCGGCACAATGATAGAGAAAATGAAAATGGTCTACGTCGTGTCATCGCTTTCACGGAAGAAAGAGATGCTCGATGGACTTGAAAAACTCGGCGTGATGCATATCGCTGAGAAGAAGGGCGCGGTTCATGCCGTGACAGAGAAGTTCACCGAACTGTCCAGATTGACCGCATCCCTTGCAGAATATCTCCCGGACAAGAAAGAACAGAAGAACCTGACGGCGAAGCCGTTGCTTCAAGGCGAAGAGTTCGAGAAGTTCTACGGTGAGGTAAAGGGTGCCGTTGAGAGAAAGGCAGCTCTCGAGCAAGAACTGTCGGTTCTTCACGCAGAGATTGAGAGAGTTTCTCCTTGGGGGGATATTACCTCGGAAGACCTTGAACTGCTTAAGGACCGCAAATACGATCTTTATTTTTACCGCGTACCGGCGAACACCTATGCGACCCTGGCGGCAGATGAAGAGCGTCAGGTGATTCATCTGAAGGACATCAAGAAGGAAGTGCTGATTGCTTCCATCGGAGCGCTTCCGCCGGAATTCGGCGCGAGTGAGTTCGACCTTCCGGAAAAGGGAGCGGAAGAGCTCGCTGCTGCGGAAGCGGATTGTCAAGCCGGCATCGACAAGAGCATTGAGACGCTGAAGGACGCGGCGCTGCATATGGATAGCTTTAATGCCGCAATGCTGGTGGCACAGAATGAAGCGAATTATTCTTCTGCCAGCCAGACTGCCGGAAGTGACGATCGTTTCGTATGGCTGTCCGGATATGTGCCGGAAGCAGATGTGGATGAATTCAAAGTATCCGCTGCAGAGAACGGCTGGGCCTATGCGATTGAGAGCGTGGATGCCGATGATGAGAAGATTCCGACCAAGCTGAAATTCGGCAAGGTTTCCGGACTCATTGAACCGCTGTACAACATCCTGGGAATTCTCCCGGGATACAGAGAGAGTGATATCTCGATGTGGTTCCTGTTGTTCTTCACATTGTTCTTTGCAATGATTCTGGGCGACGGTGCGTACGGTGTGCTGATACTCATTGGCACCATCGGATACGTCGCGAAGACGAAGAAAAAGAATACGGCAACTTATCTGTTGTTCGTTCTTTCTTTTGCAACAATCGTCTGGGGTGCAATCACCGGCACTTGGTTCGGTCTGGAGAGCGCGATGAAGGTTCCGTTCTTGAAATCCTTGGTAATTCCAAGCATGGCAAGTTATCCGGAATACTTCAACGTAAGTGCTTCCACCCAGCAGAACATGATAATGAAATTCTCGTTCTCGGTGGGTGCGATTCAGATGTGCCTGGGAAGCTTGATTTCCGTAAAGAAGAAGATTTCGGAGAAGAACCTGAGCTGGCTGGCAGACCTGGGATGGCTGATTGCGATTGTATCGCTGTACATGCTCTGCCTGAATCTGGTTATCGGAGAGAAGATTACAATGACACCGGTTGCAGTCGGCGTTGGCGTGGCCTTTGCAATGGTTGTTCTGTTCGGTGGAATGTCCCCGGACAAAACCTTTGGACAGGGTCTGAAGTCCGGACTTTCGGACATCTTCACCGTATTCCTGGACACCATCAGCTGTTTCGGAAACATCATGAGTTATATCCGACTCTTCGCAGTAGGAATGGCCGGACTGGCTATTTCTCAGAGCTTTGACGGTATTGCGGCCGGCTTCGGCGGACCGCTGGTGATTGTCGGCGCGCTGGTATTCTTTATCGGACACGCGTTGAACATCGTTATGTGTTTCCTGTCCGTAGTCGTTCACGGCGTTCGTCTGAACGTACTGGAGTTCTCCGGCCAGGTTGGCCTGGAGTGGACAGGTATTCCGTATGAACCTTTTAAGAAACACAAAAAGGTCATCAAATAAAGATTCTAAATGTAAATTATAAATGATTCTGATGTAATTTAGAAAAGGAGAATTATTATGAACATCGCATTTCTTGGTATGGCAGCAGCCCTTGGTCTTTCCGCAGCTGGATCCGCATTCGGTACAGGTTTTGCAGGTATGTCTTCCGTAGGAGCATGGAAGAAGTGCTACGCAAGTGGCAAGCAGGCTCCGTTCATCATGATCGCATTCGCCGGTGCGCCTCTGACACAGACCATTTACGGATTCCTTCTGATGAACTTCATTAAGAGTGCTAACTGCGATCCGTCCCTGGCTCTCTGGGTTGGCGTATTTGGTGGACTGGCAATCGGTATGTCCGCTCTGTTCCAGGGCAGATGCGCCGCTGCAGCTGCAGATGCACTGGGTGCAACCGGAAAGGGTACTGCGAACTACTTCATCGTTATCGGTGTTATCGAGACCGTAGCCCTCTTCACACTGGTATTCAGTTTGCTGCTGCTGGGCTAATCGGTCGGAACGAAGACGGATATTTTAAATAAGTACCTTCATATAAGAAAGCGTTCTTAAATTGAGACGGGGATTCTGCTTCGGCGGGGTCCCCGTTTCGTTATGGAGAAAAACGGAAAAATATGGTATTCTGATAACATTCGAAGAACAAAATTTGAGATACAAAGTGAAATTATTTTTAGAAAGTGATGGGATTGAATATGCAGACGTATACATATGTTTCAGAAGGAAAGTTCGAATTGCGGGAAAAAGAAAAGCCGGTGCTCTTACACGATCGGGATGCCATCGTGAAGGTGACGCTGGCCAGCATTTGCTCCAGCGATCTGCACATCAAGCACGGAAGCGTTCCGCGGGCGGTGCCGGGAATTACCGTGGGACATGAGATGGTAGGAATTGTGGAATCCGTGGGAGAGCGGATAACGCATGTGAAGCCGGGAGACCGGGTCACCGTGAATGTGGAGACCTTTTGCGGCGAATGCTTTTTCTGCAAGAAGGGATTTGTGAATAACTGTACCGATGAGAACGGCGGATGGGCGCTGGGATGTCGGATTGATGGAGGGCAGGCGGAATATGTGCGGGTTCCTTTTGCGGATCAGGGATTGAACAAGATTCCGGATGGGGTGACGGACCGTCAGGCACTTCTGGTGGGCGATGTTCTGGCTACCGGCTACTGGGCGGCGCGAATTTCCGAGATTACGGAGGAAGATACCGTGCTGATTATCGGGGCCGGCCCTACCGGAATTTGCACATTGATTAGCGTGATACTGAAGGAGCCGAAGAATATCATCGTGTGCGAGAAAGATGCGGAGAGAATTCGTTTTATAAATGAGCATTACCCGGAAGTGAAGACCGTAACTCCGGAAAAGTGCCGGGAATACGTGCTGCAGAACAGCGAACACGGCGGTGCGGATGTGGTTCTGGAGGTTGCGGGAGCGGACTCCACCTTCCGGCTGGCATGGGAATGTGCTCGGCCGAACGGTATCGTGACGGTGGTGGCTCTTTATGATAAGCCACAGATCCTTCCGCTACCGGAGATGTACGGAAAGAATCTCACATTTAAAACCGGAGGCGTAGACGGCTGTGACTGCGAGGAAACCTTGCATCTGATTGCGCAGGGAAAAATCGACACCGAGCCGCTGATTACTCATATCTATCCTCTTCGCCGGATTGATGAGGCCTATGAGTTGTTCGAGAATAAGCGGGATGGTGTGATTAAAGTCGCCGTGGAATGTTGATGGCGGTTTTTCAGCCCAAAACCGCATAACATTTAAATTTGACTTTTATGATAAAATCTTTAATGATATAATATACAAAAATGTTGATAAAGAAGTCATATTTGTAGTTAAAAATGTTGATGTAAGGTACATTTTTATATCTAAAAATGTTGATGAGGTGACTGTATGCTGAGACGAAAAGCGACAAAGGATATCAAAAAATGGGTTGAATCAAAGGATAGAAAGTGCCTTGTAGTGCAGGGTGCGAGACAAACGGGAAAAACATATATAATTGAACGCTTTGCGGAAGAGAACTACGAAGAATATGTGGAAATCAATTTCAAACAGATGCCTTCTGCAAGGGATATTTTTTCCGGGGATCTCACGGTCGATAATATGGTGATGGCGATGCGGTTTCGATTTCCGGAAAAGAAGATTGTGCCGGGAAAAACCATGATTTTTCTGGATGAAATTCAAGAGTGCCAAGAGGCATTAACTTCGCTTAAATTCTGGGCCTTAGATAACCGCTTCGATGTAATTGCCTCCGGTTCGCTCTTGGGAATCGATTATAAACGAGCTTCATCCTATCCGGTGGGTTACGTGGATTATCTTAAAATGGATGGACTTGATTTTGAAGAATTTCTCTGGGGCATGGGGATAACTGAAGATATGATTGAAACCCTTTGTGGTTATCTCGAATCGAGAACTGCAATTCCTGAGGCCATCCATTCTCAAATGATGGCTTTCTACAGACAGTATGTCGCAATCGGCGGTATGCCGGAAGCGGTCTCAAAATATGCAGATACAAGAGATTTCAGAGATGTGGATCGGATTCAAAGAAATCTCTTGCAAGGATATCTGTACGATATTGCACATTATGCAACTGCGGAAGAAAAGGTAAAAGCAGAAAAATGCTATCTTTCACTAGCAAAACAGCTGTTGGACAAAGAAAATCACAAGTTCCAGTATAAAGAGGTGGAACGTGGAGGACGGGCACAAAAGTACTATTCCAGTATCGAGTGGCTGCTTCGGGCGGATATGATACATATTTGCAAGCGTGTGACAGATATCAAATTTGATTTAGAAGATTATGCACGAGACGATTTTTTTCGAGCATATACAACAGACTTGTCGTTGCTGATGGCGATGAAAGATTTTTCATTGAAGCAGCATATTGTAGAAAATACCTTAGAGGGAAATTCAAAAGGCGGCATATACGAATGTGCAGTGGCAGATGCACTTTATAAAAAGGGACATAATCTGTATTTCTATAAAAATGATACATCTCAAAAGGAGATTGATGTGATTATTCAGAAAGATGGAAGTGTTCTTCCGATTGAAGTAAAGAGCGGACAGGGAAAGGCAAATTCACTGAAGTCGGTAATGAAAAAAAATAAAAGTATTCCTTGTGGCTACAAGTTTGCAGACGGAAATATAGGTGTAAGTGACGATCGCATTATCACGCTGCCGTTGTACATGGCTGCATTTATCTAGGATGAACCGGTGACCGGGTTGCATTTGCAATCCGGTTTTTCTCGCAAAGGGACTTGACAGATTCGGTGGAGAGAATATATAATTGCGCTAATAATAAAGGGGAGTAACCTACGTATATATTTGCGTTTGTGGCGTCGTCAGTACGATGGAAGCATCCGGTGCCTCAAGGAATTGGTGAGACTTTTATTGCATGTTTTGTTGTGCAGTAGAGGTTTCTTTTTTTATATCATTTTGCAGAAGATTCGCTCCGTTGCACAGGAAATTCAGTCCGTGAATTCTTGGAAAAAGAGGAGGCAAAATTATGAAAAAATACTATCAGGAGACGGCGAAGACGGTTCTTGAACGCGTGAACAGCAGGGAGACCGGTCTCACCGGAGAGGAAGTGAGCAAAAACAGAGAACGGTGTGGATGGAATGAACTTGCAGAAGGGAAGAAAAAAAGCATCCCGCAGATTTTTCTGGAACAGTATAAAGATTTTCTGGTGCTGATTCTTATTGCATCGGCAATCATATCCGGCATTCTTGGAGATGCGGAAAGTGCGGCGGTCATCGTCATTGTCATTACCATTAATGCCATTCTGGGAACGGTGCAGACGGTAAAGGCGGAGCAGTCGCTGCAGAGCTTGAAAAATCTTTCGGGACCGGAAGCGAAGGTGTTGCGGGATGGTGCCGCCGTCATAATTCCTGCAAGAGAGCTTGTGGTGGGAGATGTGATTCTCCTAGAAGCGGGGGACATGGTTCCGGCAGATGGAAGGCTGATCGAAAATGCAAGCCTCAAGATTAATGAGAGTGCGCTTACCGGAGAAAGCCTTGCGGTGGAAAAAAGCACCGCGGTGATTTCGGAAGATGTGCCCCTGGGCGATCGAACCAACATGCTGTTCTCCGGAAGCTTCGTCACCTACGGACGCGGGAAAGCGGTGGTAACGGATATCGGTATGGAGACGGAGGTGGGCAGAATTGCCGGACTTCTGAAGTCGACTTCGGAGAAACAGACCCCGCTTCAGGCAAATCTGGAGGATTTCGGCAAGAAGCTGTCCGTGCTGATTCTGGTATTTTGCGGAATTCTCTTCGCCATCAATGTTTTCCGCGGAGAGAACATTGGCAGTGCATTCATGTTTGCCGTGGCGCTTGCCGTTGCGGCAATACCGGAGGCCCTCAGTTCTATCGTGACAATCGTACTTTCTTTTGGGACACAGAAAATGGCGAAGGAACACGCGATAATCCGCAAGCTTCAGGCGGTGGAAGGCCTGGGCAGCGTGTCCGTCATATGCTCGGACAAAACCGGAACTCTGACGCAGAACAAAATGACGGTGGAAGATTACTACGTGGAGGGGAAGAGAATTTCTGCAGCCGAAATTGATGTGGACGATCCGGCGCAGCGATCATTGATGGATTGCAGCATTCTGTGCAATGATTCCACCAACGAAAATGGAGTGGAAATCGGAGACCCGACGGAGACGGCGTTGATTAACCTGGGCAGCCGATACGGGATTGAAACGGCGGCGGTACGGGCGGAATACCCGCGAGAAGGCGAACTTCCTTTTGACAGCGACCGAAAAATGATGTCGACTCTCCATTCCATCGATGGTGAGACCCGCATGATCGTAAAAGGCGACGTGGACCGACTGCTGGAGTTGTCGGAGCGTATTCAGACCGCCGAAGGTATTCGGGAGATCACCGATGAGGATAAAAGAATAATTCGGCAGCAGAACCGGGATTTTTCCATGGAAGGATTGCGGGTGTTGGCGTTCACTTATCGGCAGGTTCCGGAGGGCCATGTGCTGACTTTGGAAGATGAAAACCATTTGGTGTTCCTGGGGCTGATCGCCATGATGGATCCGCCGAGGGAAGAGTCCAAGGATGCCGTGGCGGAATGCATAAAAGCAGGAATTCGGCCGGTGATGATTACCGGAGACCACAAGATTACCGCCGCGGCCATCGCGAAAAGAATCGGCATTCTTCAGGATCTTTCCGAAGCCTGTGAAGGCGCGGACATCGAGGATATGAGTGATGAAGAGCTGAGAGATTTTGTTCCCGGAATTTCCGTATATGCCAGGGTTTCTCCGGAGCACAAAATTCGGATTGTGCGGGCATGGCAGGAGCGTGGAATGATTGTGGCGATGACGGGGGATGGCGTGAACGATGCGCCCGCACTGAAGCAGGCGGATATCGGGGTTGCCATGGGCGTGACCGGAACGGAGGTGGCAAAAGATGCCGCCGCCATGGTTCTCACCGACGACAATTTTGCAACAATCGTGAAAGCGGTGGCAAATGGACGGAATCTGTACAAGAATATCAAAAATGCTATTCAGTTCCTGTTGTCGGGGAACTTCGGGGCAATTCTTGCGGTTCTCACTGCATCGGTGACCGGACTGCCGGTTCCTTTTGCACCGGTACATCTGCTGTTCATCAACCTTCTCACCGACAGTCTTCCGGCCATCGCGCTGGGCGTGGAGCCTTCCGACAACGAAGTGATGAAGGACAAGCCAAGGGCGGCGAAGGAATCCATTCTGACCGGGAAATTCCTGAGTAAAATCGCGCTGGACGGATTGGTCATCGGAGCCATGACCATGATTGCATTCTTAACCGGATACCATCAGAACGGCGCACTGCTTGGAAGCACCTATGCGTTCGGAACCCTGTGCCTGACCCGCCTGTTCCACGGCTTCAACTGCAAGTCGGACCATCCGGTGATTTTTACGAAAAAGTTCTTCAACAATAAGTGGCTGCTGGGGGCCTTTCTTCTTGGGGCGGCACTGATAACGGCGGTGCTTACTGTTCCGGGTCTGGAAACGGTGTTCAAGGTGGAGACGCTGAGCATGGCGCAGCTGGGCACGGTGTATCTGTATGCCTTTGCCAGCCTGCCGATTATCCAGCTGCTCAAATGGGTGCGGAAAGAATAACATACCTGCACCGAATCAATCAAAGCATTATGAAGTTTACGTGAAGTGTTGTGCATTTTTGGCAATCCAGAACCAATCTGCACAACATTTTCGTCGAGGTGGCAGTTTTTTTCGACAATTAGAGAAAACAGTAGACAGCAATAGATTATCTTATTAGATACCACCGGATTTTCTTGAAAAACCCACTATTTTTATGCCAAACTCGTCTGAAGCACAGTCGCTGCACACCAGCTCGTTGCTTCGTTTTAAAAATGTTAGCGCAAAAAGCAGGTTCCGACGGCAATATGCATAACGTTTCACACCAACTTCACAATACGACCCGATGGCCGCTCTAATTTTGCATTCTGGTGATTGCATACATTACTTCTTATGCAAAGTTTACAGACCTCAAAATTCCTAAATGTAATGAAGCTGATATGGTATACTTATTTTGATTGAGAAGTATTCTCTTGGAGAACATTGACGACTTTTTTGAAACGGTGAATTGAAAAAGTAAGTTCCAGTTCAGCCAAAAACTTTCCGCTTTGCAAAAGTAAATTCTGGTAGGGGGGCTA
>CAKQWJ010000037.1 GCA_934278925.1 uncultured Clostridia bacterium | reverse complement strand
CTTCCTGTCTGAATTTGCAAATTTAAAATCCAGTTCCGCCGGAACAAAAGCAGAACTTACTTTTTCAATTCACGTTTTACAATTCCGGTGAATCAGCGTGAACACTTTTTTGGTAATACACGGTTTTGCCATGTAATTTTCTCCGTGCAACCCATCCTTAAAAAAAGTTCACGCTTTTGGGGAGGGAATCCTTATTTTGGCGTGAATCGCTAGTGGGAATCTGTCGTTCCCAAATTAGAATCCTGCAAAAGCCGCGAATTACGTTCACGCAGAATCTGCATTTTCTGTCAAAAAGCGTGAACTGTCTTCGAATTTCTAGACATATGAGACTGTATGTGTGGATTTTAGAGAATGTAGTTAGAGTCACACCTTTTGACCTGGACTTCTGTTAAAGCGAAAAATGAATGGACCCGCATACGAAAAGTGAAGACTCTTTGTTTTTAGAATAACGTTATAAATTTGTTCGATGCAATAAAATTAGGTAGTTATATTGAATGATATAACATATTTTGGTAGAATAAACGCAGGACTTATATGAATCGAATCTAGGAGGTTTTCTATGAAGACAGACGTACAGATTGCGCAGGAAGCGCAGATGAAGCCAATTGTGGAAGTCGCTTCACAGTTGGATATTTCGGATGATGAATTGGAACTGTATGGCAAGTATAAAGCCAAGATCAGCCCGGATGTGTTGGAGCGGCTGAAAGACCGTCCCAACGGAAAACTGGTGCTGGTAACCGCCATCAACCCGACTCCGGCAGGGGAAGGAAAGACCACCACGAACGTGGGACTGTCCATGGCGCTGAACAAGCTGGGAAAGAAGACCATTACCACGCTGAGAGAGCCGTCTCTGGGACCGTGCTTCGGCATTAAGGGCGGCGCTGCCGGCGGCGGATATTCCCAGGTGGTACCGATGGATGATATCAACCTGCATTTTACCGGGGATTTCCATGCCATCACTTCGGCACACAACCTGCTGGCGGCAATGCTGGATAACCACATCCATCAGGGAAATGCGCTGGATATCGTAACGAAGAAAATCGTGTGGAAGCGTGTGATGGATATGAACGACCGTTCCCTGCGCCACATCATCGTCGGCCTGGGCAAGAAGGGCGACGGCGTGATGCGGGAGAGCGGATTCGACATTACCGTGGCTTCCGAAATCATGGCAATCCTGTGCCTGGCAACGGACATTGAGGATCTGAAGGCGCGCCTGTCCAGAATGGTGGTTGCGTACAACAGCAAGGGTGAAGCGGTAACCGCCGGCGACCTGCAGGCGACCGGTGCGATGGCACTGCTCCTGAAGGATGCCATTAAGCCGAACCTGGTACAGACACTGGAAAACACGCCGGCCATTATTCACGGCGGACCTTTCGCCAATATCGCTCACGGCTGCAACTCCGTTATGGCAACGCAGACAGCACTGAAGCTGGGCGATTACGTGGTCACCGAGGCCGGATTCGGTGCGGACCTGGGTGCGGAGAAATTCTTCGATATCAAGTGCCGGTATGCCGGCCTGAAGCCGGATGTTGCGGTAATCGTGGCAACGGTTCGTGCGCTGAAGATGAACGGTGGCGTGGCAAAAGACAACCTGGCAGAGGAAAATCTGGATGCATTGAAAGCCGGATCGGCGAACCTGCTTCGCCACCTGGACAACGTGGCAAAATACGGTGTTCCGGCAGTGGTTGCCATCAACCGTTTCCCAACCGATACGGATGCGGAGCTGGAACTGCTGAGAGACCTGTGCAAGGAAAAGGGCATCGACGTGGTTCTGTCCGAAGTATTTGCAAAAGGCGGCGAAGGCGGAATGGAGCTGGCAAAGGAAGTCATCAACATCTGCGAGAATCAGAAATCCGATTTCCACACGCTGTATGATGTGAACGATTCCATCGAAGATAAAATGAACACCATCGCGACTGAAATTTACGGCGCGGATGGCGTGGACTTCACCGCAGATGCTCTGAAGCAGGTTCGGGAGCTGGAGAAGCTGGGCCTGGACCGCCTGCCGATCTGCGTGGCAAAGACACAGTACTCTTTCACCGATGACCCGAAGAAGCTGGGTGCACCGAAGAACTTCCGAATCACCGTTCGGGAGGTAAAAGTATCTGCCGGCGCCGGATTCATCGTGGCGCTCACCGGATCCATCATGACCATGCCGGGTCTGCCGAAGGTTCCGGCTGCCAACGGAATGGATATCCTGTCCGACGGCACCATTATCGGATTGTCTTAATAGAAAATGTAAAGAAAATTGAGTGGCCGAGCTTCGAAACAGCAGTTTCAGAGTTCGGCCACTCAGTGTTTTTTTGCTTGACACATTCCGCCGCCGTCGGCGGGCGCGGGACTTGGTGCAAGAAATCCCGCAAAGGCTTGAAGTACCGTTGTGCTTGCACCAAGCCAAAGGCGAAAAACGCCGTCGGCGGGCGCGGGACTTGGTGCAAGAAATCCCGAAAAGGCTTGAAGTACCGTTGTGCTTGCACCAAGCCAAAGGCGAAAAACGCCGTCGGCGGGCGCGGGACTTGGTGCAAGAAATCCCGAAAAGGCTTGAAGTACCGTTGTGCTTGCACCAAGCCAAAGGCGAAAAACGCCGTCGGCGGACCCGGACATTGGTGCAAGAAATCCCGCAAAGGCTTGAAGTATCGTTGTGCTTGCACCAAGTTTACAGCGAAAAACGCCGGCGACGGGAGGGGGTGGAGCCTTAGCCGGACCCGAATGGGAAAAGAAAAGGACTTGCTGTCGAATTCACCATTCGGCAGCAAGTCCTTCTGCTTTGTCTTTTCTTGTCCTGTTTCAACTACTCCCGTGTCCGGTCTTCGCAATCCGGTGCGCAGGAATTGATTCTCGGGCATCCGGACATGAAATTATCCACGTGATTGCAAATCGCTTCGAAGGACTCGTTGCTGATATCGTGCTCGATGTTGCAAGCATCCTCGTCGGCAACCTCCTTGTCCACGCCCAGCATAATCAGAAACTGGGAAAGCATCTTGTGGCGGTCCAGGATCTTATGAGCGATGGCCATCCCGGAATCGGTCAGCGTAATCAGCCCATCGTTGTTCATTTCAATATAGCCGTTCTCCCGAAGCCGTTTGGTAGCGTAGGAAACGCTCGGCTTTGTCACATTCAGATGTTTTGCAATGTCAATGGAGCGAACATATCCGTTCTGTTCCTTGAGCATCAGCATCGTTTCCAGATAATCTTCGGATGATTTCCGTATTTCCATGGTGGTGAATCCTCCCGTCTTGCCTGTATAATCTCTACATAGAATACCACAGTTAGAAGTGTAAAACAAGGTATGACGCGTTTTTGTTCAATCCGTCTAACCTCCGGATATCCCGCCATAAAAACATTTTCACCATCCAATATGAGTATTCCGTGAAGTATTCAAAAGAGGGGTTGACTTCCAAAGCGGAAACGATTATACTAACTGTACAAGAAAAGTAAAGTAAACCTTTCGAATACAGTATAGTTTGAAAAAGGTTCATGAAAGAGAGGTAAGAATTATGAGTAAATGGGTATGTCAGGTATGCGGATACGTTCATGAGGGAGATCAGCCACCGGAAGAATGTCCGGTATGTCACGTAGGCAGTGACAAGTTTGTAAAGCAGGATGACGAAATGAGCTGGGCAGCAGAACACGTAGTTGGCGTTGCACAGGGCGTAAGCGAAGATATTTTGGCAGATCTGAGAGCAAACTTCGAAGGCGAGTGCTCCGAAGTTGGTATGTATCTGGCAATGGCAAGAGTAGCTCACAGAGAAGGATATCCGGAAGTTGGCATGTACTATGAAAAGGCCGCTTACGAAGAAGCAGAGCACGCAGCAAAGTTTGCAGAACTGCTGGGTGAAGTTGTTACCGACAGCACCAAGAAGAACCTGGAGCTGAGAGTTGCTGCAGAGAACGGCGCAACTGCCGGCAAGACCGATCTGGCAAAGAGAGCAAAGGCTGCAAACCTGGATGCAATCCATGATACCGTTCATGAAATGGCTCGCGACGAAGCTCGTCACGGTAAAGCATTCAAGGGTCTGCTGGAGAGATACTTCGGCTAGAATCGGCATCGTTCGACTTGAATATTTGGATGTCTCACTGAGTTTTTTCAGCGAGACATCCTTTTTTTATACCGTCTGCTATAGTGCGAAAAAATCCAAGAAATTCCTTTATAAAAATAATGAATAACTATAGTTTTTTTCTTGACAATTATCTGTCAGAGGGTATAATCAAGGTGTAAGTAGACTGCGGTCTATAACTTAGTCAGAAAGAGAGATAAAGAGATGCACGCGATAACGAATATTCAGAAATTCTCGGTGCATGACGGTGATGGAATTCGGACGACGGTGTTCTTCAAGGGATGTCCTTTGCACTGCGTTTGGTGCCACAATCCGGAAACCCAGAAGTATAATCCACAGATGCAGTTCGATGAAGCAAAGTGCGTTGGCTGCGGATTCTGCGCAAGAGTCTGTCCGAACGACGCCATCAAAATCGAAAACGGCAAGGCGGTTACCAATCCGCTGAAGTGCATGCTTTGCGGAAAGTGCGTGAAAGCCTGTCCGAGCAGCATCCGGGATATCCTGGGACATGAACACGAGATTCGTCCTTTGGTGAAGGAGCTTCTGAAAGATCAGATGTTCTACGAAGAATCCGGTGGCGGCGTGACCCTTTCCGGCGGAGAGGTCATGAGCGTGGACCCGGAATACGTCCTGGCACTGGCAAAAGAATTGCATCGTCAGGGCATCGATATCACGGTGGACACCTGCGGCGAAGCGCCATACGAAAGATTCCAAGCATTGCTTCCGTATGTAAGTACCTTCCTGTACGATGTAAAGTCGATGGATCCGGAGATTCACAAGAAGTACATGGGGGCAGATAACGCTCGGATTCTGGACAACCTGCGCCGGCTGAGCGCAGACGGAGCTCGGATTTACATCCGAATTCCGATGATTAAGGAGGTCAACGCTACGGAGAAGAATATTCGGGCGACCATCGATTTCCTTCATAAAAACAACGTTCACGTAGCTCAGGTCAACCTGCTTCCGTACCATGACACCGGATGCAGCAAGTACCCGAGAATCGGAATGACATATGAAGGTGCGGACCTGCAGGCACCGACAAAAGAAGAAATGCAGGAATTTGCGGAGATGTTCAAAGAAGCAGGATATGCGAATACCAAGATCGGAGGTTAAGAAAATGGCAAAACGCGGTATGAACGAGAGAATCCAGCGCCTGAGAGAACAGAGTGTAACCACACCGGTTCACATCGACCTGGAGAGAGCAAAGATCGAAACTGATTTTTACAAGGAAAACGACGGAAAGTATTCTATTCCGGTAATGAGAGCGATGACTCTGAAGGAATACTTTTCCAAGAAGACCCTGTACTTCGGCGATGATGAGCTGATTCTGGGTGAGAAAGGTAAGAACCCACAGGCTTCCCCAACATTCCCGGAACTGTGCTGCCACAGCGAAGAGGACATGAAGGTTATGAGCGAAAGAAGTCTGGTTTCCTTCCACACCACCGAAGAAGACCGTAAGCTGCAGGCTGCGGAGATCATCCCGTTCTGGAAGGGCAGAACCATTCGTGAGAAGCTGCTGTCCAAGATGACACCGGAATGGCATGAATGCTATGAAGCCGGCGTATTCACCGAGTTCATGGAACAGCGTGGACCGGGACACACATGCGGCGGCGAGCAGGTATTCACTACCGGCTACATGGATTACAAGGAAAAGATTAAGAAGACCATGGACGCTCTGGATTGGATGAACGATCCGGAAGCTTCCGACAAGATGGAAGAGCTGAAGGCCATGGACATCTGCTGCGACGCAGTAATCACACTGGGTGAAAGATACCACGAGATGGCTGTTGAGAAGGCTGCAGCGGAGACCGATCCAAAGAGAAAGGCAGAGCTGGAGCAGATTGCAAAGAATCTGGAAGTTGTACCGGCTCACAAGCCACAGACTTTCTGGCAGGCAATTCAGCTGTACTGGTTCACTCACCTGGCAGTAACCACTGAGCTGAACCCTTGGGACGCATTCAGCCCGGGCAGACTGGACCAGCACCTGAACCCATACTACGAAGCAGACGTAGAGGCAGGAATCCTGGACGACGAGCACGCACTGGAACTCCTGGAGTGCCTGTGGGTGAAGTTCTACAACCAGCCGGCTCCGGTAAAAGTAGGTATCACCCTGAAAGAGAGTGCAACATATACCGACTTTGCCAACATCAACACCGGCGGTGTAACCCCGGAAGGCAAGAACGGTGTTAACAATGTCAGCTACCTGATTCTGGACTGCATGGACGAGATGAAGCTGGTTCAGCCGAACTCCAACGTAACCATCAGCAAGAAGACTCCGCAGAAGTTCCTGAAGAGAGCTTGCGAGATTTCCAGAAAGGGATGGGGACAGCCTGCATTCTACAACACCGAAGCGCAGATTATGGAACTGATTAATGCCGGAAAATCTCTGGAAGATGCCAGAAGAGGCGGATCCTCCGGTTGCGTAGAGACCGGTGCATGGGGAAGCGAAGCATATATCCTGACCGGATACATGAATATTCCGAAGATTTTCCAGATGACACTGTTCAACGGATTTGATGAATACTCCGGCAAGCAGCTGGGACTGCAGCTGGGATATGCGAAAGACTTCAAGACCTTCGATGAGCTGTGGGATGCGTTCAAGAAGCAGCTGAAGCACTTCGTAGACATCAAGATTCGCGGAAACAACGTAATCGAGAGACTGTACGCAGAGGAAATGCCGGCACCGTGCCTGTCCGTAGTAACCAACGACTGCATCTCCAACGCAAAGGACTACAATGCCGGTGGTGCAAGATACAACACCAACTACATCCAGGGTGTTGGTATCGGAACCGTTACCGACTGTGTAGCATCCGTTAAGTACAACGTATACGACGAGAAGAACTTCACCATGGAAGAACTGATCGAGGCAATGGAGCACAACTACGAAGGCTACGATTACATCTACAGCCTGGTTCACGATAAGACTCCGAAGTACGGAAACGATGACGATTATGCCGATGATTTGATGAGAGAAATCTTCGATCTGTATCACGACACCATCGTTGGCCGTCCGAACATGAAGGGCGGAAAGTATGGCATCGACATGCTGCCGACCACTTGCCACGTATACTTCGGTGACGTTATCCTGGCTACCCCGAACGGCAGAAAGGCTCATAAGCCGGTATCCGAGGGTATTTCTCCGGAAAAATCCGCAGATACCAACGGTCCGACCGCTGTAATCAAGTCTTGTGCAAAGATGGATCACATGGCAACCGCAGGTACTCTGCTGAACCAGAAGTTCACACCGAACGTTGTTGCCGGAGAAGCAGGATTGAACAACATGGCCAGCCTGGTTCGTTCCTACTTTGCAATGGATGGACACCACATTCAGTTCAACGTTATCGATCGTCAGACACTGATTGAGGCTCAGAAGCATCCGGAAGATTACAAGGATCTGATTGTCCGCGTTGCCGGATACAGTGACTTCTTCCGTAACCTGGACAAGCCGCTGCAGGACGAAATCATTGAACGTACGGAGCAGTCCTTCGAATAATATAATTGTTTTTACCATAGGCGTTCCTCTCGCGGGAGCGCCTGTGGCATAAATAAAAGGTGTTAACCAATTAACTATCTCAAGTGTGAAGAAAAGGAGAATGAAATGAAACTTGGATTTATCGGATGCGGAGTAATGGCCAATGCAATGATGGGCGGCATTATCAAAGCCGGCCTGTACAAGCCGGAGGACATCTGGGGCGCAGATCCTTTCGAAGGAAGCAGACAGAAGACAAAGGAAGTTAACGGCATCAATGTAACCGATAGCAACGTTGAAGTTCTGGAGAACTGCGATACAATTTTCCTGACCATCAAGCCGCAGTACTATGCCGGCGTAATCGAGGGAATCAAAGAGCACGTAACAGATAAGCACCTGTTCATCAGCATCGGTGCCGGCAGAACTCTGGCATACCTGGACGAGCAGTTCGGCAAGCCGGTAAAAGCAGTTCGTGTTATGCCGAATACTCCGGCTCAGGTTGGAGAGGGTATGTCCGCTGCTTGCCCGAACGAATATGTAACTGAGGAAGAAGCTCAGCGCGCACTGAACATCCTGAGCGCATTTGGTAAGGCTGAAATCATGCCGGAGAACCTGTTCGATATCGTTACCGGTGTAAGCGGAAGCGGCCCTGCATACGTATTCATGTTCATCGAAGCAATGGCAGATGCTGCTGTTAACGGTGGAATGCAGAGAAAGCAGGCGTACACATTCGCTGCACAGACCGTACTGGGCGCAGCAAAGATGGTTCTGGAGACCGGAAAGCACCCGGGCGAGCTGAAGGACATGGTTTCTTCCCCGGCAGGTACTACAATTGCCGGTGTTAGAGAGCTGGAGCTGGGTGGTCTGAGAACTACCGTTATCGAAGGCGTAACTGCAGCGACCGAGAAGTCCATCGCTATGCAGAGCGCAAAATAAGACACTACTTCCTTAGTGGGTTTTATAATTTGCGGAGGAGCTGTCGCCGTGATGCGGCAGCTCTTCTATCCTGGGGAATTAAAAAAGTCTTGCAATTGCCCTAGAAAATATGTATAATATATTGGTAGCGCGTTTGATTTGAGAACACGAACAACACTTTAAAAAATAATTTAAAAAAAGTGTTGACACGGAGCTCAAAATGACGTATACTATAGGAGTCGCAAATAAGGGACGAATTAATCCGAGGTAGCTCAATGGCAGAGCAACCGGCTGTTAACCGGTAGGTTGTGGGTTCGAGCCCCACCCTCGGAGCCATTTATTTTTTACGCCGGAATGGCGGAATTGGCAGACGCCCGGGACTTAAAATCCCGTGAGAAGTGATTCTCGTACCGGTTCGACCCCGGTTTCCGGCACCAATTCTTAATATCGCGGGGTAGAGCAGTTGGTAGCTCGTCGGGCTCATAACCCGGAGGTCGCAGGTTCAAGTCCTGTCCCCGCAACCACACGAATTTGAAATCGAAGCCGAAAGCTTCGATTTTTTTATGCCCGGAAATCAGGCTTGCTTGACGTCATTTATCTATCATCGCCAAAGCTACGGTTAGAAATTCGCCAATTCTACGAAAAAAGTGATGGTGCGTTTTGCAGAACTGAGTATAATATATACAAGAATCAGAGTGAATGAAGAATCGTGGATGCAAACTGCAAAGGAGGTATAGTATGGCAATGAAGAGATTACTGATTGAATTCGGACAGGGTGTGGATATGCACGGCGGTGACCAGAACAATGCGGTGCGGAAGGCCACGGAAGATGCCATCCATCACTGCTGCATGGCGGGCATCTCCGAAATTTTTGAAATTACCGACCGCAAGAAGCAGGCGTTTATCAAGGCGGACATCTATGCGCCCCACCCGGAAGAAGTGGACCCGGCTGTCGTAACGGATTATCTGCACTGGTGGAATGTGGAGGCAGAGGTGCATCACGGCGGTGCAAATCCGGAGGGAATTGCTTTGAACGGAAAACCGAAAACAGAGATTACAATCGCAATCGTCGCGCTTACCGTGTACGTAGATGCGTAGGAAAATGCCGGAAACTTAAGACTTTAACGCAGCGCAAAGATTCTTTGCGCTGTTTTTATTGGCGATGCAAATGTAATTGGATAGACTTTCGGCTATAATAAAGGCAGAATCATCTTGCAAATATTTTTCGGGAGAGGGCGTCGGATATGGAACTTGGAAGAAGAATTACGGAACTGAGAAAAGCAAATAACCTGACCCAGGAGGGGCTGGCGGAGCGGTGCAGTGTCACGCGGCAGACCATTTCCAATTGGGAGAACGGGAAAAGCTATCCGGACCTGGAGATGCTGGTTTTTATCAGCGATTCTTTTGATATTTCTCTGGACGCTCTGGTGAAAGGAGATGGCAAGATGGTGCAGGAGATTACGAAGGAACAGCGCAAGGGGCGTTTTCAGAACTATAAGATGGCGGCGCTCACGGTGGGGCTGCTTCTGCTGGTGGGACTGGGATTGTACGCGCTGGAACATACCTACGTTCGGTTGAGCGCCGAGGATTGCGGTGCGGAGGTGGTGGAGGTGAATTCGGTTCACCTCGACGATGTGAAAATCGATCGGGATCGGAAGATGGCTTTTTATAAACTTCCAAACGACAATGCGCGAACCTACTACGGGGTGAACGGGACCAAAGCCCCGGCCAAGGGAATCTACGTGTTCGAGGGGGAAGAGTACAATCAATTGATGAACAACAAAGTGGCCTCCTGCATAACGCTGGAGGTGCCGGATCGGGCCGTCGTTTCGGTGGGTTCGCCCAAGGCGGGATCGGATACCGTGGAACTGAGCCTGGAGATGAGCAATTTCGACCGGATTTTCGGAAAGAAGGGCGGAAGCGCCGTTTCGACGGATATGTGGTTCAGCGAAGTGAATCGAATCGTGGATGCGAATGCGGGCAATTCCATTGTGTGGAAGAAAAGTAAATAAATGCAGTAAGAGAATAGGGTGAGAGGGAATCTCCGACGACCGCGGATGAG
The DNA here is from genome assembly GCA_934278925.1 of uncultured Clostridia bacterium. Classification (GTDB taxonomy): domain Bacteria; phylum Bacillota; class Clostridia; order Peptostreptococcales; family Anaerovoracaceae; genus Mogibacterium_A. The sequence continues at coordinate 3,259 of CAKQWJ010000037.1, read as the reverse complement.
GCGGCGTCGGGGATTCTTTTTTGTGGGGAGCAGAAGGAAACGGCCCCGCCGTTTCTAACATCTGTGTAAGCGCAGCCGGACCAGGCATGCTTCGCCGGCGAAGGCCCATCTAGCTTGAGGAACGTGGTGCCTGCCGACGAAGGAATAAGGGCTAGCGGGCGGTGAAGCACCACGCCCCGGGCGGACCGGTGCCCATTCGCCCTGTTGACGTGGTGCCCGGCGACGAAGGAACAAGGGCTAGCGGGCGGTGAAGCACCACGCCCCGGGCGGACCGGTGCCCATTCGCCCTGTTGACGTGGTGCCCGGCGACGAAGGAACAAGGGCTAGCGGGCGGTGAAGCACCACGCCCCGGGCGGACCGGTGCCCATTCGCCCTGTTGACGTGGTGCCCGGCGACGAAGGAATAAGGGCTAGCGGGCAGTGAAGCACCACGTCCGGGTCGCCGAAGGCCCAATTAGCTCGGGGGACGTGGTGCCCGGCGACGAAGGAATAAGGGCTAGCGGGCAGTGAAGCACCACGCCCGGGCTGACGAAGCCCCATCGGCCCCGGGCGAATCAGTGCCACTTCCTTTGCCGGTCGCAAATCAAGGCTTTCGCTGATCGTCTAGAGTCTTGACAACCTGATGCACTCAAGGTATGGTGTAACCAAGAAAGGAGTCGCAGCGGAATCCTTTAAGTTGTACGAATTCCGTTGCGGTAATGTGCAATGGGGGAAGATTATAAGTGGGTCAATGTGGACAAACGAGAATATATTGAGCCTTCCGCATTTGATTACGGCGCTAGATTCCATCAGTGTATGTCCAGAGAGAATGAGGTGCGAAATGCGCTGCACAGCTTGCTGAGCGATGAGTGGAAAGGAGATCGGATTCTTTGGATTGGAGATTCCTGCAGTGTGAAAGCATCTTATACTAACGAATTGATGCGGGTTCTATACGAGCAAACGGTGGGATTCGGTTATCCCGAAGATGTGTTTGATTTAATTTACGAAACATACCGGGATGTATCCGGCCTGTTTAAAGAAGCGGAAGAAATTGTGCGGGAATATATCGGGTCTTATATTGCAGACGTTAGAGCAGGTATGGATTTTCCCAATGAGTTCGGAATTGACATTAATCATCCGTTTCGTGGACTGTTCCAAAGGGAAACCGAAGAATATCGCTACACGATAAACTATACCAAGGGAATCTACTATGAACTGGGAGAGATTGCAGTCTTGGCACGTAATTATAATGCAGATTTTTCGACGGAAAGATATTACTATGAAGTGGAGGTGGATCCGCTGTCGCTTCTTTTGGGATATGGGGAAAATGCCAAACCGGGAGAATGGCTGGGGGATGCAATTGGCGTATCCAATCAGCGACCGGAAGGATTCTTTCGGATTCCTCGAATATACCTGAAATACTATCCTTACTATCATAACGGCGGCGCACTGTCTCGCAGGATGGTCCGGTGATGCCGGAGTCCAAGATATCATGAACGAGCTTCCTTCCGGAGGCTCGTTTTTTTATACGGTATTCGTGGGTACGAAAAATGGAAGCCCCCTGAAAAATACCCTTTCGGGTGATGTTCCGCCGGCGAGAACTTGGTACAATACTCTCACAAACAAGAAGTGCTTCGTATGTTTCACAGAGAACCGTTATCGAACCCGAGATTCGAAAGAATCATTTTAAGAGAAGGTGAGAGACATGAAAAAGATAGTAATGCTGATGCTTTCGTTGATGCTGATGTTCTCATTCACGGCATGCGGCGGAGGAGGCGGTGATTCCGAAAGTGCGAAAAGTGAGAAATCCGATCCCAACGTGATGCAGATTGGGGATTACAAGGCGGAATTCAAAGGCTATGAGATTGTAAAGGACAGCGATGAAGACGATGCCATTGTGGTGATCTGGGAGTACACCAACAACGCGGAGGAAGCAAAATCCTTTACGTGGGCCTTTGATTATGCGCTGACCCAGGATGGGGAAAAGCTGGAGAACAGCACGGTGTTCGTAAAGGATACCTACGATGCCGTAGATGATGCGATGGGAACCGATGTGGAACCGGGAAAATCCCTGGAGGTGAAGACCACCGGCAAGCTGCGTAACCTCAAGAGTCCGGTAAAAGCAGAATTCGCGAATCTCGCAGGGGACGAAACCGACTCCATGGAAATCGATATCACCAAGTAAGTCCGCAGCCATAGATCGCCGGATGGCGGTTTATGGCTTTTTCTAACCCCATTGTCTCCGGCCGAATGAATGCGGAGACAATGCAGAAATTCCGTTAAAGCACGAGAGATGACCGAACAGAAAAGAAGGTGGCGACGATGAAAAGGAAGATACTGGCAGCCGCTCTCGTACTCGGAATGTGTTTCACATTTGCAGGATGCGGCGGAGGCGGAAAGGACGACGGAAAGAATTCCGATAAAGAAAAAGCAAAGGAGACAACCATTATCGGCAGCTGGGAATGCGAGGACATCGAAGTAACCGATAACGGAAAGAAGATGAAGAAGGATTCCGTCAGAACCATTTTCGGGGAAGACTTCTCCAAAGTGCTGAAGTTCAGCGCATACAGCGACGGAGCGGCGTACCTCACCATGATGGACGATGAGAACGGCGCGATCTGGACGAAGACGAAGGACAAAACCTATAAGATCTCTTTCTCCGGTGCTCGGGAAGAAGAAGGCGAAAGCATGACCGCGAAGCTGGATGGAGAAAAGCTGATCATCCGCTCCGAGGACACCTATCAGTCCGACGGCAAGGACATGACCATGGAAATGGAATACATCATGAAATACCTGGGAAAGAAATCCCGGCTCATGGACGGCTGGGACGTTACCCTGAGTGGCGACGAAGTCTATGCCATGAGTAATTTCGTTTCGGAAGGCCGATTTGTGGCAGTGGACGGCTTGCTGTACGGCGATTACGGCGGAAAAAAGTGGGGCAAAGGCGCCTTTACCGTCGGCAAGATTAACGGCAGCAAGGTGGAGAATCAAAAGGTTCTGACGAAAGATGCCAAGGCAGGCAGCTTGACCGTATACGACGGAGCCGTCTACGGCATTTTGGATCAGGAGAAGATCATAAAAGCAGAGGTCGGAAAAACCAAGGTGGAAACGCTGTACACCGGGACCTGCGATTATCTGCAGGTGACGAAAGACGGTATTTTTTTTACCGATGAGAAAAACCACTACTGCCGAATCGATTTCGATGCGCCGATTGTAAAATCAACTTGAACATGTAATAAAATTGAAATCCATAGAGACTCTTTAGTAGAATGTATGTGACC
>CAKQWJ010000036.1 GCA_934278925.1 uncultured Clostridia bacterium | reverse complement strand
CGGTGTCTGCCGTTACGGCATCGCCACCCTCTGCGGCGGTGAACCAGCCCTCGAAGATGTATCCGTCTCTTGCTGCGGTCGGAAGCTCTGCCAGCTTTCCGTCCTTGTCGGCTCTTGCGGTTTCGGCATCGGCCTTGCCTTCACCGGCGTCAAAGGTCACCTTGTGAACCAGCACGATTTCGTGCCCTGCACCTGCTGCTGCTACTTTCGTGTAGTCTCCGGTCGCATTGACCTGATCTTCCACCAGAGAAGTCAGTGTGACTTTCGCATTTCCTTCAAAAGCCGCTGCATCCAACACATTTACGGTTGTCGGCAGGTCGATGGACTTGCACTCCGAAGTCAGCGTCTGATAGAAGGCTTTCTTTCCGATGCTCTCCAGACCCTCGTGCAGTACCACCTTGTTGATAGTTGCCTTGATGTATTCCTGTGTTCTCTGGAATGCGTACTTACCGATAATCTTTACATTCCCCGGAATTTCCAGTTCCTTCATCTGGTTGTTCCAGAATGCGTAGTCGTCAATTTCTTCTACGGTGCCGGAAATTTTCAGTGTTTCTACGTAGTTTCCCGCAAAAGCACGAGAGCCGATGGATTTAATTCCTTCCGGAATTTCTACATTCTTAATCTTCTGATTGGTGAACATGCTGTTTGGAATGGTTGTCATGCCCTTGGACAGCTTCACCTTTTCGATATGTGTGGTTGCCTGCTCCGTATTGGTGAATGCACCGCTTCCTACGGATGTAACGCTGTCCGGAATGCTTACCTCTGTGAGCGGCGCGTTCTGGAATGCGGTATTTCCGATGGTCTTCAGGGTCTCCGGGAATTCCACTGCCTTCACGCCGTGCTTCACTTCAGAAGTTTTCGTATCCACTACGGCAGAAAACGCAAAGTTTCCGATGCTTTCCAGTTTTGCCGGAAGCTTTACGGAATCCGGGGCATATACGGTGCCGTCGGCGGTCGTATATCCGAAGGTGCCTACACCATAGGTTCCATTACCGATTGCGGTTACATCCTCACCGGCTTCGGTCTGATCCGGGAGTACCAGGTTGGTATCGTTCTGAATCTTAATCTTTCCGCTTTCCGAAAGACCGGTGATGGTGGTTCCGTCAAAGGTAAAGTGTGCGGTGCACCATGGCTTTTCCGCCCACGCTTCGGTCGGAATGGCATCGCCGACGAACGGCTTCTGATATGCGTTGTTGTCCACGTAAGAACCTTTGGTCTTTGGAATATAAAGGTGCACGATTCCGTTCTCCACTCCGGTATTGTTTCTAAACGCCATATTGGTAACCTTTTCGGTCTTGTCCGGCAGCCATACGGATTTGATTTTATTCGTAAAAAATGCAATGTTGTCGATTGCCAACGGGAAATCCGTGGTTTCCGGGAAATTCAGCGTATCGATGGCACAAGCTGCAAATGCGGAATTTCCAATCAGCTTAATAGTGGATGGGAATGTCACCTCCTTCAGATTCGGATTTTTTGAAAACCCGTTGGGAGCTACGTAGAACACACCTTCCGGAAGGGTTACTTCTTTCAAATCGTTGCTCTGGAATGCCAGGTTTCCGATAAAGAAGTCTCCCCGTTCCTTTACGTTACTGTCCCAATTGGTGTCATTGGCCGTCTTCACGTTCTCCGGGAACTGAACGGATGTAAGACCCATCTTTTTAAATGCATCCTTGCCAACGCCCTGAACCTTCTTGCCGTCCGGGTCCTTCGCCGGAATCACCAGATCCTTGTTGTTCTCCAGCTTCGCTTTTCCGGAATCCGACAGACCGGTTACCACCCATATTGTGGTCTTCAAATAGGCCTCGGTGTCATTGGACGGGCAAAGCATCGCGTTGGAATCGATAACCCATTCCCCGTAGGTGAAGTCGGTCGCTTCCCACGCATTGGATGCCGGGATTTCATCCTTCTTCTCTTCGCCGGTTCCTTCGCCCGGTTCAATCGGTACGATTGGGAGTTCGTTTTCATCCAGCTGGGCATCTTCCTGTACGGAATCTTCCCCTTTTGCTTGATTGTTTTCTACGCTCTGTTCGGTCGCAGCCTTCGCAGAAGCATCGGCGTCTGCGGGAGCTGTTCCATCCTCTGCCGCAAAAGCGCTGAATGGTGTTGCCACCATCATCGCCGAGAGCAGAAAGGCCAGAGACTGTTTCTTGTCCATGGTAATTCTCCTTTCATGGTCCATTGGATTTAACTTTCTTAATTAATATATGCGGCGGTGCAGTTCGGGCAGATTTTAGGCAGAACTGCACCGTTGTCATATCCTGTGTCCGGTAAAACTATTTCGTCTTTACCTTCTTGACCTTCGACCAGCCGGAGTAGTACTTCTTCCCCTTTACGGTCTTATAGGTCCGCATGTGAACGTAATACGTCTTTCTCTTCTTTAACTTCTTTACCGTTACCTTCGTTTTCTTGTAGGACTTCACGGTAGCGGTCTTCGCCTTCTTGAACTTCTTGGAAGTGCTGTACTGCACCTGATATCCGGTCGTCCAAGTCTTGGAAGATTTTTTCCATTTTGCTTTGAAAGATTTCTTGCCCTTCTTCACGCTCTTCAGGGATCTGCCTTTTGGATTAATCTTAAAGGTCTTAGTGATGGTCCCGTTGTAGTTTCCAATTCCGGTAATCTTGATCTTTGCGGTTCCCACCGACTTATTTCCGGAGTAGCTTACCTTGTATTCGCTTCCGCTGTTCAGCGTCATCAAGGAGTTCTTTACGGAAACCTTCTGGGTCTGAGATTTTCCGCTGTAGGTCTTGTTCTTCACACCCGAAACCTTGGTTCCGTTCTTCGCCAGGCTGCGGAGCTGAACACGGAAATTCTCATCCGCCGTATTCACCTTGAGCAAGTTGCTGTTGTTGGTCAGCACCAGTACCGGGTGTCCGCTGATTCGGGTGTTTCCGGTATTGTTCTGGAATGCAGCCTTTCCGATGCTTTCCACGGAATCCGGCAGAATCACGGTGGACAGATGTCCTTCCTTGAAAGCTCTTTCGCCGATGGTCTTCACGCCGTTTTCGATAGTCAGTTTCTCCAAGGATGCCGCCTTATAGGTTCCTTCAAAAGCACTTTCCCCCACTTCCTTTACATTACCCGGAATGGTCAGGGACTTCATCTGGTGCAGATGGAAGGCCTTTCTTCCGATCTTTGTAACGGATTTCGGAATGGTCAGGCTCGTCAGACGAGCACCGGCAAATGCGGTCTGTCCGATTTCCGTCACACCTTCCGGAATGGTAATACTGCTCATCCGGATATTCATGGAGAATGCGCCGGAAGGAATTACCGTCATCTTATCCGACATCTTCAGCTTGTAGATGTTGTTCATAGAAAATGCGCCGTCGCCCACTGCGGTTACCGAATTCGGAAGTTCCACGTTGCACAGATGGTTTCCGTGGAATGCACTGCCGCCCACATAGGTGAGATACTTCTGGTCTGCCAGGAAATGATCTTCACCGGTGGTTTCCGTCGGTGTATTCACGACGTTTCCGTCCTTGTCGTGGTTCCGCAGGTTGTTGTATTCGAAGGCACTCGCTTCAATTCGTTCCAGATACTTCGGGAACTTCACGGACTGCAGGCCGTTCGGCGATGTGCAATCGTACTTTCCGATGGTAACTTCCGCCAGTGGAATGGCAAATGCCTCCTGGCCGATTACGGTAATGTATTCCTTCGCTTCGTGGGAGGCCTTGTCCGGAATCACCAGATGGTGATTGCTCATGCGAACGTCCTTTCCGGACTTGCTCCAACCCAATACGGTTTTACCGTCTTCGCTGAAGATGAAGTCGCTGTATTCCCAGCCGGTTCCCACCAGCTTGTCGTATTTCAGCTCATGTCCGTCGCCTTTCGCGGCCACCTTTTCATACGGTGCCTCGCCGGAGGTCTGTTTGTCGGAAGATGTCCAAACCTCTGCCACCACGGTGTTGCCGTTAAATGCATTCGCCGGCAGTACTTCCACGCTGTCCGGGAGTTCTGTTTCTTTCACCGCGCTTCTGCCAAAAGCATTTTCGCCGATGCTCTTCAGTTTCCGATTCAGCTTCAGTTCGGTCAGCGTCTTGCCCAGGCTGCTGTCCGTTACCGCAAATGCAGAATCGCCGATTTCGGTTACGTTATCGGAGAGCACCAGCTTCTTCAGCTGATGGTTCTCAAATGCGTTGTTTCCGATAGATTTCAACTCCTCATTCAGTGCCAGATTTTCTACCTTGTTATCTGCAAAAGCACCGCTGCCGATTTCGGTGATGTTCTTCGACAGTGTCACGCTCTTTACATTCTGTCCCCGGAATGCATTTTCCGAAATGGATGTCAGGCCCATAGCGAGGGATACTTTTTCCAGTGCCGCCGCTTTCTTGTCGGTCGCCTCGAACGCTCCCTTTCCAATTGTTTTTACCGACTTCGGCAACTGAAGTTCCGTTGCTTTGCTATTTCGGAACGCATAGTTTCCGACGGTTTCCAGCTGATCCGGGAGTTCGATTTCCGTCAGTCCGGAGGTCCCCTCTGCCGATGCATCAAAGGCGTAATCCCCGATGCTCTTCAGTGTTCTCGGCAGAATCACCTTCTCCGGAACGTAAGTCTTTCCGCCTTCTGTGTAACCGAAGGTTCCAACGCCTTCCGTACCGTTTGCGATTCCGGTTACCGTCGTACCATTGATTCGACTTGGAATAATCAGTTCGGAGCTGTTCTTGAGCTTCGCCTTACCCTCTTCGGAGAGACCGGTGACAATATTTCCGACTACATTATTATACGTAAAATGTCTGGTGCCCCACGGCGCCTCTGCTGCCGGAATCTGACCGACAATCAGTTTCTGCACGTTGGATTTTCCGTTGGAGATATTTTCCAGGCCATCCGGAACGGTTCCGGCTATGACTGCATATACGTATACCACGCCGCCGGACTGCTCTTCCGATGTTCCTGTTTCTACTTTCTCCTTGCCGGTATTTCCGATAAACGCATCCCCCTTCACGGAAATGGTGGCCTTCGGAATTTCTACCGACTGAATTTTGTTTCCGGCAAAGCAGCGAGCTTCCAGCACCGGAGAATTATTATCCACATCTTCAAAACTTACTTCGCGGATTTGATTCGATTCAAACGCACTTTCACCGATTCGCTTTATCGAAGCCGGAATGCGAACCATCGTCAGACGGTTTTCCCGAAAGGAATTGTTTCCAATTTCGGTGATACCGGAGCCCAAGTCCAATTCATTGATATCGTTGCCGCGGAATGCGGATTCACCGATAGTGAATTCCTTTGCATCCCCAACATACGGGCATTTTACCGATGTGATTCCTTTTTCGCGGAACGCTTCTGCGGCCACGCCGGTCACTGCGTTTCCTTCATCATCCTTCTCCGGGAGTTCGATATCCTTGTTTTCCGTCAGCTTTCTCTCTCCCAGCGATGAGAATCCGGTAATTTCATTCGTTCCGGATTCCGCCTTGGAACAGGTGTAGTCGTCGGAAGTCCAAATCATCGGATCCGCCAGGTACAGCTTGTGGAACGCTTCCGTTCCTTCTTTCGGGTCCGGGAAATTATTTTTATCGTAATACTGTTCTGCGTTTCTCACATATACCTTTGTGACGCTTCCGCTCACCTTATGGTCATCGGAAGTGTATTCCTTACGGAAGGTGTTGAGCTTCAATCCTTTTACAGTCGTCGGCAGGTCAATTTCTGCGATTACCTTGTTCCGAAATGCGTTGTCCCCGATAACCTCCAGACCTTCCGGCAGGGATACGGTGCACGGCTCGCTGAGATAGTTCTTGGTGGAGAACGCATACTCACCGATTTCCTTTACGGAATCCGGAATCACGATATTGTGAATGTTGTTCCCGGCAAAGGCCCGATTTCCGATTTTCGTCACGCTGTCCGGAATCTCAATTTCTGTCAGGTTCGTCATATAGTGATCACTGTCGCTGCAGCCGAATGCCGCATCCGAAATCTCCCGCAAGTTCTTCGAAAGAATGATGCGCTCGATATTGGAGTTGGTACTGAAAGCACCGTTTCCGAGGTATTTTACACTGTCCGGCAAAACCACGGATGTCAGCTCGTTGTTGGAAAATGCCAACGTGCCGATGCTGGTGAGGGTTCCGGAGAACGCAATTTCCTTCAGTCCGCTGCTGCAGAACGCCCGGTCGCCGATTTTCTGAATAGTATTCGGCATATACACGGAGTCGAATTTTTCATCTTCCGTCGCAAACAGACCGGTATAGTTGTCGGTGGAACCGATTTCCTCCACCTTCTCTCCATCCGGTGTCTTGCTCGGAATTACCAGATCCTTGTTCACTTTTCTTTTGGCAGTGCCGCTTTCGGAAAGCCCGATAACCGCTCCGTCCTTGTTGTATTCGAAGTCCTCTGCATTCCACAGAGTCTTATCCGGATTCTGATTGGCTTCCGACCCGTCGCACACAACCAGCTTCTGGTACGGAGAATAGATATTGGTATTCTTTCCCTCTACAGAATGGAGTCGATTCTGCAGCTTATCCTTCAACTCCGGATTGTCGGTATACATATATACCAGACCGGCAGTCCATGTCTCTCCCCGGAGATCTGCTTCCAGCTTATTTTCTTTGCCCCACGGGTTTACCTTCGGTGCATCCGCCATTCCCGGGTTGTATGCGAACGCAAATTTGTTCACCACCTCGGTGAAGTTCGGGAGGCGCACCGATTTGATGTTGTTAAACGCAAACGGCATGCCGTGAAGTTCCATCATAAAATCCGTCGTTACAGGGAATTGAACATCGGTAATCTTATTATCTGCGAAGCCCTGGTTTTCAATCCACCAGATGGTCTTCGGGAGTTTTACTTTCGTAATCCGGTTTCGCTCAAAGGCCTTTGCCAATACGGAAATAACACCCGTCGGCAAAGTTACCTCTTTCAGATTATTTCCATAAAAAGAGCTTTCTCCGATGACAAAGTTTCCGCGGCGGGAGACCCGTTCTTCGTCGGTCTTTGCCAGCGGATCGTCGTAAGGAGTCAGCATTCCCGTCGGGAACTGAACGGATTCCAATTCTTTTTCCTTAAATGCGCTCTCGCCGATTCCCACGATATTCTTTCCATCCGGTCCCTTCGCCGGAATCACCAGATTCTTGTTGTTTTTCAGCTTCTCTTCACCCTGCTGGGAAAAACCGGTGATGACTTTTCCGCGAACGTAAAACTGCCGGCTGTAGTCACAACCGTACATCAGCTTTTCATATTCTCCATAGGTGAAATCCTCGGTTGTCCATTTATCGCTGACAGCCTCGGAGCCGGTACTCTCTGCCGCCTTTTCCGCTTCTTTCGAAGCTTCGGCATCTGCGGATTCCTCGGTCTTTTTTTCTTCTGCCGAGTCCTGTTCTCCGGTCGCGCCTTCTTCCGAATTTTCTGCGGATTCCGCAGATGATTCGACCTTCTCTTTTTCTGCCGCATCGGCTCGATCCTGTTCGGATGTCTTATCTGCATTCTTGTCCGGATTTACCGATTCATTGGATTCACTTTCATTCGGTGAACTCGCTGCTCCGGAAATCTCCTGGGCAAATGTCATGCAAGGAGTGGCAACCATGAACAGGGCCAGTGCCCATGCAATCCATCGTTTCTTTTCCATAACGCCAACCTCATTTCCTAAGTAATAATTCGTCATCCCCTGTCTAACCATGGTATCAACCATTTCGGTATAATTAAAATTGCTTATATCTATTTGAAAAGTTTCGTTATAGGGAAACTCTATACTTCGGAACTCGGTTCTAATAATAAAAGCTTCTCCCGGATTTCTCCGAGAGAAGCTTCTGTACAATCGTTTGTGTCATGGATGACATCCGAAAAGAGCATACGCTGCCTGAAAGTCCTATTTTCTTTCCGACCCTTGAATCAGCCGAAGCTTTTCACTGCGCGTCATCTTCTTGATGGCGCATTCCCGCCGCAAAGCTTCCGTCTTATCCAGGTATTCCTCGTAATATTCCAGCCGCACCGGCCTCCGTGCTCGGGTATACTTGGCTCCTTTGCCGGCATTGTGCATGGCCACCCGATGCTCCAGATCCGTGGTCCAGCCGGTGTACAGGGTACCGTCCCCGCACCGAAGAATATATACGTATTGTGTCTTCTGCTGATTCTCTTCCACTTCGCGCTTCTTTCTCTGCCCGGAATTGCGTCATCCGGTTCGCTTCCGGCTCCGTCCGCAGTCTATTTTCAGTGATACTTTTTTCTTTTATATAGTACCACACCGAAAATCCATCCGCCACACAGAAGAAGTGTGACGATTCCGGCGGCGTAATACGGCGCGTCGCTGTTTCCAACTCCGGTGACCGTAGCGATGGGGCGATTGTTGGTAACAATCACTTCAATGTCCCCATCCTCTTCATCCAGCACTTCCGTCTCCGTGGAAAGTTCCCTTCCCGCATCGGCGTTTTCCCGCTGAACGGCTTGATGCGTCGGTTTTTCACCGGTAGCCTTCTGCCGATAGGAGGCAATGTGGTCGCTGGGAGCTTCGGTAATCCGATACGTTGTTCCTGCCGGAAGGTCTTTGAATTGCGCGCTTTCGTCATCCTTCATTTTCAGACGAAGTTCCGCCTTTCCGTTTTCATCCGAAGAAAAACCTTTTTCCGTAAGTTCTCCGGCGTCCGCAGCTTCGATGCCGTCTGCCTCGTATTCGGCGGAAGGCTTCAGCCCGGACAGGCTCACTTGGAATTCGAACTTCTTGCTCCGGTCGCCCAGAGCGCCGGTCACTTCCTTGCGCAAGGTCAGGGTTCCCACCGGAATTTTTCGGTACACCACTTCGATATGGTGATCCTTCTGAACGTCGGTAAAAGTATATTCGCTCGGATATTCTTTTACGTTCACCTCCTCGCCGTCCACGGTCACCTTCTCCAATTCATACCCATCGTTCGGGCGATAGTGGATGGTCTCATCGTCTCCTTCTCCCACCACCACGTCGGGATCGATGGTGCCGCCGATCACCTTGGTGGTAATCTTGTGTTCAATCCGTTGAAATTGAACATCGATGGTGTAGACTTTGGTCTCCAGTTCCCGGCCCGTCTTGGCGCTTCGTGGATGCACCGGGCTGGTGTACAAGCGATCAAACCGATAGGTTCCGCCCGCCGGGTTGAAATCCACCGGCTCCCCCTCCACCGTCAGAGATTTTACCCGATAGCCTTTGGCCGGGGTGTAATCGTAGGTGGTGGAGCTGTTGATGATGTAGGTGGTGAGCCCTTCCTTCTGAATGGAGCCGCCTTCGCCGCGAGTGGCTTTCACCGCCACCTCCGGCTGCGTCCACAGCGCCGTCCCCATCATTTTCCCGGAAATGCTGATGGAACCCGTCCATTTGAAACTAAACCCCTGGGGCTTCACCGGAGAAATAAAACCGGAGTAATAGGTTCCGTTGTCGCCGCTGGTTCCGGTGGCCTTGTTGTAGGCTTCCATCTTCGCGCCGTCCCCGCAAACCCTCAAGTTCTCTCCTACTGTTGTCACCTTCTCCAGCGTCTGCATCGCTTTGTTGGCATCGGTTTTCTTCGCCAGCGCCACCGGGCTCTCGAATCCGGAAATCAGCTCCACGCCCTCTGCGTAGGGTCCGTTATACCGTTCCGCCGCACTCTTCCCCTTGGCGATGGTGGTATCCTCCACGTCCAAATCCCGGAACCCGAAGAGCAGCCGCGGATATTTGGCTTCGTCCACCGGCGTGTCCGTTCCCGCTTGAAGGATTTGAATCTTCACATTGCACTTCGTGGTGATGCAGGCTCCCGCCAGCGAATTGGCCGTGGTTCCGTTGTTCACGCTGTACTTCGTGCGCGGGGAAGCGGTACACAGCTCCGTAGCTTTGCTGTTCGGTCCGGACGACTGGAGAATGGGCACGTACACCTTTGTGTCATTCCCGATCTTTGAACTCTGATTTTTCCCCAGAGAAAAAGTCCATCCGCTCACCACGACCTTCACGTCGGCCTTGGTGTTGTCCGAAAGAACCGCCCGGTTCCTCCAGCGCAGAGTGATATTTCCTTTTACCTCGTTGGCCTTCGTAATCGCGTTGCTTGTGTCATTTCGATTCCGCGTTCCGAACTTCACCGTTCCGTAGTACGCCACAAAATCCCGCTTCTCCGTCTGGTTGTTCCCCACGTACCCGTTGTACTTGTGGATATTTCCGTTTGTGGTGGTAATCTCCGCCTCCTGCAGGGGCAACCCGGTAATCTTCGCGTAATTCTCCGGCAGTTCTTGGAATCGGTCGTAGGTCACCCGAAGATCTTTAGTGGCACCGTATGTGGGCGCGCCCGCACCGATTGTGAACACGGTAAAAAGAAGCAGCGTACCGATAAGGGTGCGCATGCCCTCCTTCTTTCGTTTTCGGCGATTCTTCCGCAGGCAAAACAGCGCCGCCAGCGCACCGAGAAAACCCGCACCCGGGAGAAGCAAGGATTTCGCATCCCCTGTCTCCACCAAGGCCGCCTTCTCATACCGATCTTCGTACCGAATTTCCGTCACCTTCTCTCCGTCCGTCTCAATCACCTGCTGCACCTCTCCGTCGCTTCGCACCACCACCGTTACCCGGTACACCGAGGAATCTCGGGCGGTGACGCCTTTCGGATTGTTTCGTCGATTGACTTCATAGATATACACACCGGGACTGGAAAAAACGATTTCCCCAAAAGAACGCGTCTCTCCCGCCGGCACACAAATCCGGTGTCCCTCTGCCCCTTCCGGCATGGGGGTATCCTCCGTGGTTCCCCGCAATTGGAAAACACCCTCCGCATCTCCCGGACTGCCCACTGCACTGTAGCTCACCTTGATCTCCGTCATCCATTGGCTCTCCGCACCCACGGAAACCGAATACATCATGCACAGAATCAGGGCGAGCCAAAGCGTCGCTATTTTTCTCGTCATACTTCCTCCTTTCTATATGCTGCGCCGTCGCCACAGGAGAAATACCTTCCCCCGAATTTTGTCCTTTCCCACCGTTCCAAAGCATCGACTGTCCGAAGATTCCTCCCGGCAGTCTCCCAGAATAAAAAACCGGCCCGGTTCCACGGTAAGCCCTTCCTTTAAATCTCCGGCCGGCGTTTCGCTGTAAATTCCCAGTCCCGGCTGCACCGGCTGAATCCGCCCATCGATGGTCAGACGGTGGTCTTCGGTTTTTCCGATAACCGCTCCCTCGCATCCGGCAATCCGACCCAGGTACACGTTCCCATCCGCTTCATACACCACGCTGTCCCGGTTGGCAAAATTTCCGCATCGGTAATACACCACCAGGTCTCCCTCACGAATCGCCGGTGCCATATCGTTTCCGTCCGCAATCCGGATTCCGAATACGAACGTAAAAACAATCCAAAGCGTCAAGGCGAAGGTTCCCGCACGAATCAGGATTCCCTTCCAAATGCTTTTCACCATTCTCTTTTTTTCCGCAATTTCTTCCGTCATTCTTTCCTTCCTTCCGTGTGAGACTCTTCCGGATCCGCCATTCGGCAGAACACCACGATCCTCCGGTCGTCCATATCTCCGGAGCAGGTGGACAAGCACAGGAGCCGGTCCCGGAACTTCCCGCGGACCGGCCGTTTCCGCCTGCACCGGCGGAAGGATTCCATGGGGCGGTTCTTCTTTCCGTTTATGCTGTAGATTTTGGAATCATAAGCGTCGAATATGCCCACCCCGATAATCTCCAAATCGTATCGGCCCTTCGGTGTCAGTAGCTGACCCTTTTTGTTTTTACGGAAGAAATTCTTGTCCAAATACTTCTTCAGGTCGCCGAACATGGCACCTCCGGCCATATGATGTCCGTGGATAAGCTGGTACTCTTGGGTAAAATCCTTGGGACATTGCTCGTCCAGGAACAGGGTGCCGCCGGCGTAGGTTTTTCCGTAGAAATCCCGGTCCAAATATTCGAAATTATCCTTTCCCTTCACCACCGGATGGTCCACATGGGTTCCGTCCAAAGTGAGCCAGGCGGCCACATCGGGATTAATCTGCCGCAGAGCCGCAAAATCTCGATACGCCACTCCGTCGATTCCCGCCCGGGTGAACCGGTACATGTCGTAGTAGGAAAATCCCACCAACAATAAAAGTGTCAGCACGATACACTTTAGTATGCATGCAACGAAACGGTCCGCCCGGATGCTTCGCCGCACGCGCCGATTCCAGCGGGCCAGTTGCCGGCACTCCTCGGATTTACTCATATTTTCGGCGGCGGGCAGCGATGGCACCTACTGCAGCGATGGCCAGAAGGGCCGCCGGCCCGGTGCTTTCCGCTACGCCGGTAACGGTTGCCAGATTACGCTCATTGGTAAAGGCCACCGTGACGGTGCCGTCTTCCGCATCAACACGCTCTGCTTCGGTGGCCAGCGCCTTTTCCTTGACATCGTTGGCTTCCATCTTTTTCTGAATTTCCGGTGTTTTTCCGGAGCCGCTCACCTGATAGGAAGCGATGTGATCGCTGGCCTGCTCCGTCACTTGATACCCTGCGGAAACCGGCAGCCCGTTCAGAACGAATTTTTCATCGTCCCGCAGATGAAGAGTAAATTCCGCTTTTCCGGAATCGTCGGAAACGACGGTCTTTCCCTGAATCGTTCCCACCGATGCGCGCACCAAATTCACGCTCTCGCCAGTCCGGTCTCCCGTATCCGCTGCCGCTTCCTCCGTGGTGTAGGCGGTTCCCGGCTCCAACCCGGACAGTTTTACCTGAAATTCGAAGGCTTTATTCCGGTCGCCCAGATTTCCTTTTACGTTGTTGGTGATTACCAAATCCTGGACGTGGGCGTCATTCCAGAAACGATAAGCTTCCAGCCGATTCGGATGCTCGCCGTCGGATGTTCCGATTTTTGCCAGATTTTCCTTGACGTTTTCCGTGGCATCGGTTCCGCCGTTGTCGGTGATTCCGGAGATGTCCGAGAGGTTCGGCTGATAATTTTCCTTGCCGGATTCATTCCGATAGGAGGTAATATTGTGCACATATACGCCATCTTCCGTGTTTCCCGCATCGTCGGTTTTGTTGGTTACGTAAACGGCCACAAAATAACTGTGGTCATCGTATGTGACACCCGGCACCTTCTCCGGGTTGGAGCCTTCTTCCGTGAGCTTATACAGATAATAGCCGGCCTGACGGAATTTTATTTTTACCGGGGTCACGCGGCTCTTCTTCGTGTCGCTGTCCCGCTCCGCAGTCTGGAAATCTCCCACCGTAATCTCGGCATGGGTGCCGGTTACTTTTACCTGATGGTGCTCTGCAGTGGACGCTTCCGGCATAGGCATGTTCTCCGCCGCAATGGGCTTGCCGCTGGCGCCGGTGCTCTCGTTGGCGTTGTCAAAACCGCGCACCGCTGTCAACTTATACTTCACGTCCCGTAACGTGCCCGGAAATTTGCCGGCGTGATTGACCGTGAGGATTTTGCCCATGGTCAGGGTGGCTTCATCGCCGGAAACCGCCTGACGAGGATTCTTTTCCGCGGCCCATGCGCCGCCGGGGATTGCCGCTCCCAAAGTCAGACAGACGGCCAGCAGTCCCGCCCGAATTCTGTGTGATGTGTGCTTGCCCGGACCTCCGGTGTGATTAGCCGGACCTCCGGTGTGATTAGCCGGACCTCCGATGTGATTAGTCGGACCTCCGATGTGATTGGCCGGTCCTCCGGTCACTGCGTGGGGGTCGTTGACCCGTTTTTCTTTTCTCATTTTTCCCTCCTTAGAACTTAGATTGATGACTTTGCATTTGCTGTGGGGATATTATGGCACATAAAAAATTCCCCTTCAGTACACGTTTGTTTTCATCCGGCATGAATGGGTACTGAAAAGGGGAATCTTAAACTTATTATTCGGTTTTTCGGGTTTAAAAATATTTGCTAGTTTTGTTAGAGCTACTTTCTGTATGTCGGTCTAATGCTTCTCTTCTTTCGGATTCGGAGGGGCCCCGGCGAGCCGCAGGGGCCCGAGGCGGGCCGGGCGTGGTGCCTCCCTCCCCGCAATCCCTTGTTCCTTCGTCGACGGGCACCACGTCCCCCGAACCGGAGGGGCCCAAGGCGAGCTCGGCGTGGTGCCTCCCTCCACGCAATCCCTTGTTCCTGATGTGCTACCCGTCAATAGGACAATGAAAAAGTATAAGATTTATGTGACCGGTAATTTCAATTTTTTACTAGCC
>CAKQWJ010000035.1 GCA_934278925.1 uncultured Clostridia bacterium | reverse complement strand
TAACTTCCTGTCTGAATTTGCAAATTTAAAATCCAGTTCCGCCGGAACAAAAGCAGAACTTACTTTTTCAATTCACGGACCTTCGCTTCTATGCAGTCTGTCGTCAATCTAATGTTGTCTTTACATCTTTCTCTATAATACGAATTCAACCCAGTCTAGGAAACACTTCTTTTCAACCGATTTTCCTGCTTCAAATACCTCATCCCACCCTCTACCTCGGACATTGAACTCTAATCTACCAAGCGGCCGCGGGGAAATTGACGACGGAACCTCGGGGCAGAGCGTTCCGGCGTCAATTTCTTCCGATTTCAACGGAAATAGCCGGAATTAGAGACTCACAAGAAAGCGGTTGCTCCCTCGGCCGGTTTCATCCCATAAAAACACCCTCCCGCAAAAGGAGGGTGTCTTGAACTCACATGCCGAGTCAATGCGGTTTCGCCGGGCTTCCTGCGCCGGGTTTCCGGATTCATCCGGAGGCCGAACCGGTACAGTTCTCATGTTGCTCGAATTCTCACGCTGCTCGAGTTCTTATGCTATTCGCTTCCCCGGCCGGTGCCTCGTCCGGCAACCAGGCGGAGCACATCGGTTTCCTTCATCAGCTCCGACACGATAATGCCCAGCATTTCGTCCAGCTTTTCCACGTCCTCCTCCGGGAAGCGCTTCCGGATCCGCTGGCAGACCATGTTGATGTAGTTGAAGATATCTCCGTAATCCTCTTCGTATTTCGGCGTGATTCGGAGATGGAACTCCCGCTTATCCGTGTCGCTCTGAACCTTCTCGATATAGCCTTTTTTCACCAGCTGGTTCACCCGGTACGCCGCATTGGGCGCGGACAAGGTGGCCATGGCGGCGAATTCGTTCACCGTCGGTTCGTTCATGCAGTTGATGATTTCCATGGAAATCACTTCCTGCGTGGTGAGGGAATCCTTTCCCCCGTCCCGGTCCTCTTTAAAGACCCGGGCGTATAATGATAATTTGAATCGGTTATAGACCCTTTGAAAATTTCGTTCCAGCATTTTGTTTCACCTCATCCGTGATTATATCAGAAAAAACGGATTCAGTATAGCTTACGCCTCGCCGATAGCGAAAGAAATCTCACCGGTCACGGCCGTCTCGCCGTCCACCGTGGCCTCCACTTCCCCAAAACCAACGCTGCCTCTCATGCGGGTCAGGCAGCAACGAAGGGTCAGTACGTCTCCGGGTACTACCTGTCTCCGGAAACGGCAGTTCTTCACACCGCCGAAAAAGGCCAGCTTCCCTTCGTTTTCCGGAAGGGACAGAATCGCCACCGCACCGGTCTGCGCCAGCGCTTCCAGAATCAGCACCCCCGGCATCACCGCTTTTTCCGGGAAATGGCCCTGGAAAAACGGCTCGTTTCCGCTGACGCATTTTACCGCTTCCGCGGATTCGCCGGGTACCAGATCGGTTACCCGGTCAATCAGCAGGAATGGGCTGCGATGAGGAAGTATCTCTTTAATCTGTTCAAAATTCAGTTCCATTTTTTCTCCATTTATCCTTTGATTCTATAATTACACTCTCCGGAACAGCAGGGTGGCGTTGTGTCCGCCGAAGCCCAGCGAATTGGACAGTGCGTACTGCGTTTCCACCGTCTTGCCCTCGTTCGGACAGATGTCCAGATCGCAGTTTTCATCCGGCACCTGATACCCTGCCGTTGGCGGTGCAAACTGATCCCGCAGCATGCTGGCGGTAATCACCGCTTCCACACCGCCGCTGCCGCCCAGCAGATGACCGGTCATGGACTTGGTGGAGGACATCACCACGTTGGATGCGGAATCCCCAAAGGCCAGCTTTACCGCAGCGGTTTCGCACCGGTCGTTCAGCGGCGTTCCCGTTCCGTGGGCGTTGATGTATCCCACTTCCTCCGGGCGCACATTTCCGTCTTCCATCGCCATCGTCATGCAGGCAGCCGCACCGCTTCCGTCTTCCAGCGGTGCCGTCATGTGGTGGGCATCACAAGTAGCGCCGTATCCCACGATTTCTCCCAGGATTTCCGCACCTCTTGCCACCGCATGCTCGTACTCCTCCAGGATCAGCACACCGGCACCTTCGCCCAGGACGAAGCCGCCTCTCTCCCGGTCAAAAGGAATGGACGCCCGCAGCGGATCCTCCGCCGTGGTCAGTGCCTTCATGGAGGTAAAACCGCCCAGACCCAGGTCGCTGATGCAGGCTTCCGAACCGCCGGCTGCCATGACGTCAAAGTATCCGTCCCGGATGGCATGGAAGGCCTCTCCGATGGAGTTGGTGCCCGATGCGCAAGCCGTCACGCAGCAGGTGCAGCTTCCCTTGAATCCCAAACGGATGGCAACGGAACCCGCCGCCATGTTCACGATGGCCATCGGTACGAACAGCGGAGAGATTCGGTCGAAGCCCCGCTTCTGACCTTTCCGGTATTCTTCCTCGATGGTCTGCAGGGAACCGATTCCGCTTCCGATATTCACGCCGAAACGAAGGGCATCCTCCTGAGCCATATCCAGACCGCTCTGCTCAAAAGCCTCCAGCGCCGCCTTGATGGCGAACTGGGTGAAACGAGCACTCCGTCTGGCTTCCATTTTGTCCATGATTTCCGTCGGATCGAAGCCCTTGACCTCGCCGGCTACTTTTACCTGTCGCTCTTCGGTGTCCAGCGTCTCAATCGGGGCGATGCCCACCACGCCGTTCCGAACGTTCGTCCAGGTCTCCTTTGCGGAAAGTCCCACCGGTGTGATGGCACCCATTCCGGTAATCACAACTCTTCTTTTCATCCTGTTCTCTCCTTCTCTCTGCCTCTACATCGCCATTCCGCCGTCTACACGCAGGACCTCGCCCGTGATGTATCCGGCCTGTTCGCTCGCCAGGAAAGCCACCGCTTCCGCCACGTCCTCCGGCTTCCCGGTGCGTCCCATCGGAATTCCGGTGATGATTTTATCCTTCGCGCCTTCCGGCATCGCCTCCGTCATATCCGTATCGATAAAACCCGGCGCCACGGCGTTCACCGTGATTCCCCGGCTGGCCACTTCCCGCGCGTAGGACTTCGTCATGCCCACGATTCCGGCTTTGGCCGCTGCGTAATTAGTCTGTCCCATATTGCCCATCAGCCCCGTTACGGAGGACAGGTTCACGATTCGGCCGTACCGCTGCTTCATCATGATGCGGTTCACGGCCTTCATCATATTCCACGGACCCACCAGATTCACATCCAGCACTGCCCGAAAATCCTCTTCCGTCATCCGCGCCAGCAGCCCGTCTCGGGTGATTCCCGCATTGTTCACCAGCACATCCACCCGGCCGAACGTTTCTTTGGCCTGCGCTGCCAGCTTCTCACAATCTTCCGCGCGAGACACATCGCCCTGCACCAGGAGCACCTCCGCTCCCAGCTCTCGGCAAAGCCGCTCTGTCTCTTCCGCCGCTGCGCTGTTTCCCCGGTAGTTGATCACCAGGTTCATTCCGTCCTTCGCCAGGCGCATCGCCACGGCTCTTCCAATGCCCCGGCTGCCTCCGGTGACTATCGCTGTCTGCTTCATAATCTCTCCTTTACCGGCACTTCCGCCGCTTCACTACGCCTCTTCCTTCAGCAGCGCCCGCACCTTCTCCACATCTTCGCAAGAGCTGATGCTGATGCACTCCGCCTTCCGGTCAATTTTCCGGACAAATCCCGCCAGGGTGCTGCCCGGCCCAATCTCAATGATTCGCTCCACGCCGGCCGCCAGCATATTTCGAATGATGGCTTCCATCTTCACGCCGTTGGACACCTGGTTCACCAAAAGCTCCGGGATTGCGTCCCCTTCCGATTTTTCGTCCCCGATATAGTTGTACATCAGGGTAAAATCAGGTTCGCTCCAGTCCACGTGTCCGAATCGCTCCCGGAGAGCGTCCCCCGCCGGCTTCATATACGAAGTGTGGAAAGGACCGCTTACGTTCAGCTTCATGCAGCGGCGAGCGCCCATTTCCTGCGCCAGCTCCGCCGCCCGCTGCACCGCTCCGGCTTCACCGGAAACGATAATCTGGCCCGGGCAGTTCAGGTTGGTAATCTCCGCCACGCCGGAAGCCCCTTCGGATTCCCCGGCCCGGAGACAGCATTCTTTTACCTGATCCACATCCAGTCCCATGATGGCCACCATTTCCGGCTCGATACCGGCAGCGGCTTTCTTCATCTCTTCGGCCCGAAAACGAACCAGCTCCACCCCATCCTTCGGGGTCAGCACCTGTGCCGCCGTCAGCGCGGTGTATTCTCCCAGGCTCAGTCCGGCGCCCAGATCCGGTGTCCAGCCGTCCTTGCGAAGAATCTCGTACACGCCCATGCCGAATGCCAACAGGATTGGCTGGGTGTAGGCCGTGTCGCTGAGCTTCTCCTCCGGTCCGTTCCACGCAATCTGCTGCTCCTCCGGAGTCAGCAGGTCGAACACCCGGCGAAACTCTTCGTAATTGTCATAAAGGTCTTTTCCCATTCCCACGGTCTGGCTTCCCTGACCGGCGAACAAAACTGCTGTTTTCATGCTTTACTCCTTTGCAGGGATCCGCCTCTATTCCGGACGGAAGCCCTGCTTCAATTCATCCATTAGTTCTTTTACCGTCGTCATCTCGTTGATTCGGCCCACGTTGGCACCGGAGAAGAAGAGTCCTTCCTCCCAGTTGCCATGGAATGCCTGAATCAGCGCCTGACTGATGCAGTACTTGGTGCTGCCCGGATCGCAGCTCTGAATGCAGTTCCGGCACCGTTTTGGCGCGATGCGGCCTTCCCGGTCCACCCGCTGCAGCAGCGGGGAATCCACCGCTCTTCCCGGAAGTCCCACCGGACTCTGGATGATGCGGAGATCCTTTTCCCGGGCATTCAGAATCGCCTTTTTGAATTCCGGAGAAGCATCGCATTCTTCCGTGGCGATGAACCGGGTGGCAATCTGCACACCCTCCGCTCCGGCCACTCTCATTCGGCGAATATCATCGGCATCGAAGACGCTGCCGGCGGCGAACACCGGAATTTCCGGATCCAGCGCTGCCACGTCCTTCACGATATCTTCCAACGACTGGGTCTCGTGAGCCAGCAGATCGTCTTTGGAAAATCCCAGGTGACCGCCGGCATCGGAACCTTCCACCACGATAAAATCCGGTTTACGTCCGTGTCTCTTCCAGGCCCGGCCAATCAAGCGTGCCGCCCGGCCGCTGGACACCACCGGCGCCAGCATCACATCTCGGTCTCCCGCAATTTCCGGAAGCTCCAGGGGCAATCCCGCACCGGAGATAATCGCATCCACGCCGGCTTCGATGGCTGCGTTCACCAGTTCTCTGTACTCCGTGGTGACCACCATGGCGTTGATAGCGATGGCACCCTTCCCTTCCGAGATTTCCCGGGCTTTTCGAATTTCCTCTTTCAAGGCGCGAACGCCCGCTTCCACCGGATGGGTCCAGGCGTCTTCTTCCCGAAAACCGATAACTGCGGTGGAGATGACCCCCATGCCACCTTCCCGGGCAACGGCTCCCGCCAAGGAACCCATGGAGATTCCAACACCCATGCCTCCCTGAATAATCGGCACCTGCCATTTTTTGTACATAGCTATTCCTCGATTCTATCCACCTGCAATCCCTACAGGCTCTCGTATTCCTTCATCATCTCTTCCAGAATCACGCGCAGAGGACGGATTTCCTTGATGTAGGAAGCATCCTGTCCCGCCATCAGCGATCCCCGGTCCACGTCACCCTCGTGCACCGCTCTCCGCAGTGCACCCAATGTGAACTTCTCCAGCTCCATCTTCTCGGCACCGCTCTGCTCCAGTTCCAAATAGTCCCGAGTCATGCCGTTCTTCAGCACCCGCACCGGGACCCCGACGCTTCGGCCGGTCACCACGGTAGCGCGGTCCTTCGCCTTAATCAGGGCGTTTTTGTAGTTCGCATGAATCGGACACTCTTCGCTTCCCAGAAGCACCGTACCAATCTGAACGCCCACAGCGCCCAGGATTTCCGCTGCCTTCATCTGTCTTCCGGAAGCGATGCCGCCGGCACCGATTACCGGTACGGATACCGCATCCGCCACCTGAGGCAGCAGCACCATGGTGGTGAGCTCACCGATATGGCCGCCGCTTTCCGTTCCTTCGGCGATGATGGCATCCACGCCTTCCCGCTCCAATCTCTTTGCCAGGGATACGGAAGAAACCACCGGAATCACCTTGATGCCCTGTTCCTTCCATATCTTTACGTATTTACCCGGATTTCCCGCACCGGTGGTGACAACGGACGGTTTCTCTTCCGCAATGATCTGCGCCATCTCTTCCACGTCCGGATTCATCATCATGAGGTTCACGCCAAATGGCTTGTCCGTCAGGGATTTCGCGGTTTCGATTTCCTTCCGCATCATCTCGCCGTTCATGGCACCGGTGCCGATGATTCCCAGTGCACCCGCATTGGATACCGCCGCTGCGAACGCACCGGTTGCCACCTGAGCCATACCGCCCTGCATAATCGGGAATTCCGTTCCCAAAATCTGATTCAGTTTCATATTCACTCCTGTCCCTCTATATCGTCATGAGGACCCCGCCGTAGGTCAGTCCGGCCCCAAAGCCCACTGCCATCATTCGGTCTCCCCGCTTGATTTCTTTTCTTTCCAGACATTCCGCCAATGCCACCGCCACGCTGGCCGCGGAGGTATTTCCGTACTGCTCCACGTTCAGGAAGCACTTCTCCTCCGAAACACCCATCTTCCGAATGGCACTTCGGATGATCCGCATGTTGGCCTGATGGAAGATATATCGATCCACATCCGCCGCGGTTCTGCCCGCCCGGCGCAGAAGCTCTTCTCCGCACTCCGGCACCGCCGACACCGCAAAACGGTACACTTCCTGTCCCGCCATCTGAATGTTTGGATCGAACCGGTCGCACCACAGGATATCGTGGTTGGGCTCCGTTCCCTCCAGATGCTCGAACTCCCCGTCCGGATCCGCCTCCAGCACCACGGCCCCCGCCGCATCGCCGAAGAGCACGCAGGTTCTCCGGTCCTCCATGTCCATCATGGGGCTGATTTTCTCGCTTCCGATCAGCAGAATCCGCCGGAATCCGCTGCCCATCAGTGCGTTGGCCAACACCAGTCCGTACACGAATCCGGAGCAGGCGCTGTTCACATCCAAGGTCATCACCTTTCCGGAAATACCCAGCCGTCCCGCCACTTCCGCCGCCATGGACGGCGTCGCCATATCCGGCGTAAAAGTAGCCACAATCAGGCCGTCGATTTCCGACTTCTCTTCCGGTGTCAGATGGGCCACTGCTTTCGCTCCGGCCTCTGCCGCCATATCCAAATTGCTTTTATTCTCTGCGAAATACCGCTGGCCGATTCCCGTCTTGCTTCGAATCCACTCATCGCTGGTATCCACATACTGTTTCATGTCCTCGTTGGAAACGCATCGGTCTCCGTGGGCACTGCCCCATCCGAGGATTTTCATTCCTGCCATAATTACTCCTGTTCTTCTCCTGAATTCCACGGGTTCTCTCGAAGGAGCTCCCGCCCCACGTTCCGGAGTCTCCGATACCGAAGTTCCGCAATATCCTTCCGACGAATCCGCTGAAGTTCCGTCAAGGCCTGCGCCACTTCCTTCTCCACTTCTGAGAAAACGAATGGCCGCTGCTCGTGGGCACCCTCTCCCGGTTCCGGCACGATGACATCGCACACGTTCATCTTCTTCAAATCCGGTGCGGTGAGCCGCATCACTTCGCTGGCCTCCTCCCACCGGGTTCCGTCCTTCCACAGGATACTGGCAAAACCCTCCGGCGACAGGATGGAATAGATGGCGTTCTCCAGCATGATCATCCGATCGCAGATGCCGATGGCCAGTGCGCCACCGCTTCCGCCTTCGCCGATAAAAACAGATATTACCGGCACAGACACCCGAGACAAGGTCTTCAGACATTCCGCAATGGCACTGCCCTGACCCCGTTCCTCTGCTTCCTTTCCCGGATATGCTCCCGGGGTATCCACAAAGGTGATAATCGGCCGATGGAATTTCTCCGCCTGCTTCATCAGGCGAAGGGCCTTCCGGTACCCGTCCGGGTTGGGCATGCCGAATCTTCTTTTCAGGTTTTCTTCCAGAGAACGACCCTTCTGGTGGCCGATTACCGTTACCGGGATTCCGTGAAAGCTTCCGATGCCCCCGATAATCGCCTCATCCTCCGAGTAGGTCCGATCTCCGCCCAAAGGAAGGAAATCCTCAATCATCGCTTCTATATATTCTTTCGTGGTCGGCCGGGATTCCATCCGGGCAATTCGCACCCGGTCCGCCGGCCGCCGTTCCGTTATATTCATCATCATTGCTGCTCCTTCCATCACCTACGCGTGCAGCTCCAGAATTCGGCCCAGAGTATCCCGCATTTCGCGGCGATCCACGATCTGATCCAGGAATCCATGGTCATACTGGAACTGAGCCCGCTGAAAGCCTTTTGGAAGCTTCTCCCCGATGGTCTGCTCGATCACCCGGGGACCCGCAAAACCGATCAGGGCATCCGGCTCCGCCAGCTGAATGTCTCCAAGCATCGCAAAACTTGCCGTAACGCCGCCGGTAGTCGGGTGGGTCATAACCGATACGTACAGCAGACCCGCTTCATCGTGTTTGGCTACCGCTGCGGAGGTTTTCGCCATCTGAAGCAAAGACATCATGCCTTCCTGCATCCGAGCGCCGCCGGAGGTGGAGAATACGATGACCGGCAGTTTTTTCTTCGTGGCATATTCAAAGGCGCGGGTGACTTTTTCTCCCACCGCCATGCCCATGCTGCCCATCATGAACCGGTTGTCCATTACCGCCAGCACCGTGCGTCGTCCGTGAATCTTTGCCGTTCCGGTCACCACCGCATCGTTGAGGTTTGTTTTATCCCGCATCCCCTGAATCTTCTCGGTATAACCGGGAAACCCCAGCGGATTGCCGCCGCGAATGCTGCGGCCGAATTCCCGAAAGGTCCCGGGATCCGCGGTGATGCGAATTCGCGATGCGGCTGTCATCCCCCGATGGTTTCCGCAGTGAGGGCAAATATACAGGTTGTCCCGCCATTCCTCCCGCATGCTGGTCTCGCCGCAGGCCCGGCATTCCACCGGTTCTTTATCCCGGCGAATCTTGGCCGCCGGCTCTTTGGCGTGGGCCAGCCGGTGAATGGCTTTCATTACGCCCTTTCGTTCCTGAAACGGATTCATTCTTTACTCCTTTATCATTCCTGCCGTCTGAATCATTTCCGTCAGCTCCGGCAGCTCCTCTCCGATGAAACCGGTATTATAATTTCCCCGAAGGAATTTCCGGTTGTAGAGGATCATCTGCTGTAACGGCTGGGTGGTTTTCGGACCACGGATGATGGTCTCTCCCAGCACTCTTCTCATGCGGCGCACCGCACCGATTCGGTTCTCTCCCTTTACGATGACCTTGGCCACCATGGAATCGTAGTACGGACTGATTTCCGCACCGCTGTACAGGGCACTCTCCACCCGGGTTCCAAAACCCGACGGGAAGTGTACGAAGTCCACTTTTCCCGGGCACGGGGCAAAATCATTCAGCGGATCCTCGCAGCAGATTCGGCATTCGATGGCATGGCCCTTCACCTGCACCTCATCCTGGGTGTACCGAAGGGGTGCGCCGGAAGCAATCCGCAGCTGCTCCGCCACGATGTTGATTCCCGTCACCATTTCCGTCACCGGATGCTCCACCTGGATTCGGGTGTTCATTTCGATAAAATAAAAATTCTCCCGGTCATCCATGACGAATTCCACCGTGCCGGCACCTTCGTAATCGCAGGCTTTTGCCGCCAAAACCGCCGCCTCGCACAGGGTCTTCCGAGTGCTCTCCTGAAGGCCGAAGGCCGGGGCTTCTTCCAGCATCTTCTGATTCCGCCGCTGGATGGAGCAGTTTCGCTCTCCCAGATGAATCACGTTATGGTGCTGATCGCCCAGAACCTGCACTTCGATGTGCCGCGGGTTGACAATCAGCTTCTCCAGGTACACGGTACCGTCGCCGAAGGCTGCTGCCGCTTCCATTCCCGCCTGTTCCATCGCGGTGGGCAGCTCTTCCGGAGAGTCGGCTCTCCGCATGCCGCGGCCGCCGCCGCCGGCGGATGCTTTTACCAGCACCGGATACCCGATGCGTTCCGCCACCTTCAGGGCTTCTTCCGGCGTCTTCACGGCGCCGTCCGAACCGGGAACCACCGGAACGCCGGCTTTCATCATCATCTGGCGCGCGGTGGATTTGTCCCCCATCTTGGAGATGGTGTCCCCGTCCGGACCGATGAACTTGATGTCGTTCTCCCGGCACTTCCGGGCGAACTCCGCGTTCTCCGACAGCAGGCCGAATCCGGGATGGATGCCGTCGCATCCGGTGGACATGGCCGCCTGAAGGATATTGTCCATATTCAGATAACTTCCGGAGGCATTCCCCGGACCGATGCAAACCGCTTCATCCGCAATCAGGGTGTGAAGGGAGTTTCGGTCCGCTTCGGAGAACACCGCTACTGCAGGGATTCCGCAGTCCTGACATTCCCGAATGATGCGCACTGCGATTTCTCCTCGGTTTGCCACAAGAATTTTCTTTAACATTTCTCAACCTCGAAAAGCACCTGATTGTATTCCGCCATCTCGCCGTTCACGCCCAGAATGCGGCGAACGATCAAATCATAAGGTGCGGTTAATTCGTTCATCATTTTCATGGCCTCCAGGATGCACAGGGTTTCCCCTTTGGACACCTTCTGGCCCTCCTGAACAAAAGGATCGGCGTCCGGAGATGGGGCCGCATAGAAGGTTCCCACCAGCGGTGCTTTTACCGGCTCCAGATTGTCGTCGGTGCCTGCCGCCGGCGCACTTTCCTTTACGGTCTCCGGGGCACTTGCTGCCGGTGTGCTTTCCTTTGCCGTCTCCGGGGTGCTTGCTGCGCCTTCGGAACTTGCTGACGGTGCAGCGACATTGCCGGAAACGCGTTCCGCGGCCGGATTATTTTGGGCAAAGGAATTGCCGGATGCCATTCCGCTTCCGGCATTCACGCCTCGACCGAACCGAAGCCGCAGTTCTGCGGTCTCCATTTCAAATTCCGTCAAATCCGATTCCTTGAATTCGTTCAGAAGATCCTTGACGATTTTCTGACTGTCCATAATTCACCTACTGATATTTCTCAACGCAAGCAACAACATCGCTGACCAGCTTCATGTTCGGAAGCTCGGTGTCCGGGATTTTCACGCCGAACTCGTCTTCCAGCGCCATTACCAGCTCTACGGCATCCAGGGAGTCGATCTTCAGATCCTCGGCGATGGATGCTTCCGGTGTGATCTTGTCCTCGTCGCAGCTCAGGGTGTCTATCATCACTTCTTTTACTCTGTCAAATGTCATTTTCTTTTCTCCTTCTTCGTTTGGTTTTCTTTTGGAAATATTTTTTTCGGTATGTTTGTTGGTTAAAATATTTTTTGTAAAGAAATTTAAATAAAATATTTTAACTAAAATTCTTGAATATAATACACCCGGTTCCCGACGGTGTCAATACGAGTTATGTGAAGAATCCTTCATATAGTTAAAATTTTTTAATAAAGCGCGAGTGTCCGGAAGCACGCAGTCTGTGCCTGCGGAAAGCCGGGTCTGCTGGCGTGGTCCGACGGAAATTTCCGATTGACAGAACCTGCTTTTGCGGACATACTGGTGGTAAGATTATTAATAAATGAAGGGAGGCACACCATGCCACATATTAATGTAAAGATGTTCCCGGGACGGGATGACGAGAAGAAGAAGGATCTTGCGGATAAGCTGCTGCAGTGCGCGCAGGAAGCGCTGGGCTGCCCGGCGGAAGCACTTTCCGTATCCGTTGAGGATGTTGCACCGGAAGATTGGAACCGGGATGTTGGGGAGAAGATTCCGGAAGATAAGATCTACTCCGGCGAGATGTACAAGGTCAAATAGTCGGCTCAGTAACTTCACGTTGTCGGCCTGGCAAATTCACGTTGTCGACCTGGCGACTTCAAACAGAAATGATGCGAAACGGCTGCGGCTTCGGGCGAGAAGGATAGATTCCCGCTCGGGCCGCAGCTTTTTTTGCTTTTTCGCCGGCGCGCGGCTCCCGGACTTGGTGCAAGGAACCCCGCTAGCCCTTATCTTTCGTTTCTCTTGCACCAAGTTTCATCCTCTTTTTGCCGGCGCGCGGCTCCGGACTTGGTGCAAGGAATCCTGCTAGCTCTTATTCTTCCGTTTCTCTTGCACCAAGTTTCATCCTCTTTTTGCCGGCGCGCGGCTCCGGACTTGGTGCAAGAAATCCCTCTAGCCCTTATTACTCCGTTCCCTTTGCACCAAGTCCCGCCCACTTTTCGCCGGCGCGCGGCTCCGGACTTGGTGCAAGGAATCCTGCTAGCTCTTATTCTTCCGTTTCTCTTGCACCAAGTTTCATCCTCTTTTTGCCGGCGCGCGGCTCCGGACTTGGTGCAAGAAATCCCTCTAGCCCTTATTACTCCGTTCCCTTTGCACCAAGTCCCGCCCACTTTTCGCCGGCGCGCGGCTCCGGACTTGGTGCAAGGAACCCCGCTAGCCCTTATCTTTCGTTTCTCTTGCACCAAGTTTCATCCTCTTTTTGCCGGCGCGCGGCTCCGGACTTGGTGCAAGGAATCCCTCTAGCCCTTATTACTCCGTTACCGTTGCACCAAGTCTCGCCCACTTTTCATCGGCGCGCGGCTTTCGGCGGGCCGGCGCGCCACATATATTTGTATATGCGCACAAAGAATTTGTTCTATTTTGTGTACATCGATTATTTTTTATTGCATTTAACAAATTCTTGAGTATAATATAGTTTATCAAAACAATACAGCAGCCCGGCGGGTCTTACGTCCAAAGGATCAACAACCCTCCGAAGAGCATGAACGCCCCCGCGGGTTCAAAGGGATACATAAAACAGGGATAGAAGGAGATAAGGAAATGAATAATCGAAAAGTAGGAATCATCGGTGTCGGTCACGTAGGAGCTCATGTTGCATACAGTTTGGCAATTCAGGGCATCGTGGACGAGCTGGTGCTGGCGGATACGGACACCGCCAGAGTGGAAAGTGAATATCAGGATTTGTTGGATGCGCTTCCCCATATGCCGCACCGCACCAGAGTGTCTATCGGAGAATATGAGGATTTGGCTGATTGCGATTTAATCGTCAACAGTGCCGGACACATTGAATTGCTTCTGGGTTCCGACGATCGGTCCAGAGAGCTGAAGTTCACGGTTCCTGCCGTTCACACCTGGGTGGACCGCGTTCGCAAAGCCGGTTTTGACGGCGTGGTTCTCAGCATCAGCAACCCATGCGACGTCGTTACTCGAGAGATTGCCAAAGGCCTTGGCCTCCCAAAAGGCCGCGTGCTGGGCACCGGCACCGGGCTGGATTCCGCCAGACTGGTTACCCAGATTGTAAAAAAGACCAACGTGGATCCGAATTCCATCCAGGCCTTCATGTTCGGCGAACACGGCAATTCCATGTTTGCCGCATGGTCCTGTGCCACCGTCAATGGCTTGTCCATCGACGAGATGGCGAAACAAGATCCTCGCTGGGATTTCGATCGGCCGGAAGTGGAACAACTGGGTCGTCACGGCGGCTGGGTCACCTTCAGCTGGAAGCATGCCACCGAATATTCCGTTGCTACCACTGCCGCGCGCATGGTAAAAGCAATTCTTCACGATGAGAAGATTCTCATGCCGGCCAGCACCGAGCTGAACGGGGAGTACGGCCAGAGCAACGTCTACGCCGGCGTTCCGTGCATCATCGGCAAAGACGGTGTAGAGCGCGTCGTGGAATTCCCTCTGACCCAGGAAGAACTGGACAAGTTCAACGACAGTTGCAACGCCATCCGTGCCAACATCGAGATTGCAGACTCGCTGTAATTTTGCATAGTGATGGGACTATTGGTACCTTTGCCAACCTAAGTTTCATTCATTATATTATCACATGAGAAAGCAGGTTCCGTTTTTCGGAGCCTGTTTTCTTCTTTTTTCAAGCGCCATTCAGTAATTGGATTTTTTCAATCATATAACATTAAATATGCCTAGATTTTCAAAGCGACTTCACGCTAATTTTACAATTTGGGTGAATTGAAAAAGTAAGTTCCAGTTCAGCCAAAAACTTTCCGCTTTGCAAAAGTAAATTCTGGTAGGGGGGCTA
>CAKQWJ010000034.1 GCA_934278925.1 uncultured Clostridia bacterium | reverse complement strand
GGTCACATACATTCTACTAAAGAGTCTCTATGGATTTCAATTTTATTACATGTTCAAGTTGATTTTACAATCGGCGTTTTTTAATTTTTAAATTATTTACATTTAAACAGTTAACGATTACATTTCTTTTACGGTTTCCAATAATGCAACAGGAGTAGTGAAAACACCAATTGTGTCATTTTTATCATCAAAAAATTCCACTTCAAAATAATTGCCATCGTACTCCAGTACAATAGTTCCCTCTGTTCCGGCTTTTAAACCTTTGAATTCTTTGTTCAATTTTACTACATCTAACTCTTTCATAATTAGTTTCCTTTCTTATCCGGATAAACCGTGACTATTTTATAAGTACTTCTGTTATTATCTTTTTGTATGACAACCACTACGTTGGCACTTACCGATTCACCTGCTTTCCCGATTAATGTTGTTTTATAGGTGTGCTTTGTGCCAAAAAGATGGAGTGCGTTTCACGTGAAACACACTCCATCTTTTGTTACAGCGGTTCTTTCCGAGCCGTTCCGGATTTTCTTGGGAACTTTGCCGGAGTCTTTTTAATTTTCTTTATATATACCAACGCATGGTTCTCTGCAGATTCATCTTCCAGATTCACCGTTTCAATCCGGTCAATTTTTCCACCCAGAAGACGGATTGCTTTTTCCGCCTCCTTAATTTCATCTTCTGCCTTTTCTCCTTTGTACGCCACGAAGGTGCCACCTACTTTAACCAACGGAAGGCACCATTCCACCAGCACATTCATGGAAGCAACCGCTCGGGATACGCACAAGTCGTACCGCTCCCGGTGCTCCTTGCTCTGCCCCGCCTCTTCGGCGCGAAGATGAAATGTAGTGGTATTCTGAATATCCAGAGACCGGGTAATATCGTCAATTACACGCAGTCTTTTCTGAAGGGAATCAATAAGGGAAATCTTTTTCTCCGGTGCCATAATGGCCAACGGAACTCCGGGAAATCCGGCACCGGTCCCCACATCGGCAATAGTGTCGGCCTTTTCCCATTCCGGAGAGCCTACACATCCCAGAGAATCCAGCAGATGCTTTACGATAAATTCTTCCGGATCTCGAACGGCGGTAAGGTTGATGTGCTCATTCATCTGCAGAATCTCATCCATATAGTGGATCATCAACTCCGCTTTTGCTTCCCCTACCTGCTGTTCCAGCCGCTCATAAGCTTTACTCATTTGTGGACCTCTTTCTGTTCTCTTTCTCCAGATATACCAGAAGCACATTGATGTCCGCCGGGGACACGCCGGAAATTCGGCTGGCCTGCCCCAGATTAATCGGACGAATCGCTGTCAGCTTCTGGCGCGCTTCCAATCTCAATCCGCCGATGCTGTTGTAATCGATGGAATCATCCAACCGCTTGCTTTCCAGCTTCTTCAGCTTTTCTACCTGAGCAACCTGCTTCTGAATATATCCATCGTACTTAATTCTTACTTCTACTTCATACCGCTCGTTTCGAGTCAACTCCGGTCTGGTCTCATCGTCAATTTCCGCCGTATCCGCATAATGGATTTCCGGGCGGCGCATCATTTCACCGAAGGAGAGTCCCCGGTCACACTCGGCACTTCCGTGCCTTGAAAGAAATTCATTCTGAAGCTGATTCGGAACTGTTTTTTTTTCGATGCGTGCAAGCTCCGCATCCACGTTCGCCTTCTTTTTCAAGAATTTCTGATAGCGCTCCTCGCTGACGGAACCGTATTCATAACCCAGCGCCGTAAGCCGCCGGTCCGCATTGTCCTGACGCAGCAGCAGACGGTATTCCGCCCGGGAAGTCATAATTCGGTACGGCTCGTTGGTGCCCTTGGTCACCAGATCGTCAATCAGCACGCCGATGTACGCCTGATCCCGGCCAAGCACCAGCGGTTCCTTCTCCTGAAGCTTCCGAACCGCATTGATTCCGGCCATCAGTCCCTGGGCCGCCGCTTCCTCGTAGCCGGAGCTGCCGTTAAACTGTCCGGCGCAGAACAAGTTCTTCACCACCTTGCTCTCCAAAGACGGCTTCAAACTCTGAGGATCGATACAATCGTACTCGATGGCATAGGCCGGCCGAACAATCTCGCCGTCCTCCAGCCCCGGGATGGAATGGTAGAACTCCCGCTGAATATCCTCCGGCAAGCTGGAAGACATTCCCTGAATGTACATCTCATCCGTATCCAAACCCTCCGGCTCCACGAAAAGCTGATGCCTCTCCCGATCCCGGAAACGAGACACCTTATCCTCGATGGACGGGCAGTACCGCGGCCCCACCCCCACGATGTTGCCGGAATACATAGCCGACTTATCCAGATTATCCAGAATTATCCGGTGCGTTTCCTCATTCGTATAGGATAGCCAGCAAGAAATTTGGTTCGTTCCGATATCCTTTCCTTCATTCATAAAAGAAAACGGCACTATTTCTTCATCTCCCGACTGTTCCTTCATGCGATCGTAATGCAGGCTTTTTCCCAGCATTCTGGCCGGTGTGCCGGTTTTGAACCGCCGCATCGGAAATCCGTATTCGTAGAGTTTTTCCGCCAACTCCGTGGAAGCAGCCAATCCGTTTGGACCGCTTTGGAATGCGGAATCACCTATAAATATTTTACCTCCCAGAAACGTTCCGGTGCAGAGAATCACCGCCTTCGCATTGTACCGGGTGAAGGTGCGGGTGATGACACCTTGAATGCTGCCATCCTCAATCACCAGGTCGATGACCTCCGCCTGCTTCAAATGAAGATTCGGTTCTTTTTCGATGGTCTTCTTCATCTCCAAGTGATACTTTGTTTTGTCCGCCTGTGCCCGAAGGGAGTGTACCGCCGGACCTTTGGAGGTGTTCAGCATCTTACTCTGAAGGAAGGTTTTGTCGATGTTCAATCCCATCTCACCGCCAAGCGCGTCTATTTCGCACACCAAATGTCCCTTTCCCGTTCCTCCGATGGACGGGTTGCACGGCATCATGGCCACGGATTCCAGATTGATGCACAGCAATAGGGTGTTCATTCCCATGCGGGCGGAAATCAGACCCGCCTCGCAGCCGGCATGTCCGGCACCTATCACGATTACATCATATTCTCCCATTACCGGTATGGTATCTTTATTAATCTCTTTTGATGTCATTTAACACTCCTGTTACTTACCCAGACAGAACTTAGAGAACACCGTGTCCAAAATCTCATCACCGGCCGTTTCGCCGATGATTTCGCCCAGTGCCTCATATGCATTATGAACTTGAAGCTCACAGATTTCAATAGACTCGCCCATTTCCAGGAGATTCATTCCATCTGTGATGGATTCCATTCCTCGGTTCAAGGCATCCCGATGTCTTTCGCTGGTAACGATGTTTCGCTCCTGCATATTCTGAATGCCTTCCAGGAACATCTCCTGAATTCGATGAGTTACCGCATCCGCACCGCTCAAGCGAAGAAGAGACGTCTGCACAATTTCCGCTTCCGGAAGAATATCCTTCACTTCATCCTGAGAGACCGCCTCCCCCAGATCGTTTTTATTCAGAACGACAAGAACTCGCTGCCCTTCATTCTGCTTCAGAATTTCCACATCCTCCGAAGACAGCGATCTGCTTCCGTCCAAAACCAGAACCACCAGATCCGCCGCTTCCATCTCTTCATGGGATTTCTGAATTCCCATCTGCTCTATCACGTCATCCGTTTCTCGGATTCCCGCCGTATCCGTCAGAACCAAAGGTAGCCCGTGAATGGTAGCGCTTTCCTCAATGGTATCCCGGGTGGTTCCCGGAATATTCGTTACGATGGCTCTATTTTCTCCCAGCAATGCATTCATAAGAGAAGATTTTCCCACATTCGGCTTTCCAACAATGGCCACGCGGATTCCTTCTTTCGCAATTCGACCGTTATCGCATGTATCCAGAAGATTTTGCACCTTTTCCTTCACTTCACTCAAATCTTCACAGAACCGCTGGGATTCCACCTGCTCGATATCTTCGTCCGGGAAATCAATATTCACAGCCATCTGCGCCAGCACGTCCCGCAGGCTTTCCCGAATTTCGGAAATCTCCGTGCCGAGGCGCCCTTTCAGCTGACGTTCGGCAATCTGCAGGGGCATTTCGCTCTTTGCTTTTATTACATCGATAACCGCCTCCGCCTGGGCCAGATCCATCCGGCCGTTTAGAAATGCCAGCTTCGTGAATTCCCCCGGCTCCGCCATGCGAGCACCGCAGTCCAGCACCGTCCGCAAAATCAACCGAATGGAAACGATGCCGCCGTGTGCCTGAATTTCCACCACATCCTCACAAGTGTAAGAATGCGGCGCCTTCATGTACAAGCAGATAGCTTCATCGATGACATTCTCGTTTTCCGGATTCACGATATTTCCGTAATAGGCATAGCGAGGCTTCACCTCCGCCGGGAAGGGACGGAGAATTTTTTTCATGATGTTCAGTGATTCATCTCCGCTGATTCGAACGATGCCGATTCCGCCCTCACCTTGCGGCGTGGCGATTGCTGCAATTGTGTCTCCCATTTTCTCTCCTTTAAAAAAAATCCCGGTCATCCGGAGATGGACCGAGATTCCTTCATTTTACTTTTTCTCGATGATAACCCGGCGATACGGTTCCTTTCCTTCGCTGCGGGTCGTCACATACGGATGATCCTGCAATGTGGAATGGATTACTTTACGCTCATAAGGATTCATCGGTTCCAGCGTAATGCTTCTTCCGGAACGCTCCACCTTGCCGGCAAGTCTGTTTGCCAGGTTCATCAGTGTACGCTCCCGCTTGGAACGGTAATTCTCTGCGTCCAGAATAACTCTCACGTATTCATCGCTTTCCTTATTGGCAACGATGCTGGCAAGATACTGAATCGCATCCAGGGTCTGACCCCTTTTTCCAATGATGGTTCCGGTATCCTTACCGGTGATGTTAACATAGACGATTCCATTTCCGCTCTTCACGGTGAAATCCAGATCGATGCCCATCTCTGCGGTCACATCCCGAAGGAATGTTTCCACGGGATGACCTTCTGCCGGCTCCAGGTTCTTCAGATCGGCGAACATGGAACTTTCTGCGCGATGTTCTTTATGCTCTTTTCTCCGATTTCCCCGGTTGTTTCTGGATCTATGTCTGTCTTTCTTCTTTGCTTTCGCACTTGCTCGAGCGTCTTCCATCTCTTCCTGCTCGAACTTATCATAATCTTCTCTGATTTCCTCAGGAACTTCTACTTTCTGATTTTCAGGTAAAGAAGCCAGGATTCTGTCGATATCATCGAAGGAACTCTTCTCCTTCTTATTCGACTTCTCTTCCCTTGCTGTAACTCTGACCTTTGCCAGTTTGGAACCTATGCCGAGGAAACCTTTGGAGGATTCTTCCAGAACTTCGACATCGACTTCATCGATGGTGAGTTTGAGTTCCTTGAGCGCAAGCTCTACCGCTGCGTCAACATCTCCTCCCCATTTTTCTGAAACTCTCATTTTCTAACGATTTCCTTTCAATTTAGAAGTTGCATTCAGTCTTCTCTTCAATTCTTTTTCCGCACGGGCAACGAGCTTTTCATGGTCCGCTTTCTCTTTCAGATCCTTCCGAACCTTATTCATGCGAATGTTCAGGAAAATCTGAATGGTCTGACCACCGGCCCAGTAGATTGCAAGACCTGCCGGATACGATCTGGCAATGACCAGAATACTGAGCGGAAATACATACTTCATCATCATGTTCATGGACTTCATCTGTGCATTTTCAGCACCTGCAGCAGTGGTAAGCTGCTGAGTCATGGTGAACGAGAAGTATGTCGCTACTGCTGCCGCAATTGGGAGAATCCAAAGGTCCGGCTGAGCCAGATCCTTGATCCAAAGAAAAGATTCGTGTACAGCGAACAGCATATCTTCGCTCTTCAGGTATTGCATCGGATTTCTCAGCAATGCAAACAGACCCATGATAATCGGAAACTGAATGAGCATCGGCAGGCATCCACCCAGTGGATTAAATTTCTCCTTGCTGTAAAGCTCCTGCATCGCTTCGTTCATCTTCTGCTGATCGTGTGCATACTTCTGCTGAATCTCCTGCATCTTTGGCTGCAGTTCCTGCATGTTGGCAGTGGATTTAATCTGCTTTACATACAATGGGAACAGCGCAAACTTAACGATTGCAGTCAGAATAATCAGTGAAACACCATAATTTCCCACGAAATTATAAATCAGTGTAAGTAGGTATCCAAGAGGTACCGCTATTACTCCCATATAATTCTCCCTGTCTATGGAAGAGGATCGTATCCGCCGGGATTTCCCGGATGACATCTCAGAATTCTCTTGATTCCCAGCCAGCTTCCTTTAATCGGACCGTACTTCTCCAGCGCCTGTATAAAATAAGTACTGCAGGTAGGAGTAAACCGACATGCCGGCGGGAACAGCGGAGATATAAACAGCTGATATCCTCTTACCATTAAAATTAAAATTCTTTTGATAAAATTGCTGATTGCTTTCATCGCGTTTATCACTTCTCTTCAATTAATCCGCAAGACTTCAGCGACTTCACTAAAGTTCGCTGTACTTCCGGACACTTCTTTCCGTTAATTGAATTTCGTGCAACGAAAATGATGTCGTATCCCGGCCGGATTGCCAGTCCCATCGTGCGGATGGATTCTCGCATCAACCTTCTGGCTCTGTTTCTGCATACGCTGTTACCCACCTTCTTGCTGGCAACAAATGCAATCCGAGAAACCGGCAGTCGGTTCTTCTTATACAGAACGACTACGTATCGGCCTCCCCGGGAAGAACCTTTCCGATAGACATTGTTGAAATTTCTCTGATTACTAAGAATTTCTTTTCTGCACTTCATTTTGTTATCGAATAACCGCTTCAAGCATTCAAGGGAATTAAGCAGTCAGCTTCTTTCTGCCTCTTGCTCTTCTGTTCTTCAGAATCTTTCTGCCGTTCGCAGTAGCCATTCTCTTTCTGAATCCGTGTTCCTTCATTCTCTGTCTCTTCTTAGGCTGATATGTTCTCTTCATCTTCCTTTTCTCCTTCCGATATTACAATATCTCTAAGTTGATATAAAATTCCGTACCTTCTAAATTCCAAGGGTACATACATCAAAATATTATACTGATTTCCGCCTTCAAAGTCAATGAAAGTCTGAATTATATCGAAAAATGAAATCTTTTTCTTTCAAAAAAGTGTCAAAAATGTTTATTACCACAACATTTAGTGTTTCGAAAAAGTTATGCATAATTTTTTCCACAACATGTGTATAACATTCTTTTTGTACCCCCTAATATTTAGATTTTTGGCGTTTCTGACCACTTGTCATTGTGGAAAATTTTATGTAAAATATGTTATCAACAAGGAGAAAGAGCATTTTGGATACTAACAAGATATGGGAGCAATTCCTGCAATTCATAAAAGCAAATACCACAGAGGTCAGCTATAACACCTGGTTCACATCCCTCTCCATCTACCGTATTGATGAAGATGTGAACATTATTTATCTTGCAACAAAAAACGATATCGCAGTCAATCTGATCAAAAAGCGTTATATGCACCTGATTGAACAGGGCTTTGAAAACGTCACCGGTCAGAGCTACCGCGTACTGGTCAAGTTGGAGGAGGAATATCAGGAAGAGAGCCGGCCCGCTTTGGCCGCCCGGAAAAGAATTCAAAAATTCGAAGACACCAACAAGCTGTTCAATCCGAGGCTGAACTTCGATAATTTTGTGGTGGGCAATAATAATAAGTACGCCCATGCTGCAGCTCTGGCCGTTGCGGAATCCCCGGCGGAAGCATACAATCCTCTTTTTATATACGGAGGATCCGGCTTGGGAAAAACCCATCTGATGCAGGCCATCGGCATTCATATCATCAAAAATGATCCGGAATCCCGCGTCGTATACGTATCCTCGGAAACCTTCACCAACGAATTGATTAAGGCGATTTCCGAAAATAAAATGCGCGCTTTCAAAAATAAGTATCGAAAAGCCGACGTTCTCCTCATCGACGACATCCAGTTCCTGGAGAACAAGGATAAAACTCAGGAAGAATTCTTCCATACATTTAATGCGCTTTACGAGGACGAAAAACAAATTGTCATCTCCAGCGACCGTCCGCCGAACCAACTGGTAAACCTGGAAGAGCGGTTGCGAACCCGTTTTGCGTGGAACCTGATTGCGGATATCACGCCGGCGGACTTCGAAACCCGAGTAGCCATTCTGAAGAAGAAAGCGGAAAATGCGCAGCTGGAATGGGACGACGACCTGTACGAAGTGTGCTGCCTTATTGCGGAGAAATTTACCGACAACATTCGCGAGCTGGAAGGTGCCTTCAACAACATTACCGGTTATTCCAACCTCTTGGACGAACACATCGATGTGGCTTTTGCAAAAAGAACGCTGCGGAACATCATCAAAGATTCCGACGGCGGCATCGCTCCGGAACGCATTCGGTCCATCGTGGCAAAATACTACAAAATCAAGGTTTCCGACATGGATTCCACCAAGAGAAATAAGGAAATTGCCTACCCTCGGCAGGTGGCCATGTACCTTTGCCGGGAGAACACCGAACTTTCCCTGCCGGAAATTGGCGAACTCTTCGGCGGAAAACACCATTCCACCGTCATTCATTCGGTGAACAAGATTACCGCACAGTATGAAAATGACGAGGAGACCCGGAAGGACATCGATGCTCTGAAGAAAAAGATTAAGGAACATCGATAAAAGCATTTTTGGCCGCTGCCGAAAAGTTATACACATTCGAATAACAGAGTTTTTGTACGGGTTTTTCCTCAGCCAAAAAGTCCGTTACTCACACAAGATTATGGATTCGGGGAGTTTTCCACAGTATCGACACCCCCTACTACTATAACTATATTTATTTATATTAATAATAATGCTCTCGCGAAAGGAATCGTTATGAAAATCTATTGCAATAAATCCGAACTTTACCGTGCACTGAACAACGCCATCCAGGCAGTTCCCTCTCGGTCCACTTCAAAAATTCTGGAAGGCGTACTGATCGAGACAAAAGAAGATGAAATTACTATCACCGGCACAGACACCTTTATGGTGGTGGAATCCGGATTGTCCGCAAAATGTGACGGCATTGCGGATTTTGTGGCACCGGCCGCGCTCTTTGCAAACATCATCGGAAAACTTCCGGCAGAAGATGTAATGATGGAATACGATTCTGTAAAAAGAGTTCTTTCGATTAAGAGCGGACGCTATCGTTCGGAAGTCATCTGCTTCGATTCCGCAGAGTTTCCGAAGGTTCAGATGAAGGAACCGCAGAAGAGCATCACATTGAACAAAGAATCCGTTCGAAAGCTGATTCAGAAAACCGCTTTTTCTGCCAGTGATGATGAAATCAACGGAATTCTTACCGGCGTTCTCTGCGAGATTGGCGACGGCAATTTCCGCAT
Organism: uncultured Clostridia bacterium; assembly: GCA_934278925.1. Taxonomy (GTDB): domain Bacteria; phylum Bacillota; class Clostridia; order Peptostreptococcales; family Anaerovoracaceae; genus Mogibacterium_A. The sequence continues at coordinate 7,559 of CAKQWJ010000034.1, read as the reverse complement.
GGTTGCGGTGGATGCCTTCCGGATGGCAATTTACAACGAACCGCTGGAAGATTCCATCGATGCTTTTAAGGTAGTAATCCCGGCAAAGCAGCTTAAGAAAATGTCAAAAATCATTTCCGATGATGGTGATGAATCCATCCGCATGGAACTGGTGGATGAAAAGGCGGTATTTTCCTTCGATGGAACCAAGGTTACGCTGAACACCATGAACGGAAGATACATCGATTACAAGCGAATCATCAAGGTGGACAGCACCACCGAGGTTCGAATCCAGAAGGATGAACTGATTCGAAGCATCGACCGTGCATCCATCCTGACTCAAAAAGAAAACAACAATATGATTAAATTCGACATTCAGGACGATCTCCTTGAAATCTCGGCGCTGGACAACCAGGGCAATATGAACGAAAAAATCGAGATTATCCAGAAGGGTGAGGATCTGAAAATCGGATTCAACTCCCGCTACATGATCGACATCCTCCGGAGCATCGAGGATGAAGAAGTGGTTCTTTATATGAGAGATAATGTAAGCCCGTGCATCTTCCGCCCTCTTCAGGGAGAGCGCTATCTGTATTTGGCACTGCCGATTCGAATCAACTAGTGAAAATTTATGATAGTCAAAAAAGTAGAACTCCACAACTTCAGAAATTACGAAAATCTAGAGCTGTCCTTTGACAGCTCTAGAAATGTTTTTATTGGGGAGAATGCTCAGGGAAAAACCAATCTCATCGAAGGAATCTATCTCTGCGCCTTCGCCCGTTCTTTCCGTACCCAGAATTCCGCCAACATGATTATGCTGGATCGACCACGGGCCAGCGTGACGGTGGACCTGGTGAGCGAGGATATGGATAAAAGCATTTCCGTGATTCTGGACCGCACCGGCAAGAAGATGATTAAGAAGGACGGCAAGGTCATCCGAAAAACCGCCGAGCTGCTGAACAATCTAGTGGTGATGGTTTTTTCTCCGGAAGATCTTCGCATCATCAAAGACAGTCCGGAGAAGCGGAGAAACTTTATCAATAAGGAGCTGTCCCAGATTCGACCTCGATATTACGAATGCCTTCGCCTCTATAGCGAAGCCCTTCGCCAGAAGAACAGCATGCTGAAGGACAATTTGAAGAGTTCTCAAATCGACGAAACCATGCTGGACATTTACGACCTGCAGCTGGCGAAATACGGAACGGAAATCGTGAAGTACCGGAGAAATTTCATTCGCATGCTTTCGGAAAGAGCGGCGGAAATTCAGAAGAGCATTTCCGGCGGCAGAGAAAATCTGGAAATTCGATACATCTGCTCCCTTTCGGAAGAGAATCAGTACGATGCGCTGGTGGCGGCGAGAGACAGAGATCTTTACAGCGGACACAGCAGCTTGGGTCCGCAGCGGGACGATATGGAATTTCTGATTAACGGAAAGGATGCTAAGAAATACGGATCCCAGGGGCAGCACCGCACCATTGCTTTGGCACTGAAGCTGGCGGAAATCGGAATCGCTCGGGATGTCATCGGTGAAAACCCGGTGCTCCTCCTGGACGATGTATTGTCGGAACTGGATGAAGAACGACAGACATTCCTTTTTCAGGAAATCGAAGACGTGCAGCTCTTCATTACCACCACGGATGTGAATAATCGGATTCTGAAGAAAATGCCAAAGGGAAATGTTTATTCTGTGAAGAGTGGTACTGTGTTTAAAAATACCTTGAAATGATTTAAAATCAAGCCCAAATAAGCCAAAATTATACCTTATGATGATTTTGGTATTCTTGAATAAAAGACGCGAATATGGTAAAATAAATCGGTTATGTAAATAACCGATTTTTTTGTTTGTTTTAATCATAAAAGGAAGGTTTGAATGAGCGCAGAAAAAAAGAAAAGCGACTATACAGGCCAACAGATTCAGGTACTTCACGGACTGGAAGCGGTTCGTGTCAGACCGGGTATGTACATCGGCAGTACCGGATCTCAGGGTTTGCATCATCTCGTATACGAAATCGTGGATAACAGTGTGGACGAGGCACTGGCCGGATTCTGTAAACACATCGAGCTGTCCATTAATGAAGATAATTCCATCACGGTATGCGATGACGGCCGTGGAATGCCGGTGGATATGCACCCGACGGAGCATAAGCCAACGGTTGAAGTTATTCATACGCAGCTCCATGCGGGCGGTAAATTCGGCGGCGGCGGATACAAGGTGTCCGGCGGTCTTCACGGTGTAGGTGCATCGGTAGTAAACGCCCTCTCCACGCACATGATTGTTGAGGTAAAAAGAGGCGGAAAGCTGTACGAACAGGAATATTTCCAGGGAAAGAGATCGACCGAACTGAAGGTTCTGGGCGATGCCGAGGGTTCCGGTTCAAAGACCACCTTCTGGCCGGATCCGGAAATTTTCGACGAAACCATCTATGACTACGATATCCTGCAGAATCGCATGAGAGAGATGGCCTTTCTGAATAAGGGCTTACGGATTACCATTGAAGATAAGAGAGAGGGACGGAAGAAGAAGGAAAGCTTCTGCTACGAAGGCGGAATTCGGGAATTCGTCACCTTTATGAATCGAAATAAGAAGGTAATCAACGAAGATGTATTCTATTTTGAGAACCACAAGAAGGACGAAGCCACCGGCAAAGAGTACGAAGTGGAAGTGGCCCTGCAGTACACCGGAAACTACAACGAAACGGTAATGTCCTACGCCAACAACATCAACACCATCGAAGGTGGTTTCCACCTCCAGGGACTGAAGGCGGCGATTACCAGAACGCTGAACGACTATGCACGCCGCACCAAACAGCTGAAGGAGAAGGACGATTCCCTCACCGGCGATGACTGCCGGGAAGGAGTTACCGCAATCGTCAGCGTGAAGCTGACAGATCCTCAGTTCGAAGGCCAGACCAAGGCAAAGCTGGGGAACAGCGAAGTTCGTGGTTTCGTGGAAAGCAGCATGAACGAATACTTCAACTTCTATCTGGAGGAGCATCCGGCGCAGGCCAAGAAAATCGTCACCAAGTGCATTAACGCGGCCAACGCCAGAGAAGCGGCAAGAAAGGCTCGAGAGACCTCGCGTAAAACCAACGTACTGGAAAGCACATCGCTTCCGGGCAAGCTGAAGGATTGTTCCGAGAAGGATCCGGAAATCTGCGAGATTTTCCTGGTGGAGGGAGACTCCGCCGGCGGAAGTGCGCAGGAAGGAAGAGACAGAGCGCGCCAGGCGGTGCTTCCGCTGAGAGGTAAAATTCTGAACGTAGAGAAGGCAACCCGTGCCAGAGCGCTGGATTCTCAGGAAATTCGGAATATGATTACCGCTTTCGGCTGCGGAATCGACGACAACTTCGATATTTCAAAACTGCGTTATCATAAAATCATCATCATGACCGATGCAGACGTGGACGGCGCTCATATTCGGACGCTGCTCCTCACCTTCTTCTATCGTTTCATGAGACCGCTGATTGAGGAAGGCTATGTATATGCCGCACAGCCGCCGCTGTTCCGGGTGAAGAGAGGCAAAGATACCTGGTACACCTATTCCGACAAGGAACAGGAAGACCTCTTGGCCGAACTTCGGGAGAAGGACAGCAAGACAAAGGTGGAAATCCAGAGATACAAGGGTCTTGGAGAGATGGACTACACTCAGCTGTGGGAAACCACCATGGACTACAACCATCGTACTTTGATTCGGATTTCTTTGGATGATGCGGAGAAGGCGGATGAGATGATCACCACATTGATGGGTGACAAGGTTCCGCCGCGGAAGAAGTTCATTGAGGAAAATGCGCGTTACGCCACATTGGATTTATAGTCGGTATCCGGTGACCCGCGAAATTCTTTTTATGGGAAATCGCGAAGAGCTTGAGATACTGAAGAAGTATAGATAAAGGAGATTGAATGTCAACGAATTTATTGGAAGACAGCAAAATAATCACCCATGAGATGTCGGAGGAAATGAAGACTTCCTATATCGACTACGCCATGAGTGTTATTGTAGGACGTGCCCTTCCGGATGTTCGAGACGGTTTGAAGCCGGTTAACAGAAGAATTCTCTACGGCCTGAGCGCTCTGGGAATTACGCCGGACAAGCCGCATAAGAAGTCCGCCCGTATCGTCGGTGAAGTAATGGGTAAATATCACCCTCACGGTGACAGTTCTATCTACGATGCCATGGTTAAGATGGCACAGGTTTTCTCCACCAGATATCCGCTGGTGGACGGTCACGGTAACTTCGGTTCCGTGGATGGCGACGGTGCAGCGGCTTCCCGTTATACCGAGGCCAGAATGTCCCCGTTCTCCCTGCAGATGGTTCGGGATATCGGAAAGGAAACCGTGGATTTTGCGGATAACTACGACGGCGAGGAACAGGAACCGGTGGTTCTGCCTTCTCGTGTGCCGAATCTGCTGATCAACGGGTCCAACGGTATCGCGGTTGGTATGGCTACATCCATTCCGCCGCACAATTTGGGGGAGACCATCGATGCGTGCGTCAAGATGATTGACGACGATGAGTGCACGGTGGATGACTTGATTAAAATCATCAAGGCGCCGGACTTCCCGACCGGTGCGCAGATTATCGGAAAAGAAGGTGCCAGGGAAGCCTATCGTACCGGTACCGGCAAGGTGCTGGTTCGCTCGGAGTGCGAAATTGAGGAAGGAAGCCGGGGACGTACCCGTATCGTGGTAAGTTCCATTCCGTACCAGGTGAACAAGGCTCGGCTGATCGAGTCCATGGCCGCGCTGGTAAAGGATAAGAAAATTGAAGGCATTTCCAACATTCAGGATGAATCCGCCAGAGGAAATCTTCGGATTGTCATCGATCTGAAAAAGGACGTGAATCCGAATGTCATCCTGAACAGACTGTACAAGCACACTCAGCTGCAGACTTCCTACAGCATGATTATGCTGGCGCTGGTAAACGGCGAGCCGAAGATTCTGAATCTGTACCAGATTCTGGACGAATATCTGAAGCACCAGAAGGAAGTGGTGACGCGGAGAACCCGGTTCGACCTGAGAAAAGCAGAGGAACGGGCGCATATTTTAGAGGGTTACGTAATCGCGCTGGATAATATCGACGAAGTGATTAAGGTGATCCGTTCCGCTTATAACGATGCGAAAGAAAAGCTGATGATTCGGTTCAGCTTGTCGGAAGCGCAGGCGCAGGCAATTCTCGATATGAGACTGGCCAGACTCCAGGGTTTGGAACGTGAGAAAATCGAGGAAGAATTGGCGGAGCTGCGGAAGAGAATCGCATACTTTAAGGAACTTCTGGCAGATGAGAAGAAGCTGATGGGCGTAATCAAGGATGAACTTCTGGAAATCAAGAAGAAGTACGGAGATAAGAGAAGAACCAAGCTGGTGAACGGCGACGGAGAGCTGGATGAAGAGGCCCTAATCGATGAAGAGGATGTGGCAATCACCCTCACCCACATGGGCTACATCAAGAGAGTTCCGGAGAACACCTACAAGGCACAGCGCCGCGGCGGCAAGGGAATTTTGGGACTGACCACTCGGGATTCGGATTTTGTCAAAGATCTGATTATCACCTCCACCCACGACGACCTGCTGTTCTTTACCGATATGGGTAAGGTGTACAAGATGAAGGGATACGAGGTTCCGGAAGCATCCAGAACCGCAAAGGGTACCCCGGTCATCAACTTCCTGAACCTGAACTCGGGCGAAAAGGTCAGCGCGGTGATTCCGGTGAAGGAATTCTCCCAGGACAACTACCTAGTAATGATTACCAGAAGCGGAACCATCAAGAAGACACCGATGTCGGAATTCGACAGCATTCGGAAGAATGGGCTCATCGCCATCAACCTGAAGGACGGCGACAAGCTGATTTCCGTAAGCCAGTCCAACGGCGACGAGAATATCTACGTCATCACCAAGCTGGGTAAGGCCATCGCCTTCAATGAAAACGATGTTCGAAGCATGGGCCGAAATGCGGCCGGCGTTCGTGCCATCAACCTGGATTACGGCGATGAAGTCGTTTCCATGGAGCTGGATATCGACGGAACCCGGGAGATGCTGGTAGTTTCCGAGAACGGATTTGGTAAGAGAACCTCTCTGGATGAGTATCGCCTCCAGACCAGAGGCGGCAAGGGTATCGCCACTTACGACAAGTCCAAGTTCAGCAAGACCGGTACGCTGGTGGGCGGAATGCTGGTTCGGGACGAGAACGAAGTGATGCTGATCAACTCTAACGGCGTTATCATCCGAATTCGGGCAGAGGAAATCTCCAAGTCCGGAAGAACCACTCAGGGCGTAAAAATCATGAAGGTGGAGGAAGACAGCCACATCGTATCTTTGGCCAAAGTTGTGGACGATGAAGAGAACGCACAGAAGCCGAAGGTTTCGGAAAAAAAGAAATCCGAAGGCGAACAGATTTCTCTTCTGGATTAATGAATAAAAAAAGAATGGCGCAAAGTCGGAAACGTCCGACTCTGCGTCATTTCTTTTTTTAAGGTTCGTATTTTTTGAAAGAAAAGGATAGGATGTATTAAATCTAATGAAATTGTATGTATTCTAAACATACAATCCCATGCGCCTAGAAATTTGAGAGAGGTTCACGCTTTTTGAAGGAAAAGACGGATTTAGCGTGAAAGAAATTCGCTTTCTTTGAGAAATTCTAATTTTGGAGCGACGGAGTATCCCCGGTTGTTCACGCCAAAAGGATGTTTTAATTAAAAAAGCGTGAACTATTTCAAAAGACGGGAATATTGCATGGCGAAACCATGTATAAACCTCAAATATATTCACGCTAATAAGCCCAAAATGTAAAAATAGCGTGAAGTCACTTCGAAATTCTAGGCATATTTAATTACAAGTATTTAAATAATTCTAATTATTGGATGGCACATGGTGTATCGTACGCATGCTCGTATATTTTGGGAAAACTAACGGATGATGATGTCCTGCAGTTTTCTTTTTGGGACGTAATGAACGTCGTTGGCATCCCGGTAGTAGCCGGTGTCTCCCCCATCCTCGACTTCCACCAGGTGAATTTCCTCTGCGGATTTGCCGACGGCGATGACCAGCTTGAGGATGTATTTGTCCGGAATGCCCAGTTCATCCCGGAGCTTTTCCGGATTATAGCCACCCCCCAGCATGCAGCAGCGGTAGCCCTTCTCCACCGCCGCCAGGGTGATGCTCTGCGCTGCGATGCCCAGGTCGATATTGGTAAAGGTGTCGCTGGTGCTGATATCCGGATCCTGAAGGATGACGATGTAGGATTCCGGCTCCTTTCCGGCATCCGGCAGGTGGCGTTCCGGAAGGCGTCCGCCCATCTTGGTTGTTTTTTGCAGAATGGCTGCGGCGGAATCCCGGTTGGCGATAAAATATTTCAGCGGCTGCAGGTTCATGCCGGAGGAGGCCAGGCGGGCACAGTCAATCATGTCCGTCAGTTCCTCGGTGGAAACTTTTTCGCTTTGGTCGAATCCCCGTACGGTGCGGTTCTCTTTGATATAATCTTTCAGCATGGTACACCTCCTAAAAGTTTGGTTCTTCACGAATTTTTGTGGGATTAAAATCGAAATCGAAATAAATAATTAGGCATTGAAAAAGAGCATTGGATG
>CAKQWJ010000033.1 GCA_934278925.1 uncultured Clostridia bacterium | reverse complement strand
CATCCAATGCTCTTTTTCAATGCCTAATTATTTATTTCGATTTCGATTTTAATCCCACAAAAATTCGTGAAGAACCATTATTATTTCTGAGAATTGAAATCCATTGCAACCTGTGTGTAGAGCAATGCTCCTTTCATCAGCGCATCCTCGTCCACACGGTATTTTGCGGAATGCTGTGCCCAGGTCGCTCCGCAAGCTTCATTTCTGACGCCCAACAACGCAACTGCACCCGGCGCTTTCTGCATAAAGTAGGCAAAATCTTCGCCGCCCATCGTTGGCGGAAGTGTTGTCGGTGCGTCTTCGCCGAAGACTTTCTTTGCGGCATTCTGCGCATAAGCTGCCATCTCCGCATTATTGTTCGTTGGAGGAACCAAATCCACGAACTTGATTTCCGCTTCTGCTCTCAGGGCTTTCGCCGTATCCTTCACGATTCTTTCCATCATGACCGGAATTCCCTTCCAGAGATAATCGCTGAAGCATCTTACGGTTCCTTCGATATGGCCTTTATCCGGAACGACATTCCATCTCTCGCCAACATCAATCACACCTACGGTGACTACGGCCGGATCCACCGGAGAAGTTTCTCTGCTTACGACGGTCTGCAGGTTGTTCACAATTGCAGCGGATGCAACCGCTGCATCGATGCACTGATGCGGAGCCGCACCGTGGCCGCCCTTACCTTGGACATCGATAATGAACTGATATGCGGCAGCCATTCTCGGACCGGCATCGCAGGTGACGTGACCGGTTTCCACATCGGACCAGACATGAATAGCAAAGCATCCGTCCACGCCGTCCATGGCACCCTGTTCAACCATTGATTTTGCGCCTTCTGCGATTTCCTCTGCCGGCTGGAATGCCAGCTTAACAGTTCCGCAAAGGTCCTCTTTGTTGTCGTTTAAAACGGCGGCTGCGGTGAGCATCATTGCGACGTGGCAGTCATGGCCGCAGGCGTGCATCACGCCTTTGTTCTTGCTGGCGTATTCCACGCCGCTTTCCTCTGTTACGGTGAGCGCATCCATATCGCCTCTCAGGAGAATGGTCTTTCCGGGTTTTCCGCCTTTGATTGTTGCAAGCACACCGGTTTCAAGTCCGCACTCTACCCAAGGAATGCCCATCTTGTCCAGTTCTTCCTTGACGACTTTGCTCGTGTTGTATTCTTTTCCGCTTACTTCCGGATTTTCGTGGAAATAGCGGCGCATCTTAACTACATAATCTCCGTACTTTTTTTCTTCATCCTTAAAATCCATCTCTTTGCCTCCATTTTGAACACCGTGAGCGCCGGATACGTTTGTATCAGTCAGTCACGGTGTCTGTTTTTATATAATCAAAATATTTTTATCGTTATCAAAGCCTTACAGCCACTGTGCGAATACGCCGGCAATCAGAACAGATGTGATGGTAACTGTTACGAATCCACCAACAATCATGGATGGGAACATCTTGCTCATCAGATAGGATCTCTCCTCTTCCGTCTGACCCAGTGCGTTGCATGTTGCTTCTGTAATGATGGCATCGCATGGGAAGCCGTACAGTGCAGTCAGTCCGTTTGCAAATGCAAGCGGGAAGGAAATCTTCAGCACCTTCGAAATGATGAACACGGTTATCGCCATACCGATGACACCGATTATAATCAGAATTACCATCGGTCCGATGATTGTCTTCAGCATTGCCGGAGTACAGTTCTTCAATCCGTCAAATACGTACATCATCAGCGCGAACATCAGAATCCAGTAGGAATTTGCTCGGTTCAGCAGGTTGGATTCCAGGAAACCGATTGTGGTAGCTGCAATACCCAGAACCAGTGCCCAGATAACGCCGCTTACCGGAGTGTGCATTCCCAGCTGAGATGCAATCCATGCAACGAATCCCAGTTTGCCCAGCATTACTACAGCGGAATTCCACTTGTCCGGCAGCTTTGGAAGCAGCTTCTTCACATCGCTGTCGTCTGCAATTGCGGTCATTCCGATGTTTGCCATTTCTGCCTTTTCCTCATCGGTCAGAACAACATTTCCGGAACGGTATTCCTTCAGCAGACGCCGTCCTTCTTTCTGAAGGCAGAGTGCGGTCAGCGGATATCCGGCAAAACCCTGTACACAGTACATTGCGATTGCGAATACGGATGCAACGGTAAGACCTGCATTCTTTGCCGCATCGGACATGGTAGTCGCTGCGACGATTCCGCCGGTCAGTGGCGGAAGACCTGCGATTACGAGGGTCTTGTCCATGAACATCGGTGCCACGAAGTAGCCGATAGCAATCATACCGCCCAGTCCCACCAGGCAGATTACGACGGTTTTCCACTGCTGCATCAGCTGCTTGAGGCTGATGATGGTACCGATATGTGTAATCAGCAGATAGATGCCGATTGTATTTGCAAATGGAATCAGTCCGGCTTCCGTAACGAGTTCCTTCGGAAGCACGGTCCAGTATCCGATCAATAAAACAACTGCCGTAACGAACACGGACGGTACCCACGCTTTGGTGGCGGTGGATACCCATTCACCTATTACATATACAAATGCACAGATGACAAAAGCCAAAACAAAATTATACATATTCAATTTACCCTTTCTACATTAATACTTTCGTCCCTAATTTGTCCCATCTCCGGATGGTGTGCTACCAATCACTGTAGTATTTCATTCCTCAATAATCTCCTTCTTTTGAACTAACAAAATTAATAGTACTCTCATTTTTGTTATATTGCAACACTTTTTTTGAAATAAATTGGAAAAGAAAACAAATTGAAAAAGTAAACAACTAATTTTTTATAAAAAAATTATATATTCTAGTATTAAATTCCATCGCAGATACTTTTTCGTTTCTACAAGAATAATTGGGTCTTCATTTTTTTCGCGGGGATTGCCATTTTTTATGCGGATCCATTCAGTTCTCGCCAAGAGAAAAAGAGAATACCAAAAAATTGATGCAGGAACCTCTTTTTCGTTCCTGCATCAATTCCCCAATTTGCCAGCCCAGATTAGAACCCATATGCGTTCAAAAGTTTTTCACTTCTGACGCTCTGCTTTTTTTACTGCATGCATCAGCACCATTCGTATAATTGCGGAAAGCACAATGCATGTAATCAGCAAACCGCCCCAGAGCGGCCACGTGGTTCCGGCCAGACCAATCCCGATACCGAGAATCGAATACGAATTAGCCAGTCCACCCATTCCGGAGCCACCCCAATTCTTGCCCCACGCGTACAAGAAATTTTGCTTGGTCAGGGCCTCCACAAATACATACACAAATCCGCAGAATATGACCAGCATTCCGCCCCAAAAGCAGAACACTGCGTCTTGCTGCGGAGACCCCCAAATGGTTAACAACATCGCAAATTTGACAAAAACGGCAAACACTGCGGTAAAAGCAACTCCTTTTAGAATAAAGGATTTATCAATATCTTCATCGATGATATGCCGAAGCTTATCCGACCATTCCTTTTGATTTCCCGAAAGAACCTCCGGTGAGATGTCGGCAAGATTCATACCTTCTTTTATAATTCTCCGGCAAGACTCCCTCCGGTTATCCAGTGCCTTCGCCTGAAAGTCCATCTCACTCAGGCGTTCCTCCAAAACCGCTTTTAACTGAACATCTCCGTCAAATAATTTTTTAATCTCCGGAATCGGAACGTCAAGCATTCGAAGCGTCTTAATGCGATTAATGCGCTTCACATCTTCATCCGAAAAATCTCTGTACCCATTCTCATTTCGACGAGGATTTATCAGTCCCTCTCGCTCGTAGAATTTGATGTTCGCTTCCTTAATCTCGGTAAGCTTCTCAACTTCGCCGGTACGCATGTTGTATCCTCCTTCTCATAAGCATTATCCTCTAATATGAGTATACTGTAAACCCGAAAGTCGCTTACGAGTCAAGAGATTTCTGTCAATTATTGTCTTTTTTGTAAAAAAAGTTTCACGCCCGTCCAAGCGTCCAATTTTGGCTCTCGTTTTGGAGCTGCATCATGTGTGTGAAAATGCCGTCTGCCTGCAAGAGCTGTGCAGGAGTTCCCTGCTCTGCAATCGCACCGTCTTTGAGCACCACAATCCGGTCTGCACCGGAAACGGTGCGCATCCGGTGAGCAATAATAAGAACGGTTTTATCCTTGATGAGGCGGGAAAGAGCTTCCTGGATTGCCGTCTCATTCTCAACATCCAGGCTGGCCGTCGCCTCGTCCAGCAGAATAATCGGTGCATCCTTCAAGAAAGCTCGGGCGATAGAGATTCGCTGCCGCTCACCGCCGGAGAGCTCACCGCCGTTTTCCCCAATGTTGGCATTCCAACCGTCCGGCAATTTCTCAGCAAAACGGTCTACATTGGCGAGCTTTGCCGCCGCAATGACCTCCTCATCCGTAGCATCTTTGCGGCCGATACGAATATTTTCCAAAATGCTGTTGTTAAACAGCGTCACATCTTGGAATACGATTGAATAGAGACTCATCAGCTTTTCCGGATCGATCTTCGACACATCCATACCGCCTACGGTAATCATACCCCGATCAATGTCCCAGAACCGTGCCGCCAGACGGGAAACGGTCGTCTTTCCACCTCCGGAAGGGCCCACAAGTGCCGTGACCTGTCCCTGTTTCGCAGTAAAGGACACATCCCGAAGCACTGCTTCACCACTCTGATACGAGAATCCCACATGATGGAATTCGATATCGCAGTTCCGGTTCGTGAGCTGTTCACTGCCGGTCTGCACAGGGCAGTCTAAAATCTCATTCATTCGCTCAATATTGCTGTTGGTGGCAATTATAGCGGCAAGGTTTTGAAGCGTGCCTTCCAGCGGATCGTACAACCGAGACACCACCAGCAAGAACATAAAAAATGTCTGAACGTCTAACTCTCCTTTTACCAGCAAAGCGGCGCCTGTAAGTGCGGTAGAAGCAATTCCCAGCCGCAGAACCAGCCCTGCGGAAACCACGAAGGCGGCCGTCCCTAGCTCACTTTTAATGAGGCGGTTCTCTACGCCGCGAATTTTCTTTTCCAGTCCGGCAAGGTATTCGATTTCAGCATTGGCTGCACGCAAGTCAGGCATCGCCTCCATGCATTCCTGTATCCCGTCTTCGCACATGATTTTCGCCTTCATCGCCTTTCGGGATAAGCTTTTGTGCACACCGGATGCCAATGCCACTATTGCAAACGCAATCGGCAGCGGCCAAATAGCCGCAAGAGCCATACGCCGGTTGAAAACCAGCAAGGATACCGAAATAACCGTAGTGGAGAGAATTGAACCGTACAGCGGCGCAACGAAATGCGACTGGCTCTGTTCCAGCACAGCACAGTCATTCATAATGGACGAAGTCAAATCTGCAAGATCTTTTTTTCCAAAGAATGAAAGCGGAATCTTCCGCAATTTCTCCGCAAGCCCCACCCGGCGCACGCCGGATTCCACATAGGTGACAAGGTAGGTGTTGTCATATTCAAGCCGCGTACAAATCACAATGAAAATCGCTGCTGCAATACAACCGGCTGCGTAGAACGGGATTCTCGCCGCCACCAGCGTGTCCGCCATAATATCCCCCACCAGAAAATACAACAAACACACCGGCACCATGAAGGAAACATTTTGTAAGGCACAGCTCAAACTTCCCTTGATAATGTCCGCCGCGCCCTTTCGGGAAACGGCATAACGTCTCTGCAAATACTCCATCATCATTCGGCCTCCTTTGCCACTTTCCAGCGGACGGACTGCTGATAGTTCTCCCACATGGTTCCAAAAAGACTGTTCTTCTGTCCGGACAATTCCGCAAAGCTGCCACTCTCTTCCAAATGACCGTCTTTCAGTACAAAAATGCGATCCGCGTTTACAACGGTGGATAAACGATGGGCAATCACGATGACAGTACGTCCCACCACCAGTTCGTTGAAAGCCGCCTGTACTTTCGTTTCATTATCGGGATCTGCAAAAGCGGTTGCCTCGTCCAGAATCAGCACCGGTGCATTTTTCAGCATTGCACGTGCGACAGTCAGCCGTTGAGTCTCGCCGCCGGAAAGGTAAATTCCCTGCGAACCGATTATCGTATTAACACCATCCGGGAATTTCTCAACGATATCCATGCATTGTGCAGCTTTGAGTGCAGCCAGCACTTCCTCATCCGAAGCATCGGGCTTTCCCATCCGAACATTATCCAGAATACTTCCCTTGATGAGGTGGCTGTTCTGAAACACGAAGGAAATGGTGTCCATCAACTCGTTTTTCTCAATGTCCTTTACATCTACGCCGCCAATGGAAATACTGCCGCTCTGGGGGTCAAAAAATCGAGCAATCAATGCTGCTAACGTAGATTTTCCGCCTCCGGACGGACCTACAAACGCAACGGTTTGTCCCGCACCAATTGAGAGCGAAATATCCGCCAACGCATTCTTCGTGCCATCATAACTGAAAGTGACATGCGACAGCGCAACAGAATTATCTTTCGGATGCTGCGGTATATTCGACTGCGAAAGAGCCGGGCTCTGCAGCACACTGTCAATTCGATTGATTGCATCCTGCACAATCATACCGTTTTCACTCATGAACATCAGCTTCGTAAGCGTCAGGGAAATGACCGGCGTGATAATGATGTAGAAAAGGATGTTCAGCAAGATTCCATTGTCCGCCCCTCTGCAAGAAAACAAGAAGCCTCCTGCAATCAGGAATACAAACACGCTGTTCACCGCCAGCGTATAGAAGATCATGGGCCAGCGCACCTGCTTCGTGTAGGCGATAACCCAACGCTCGTAGTTATCGATTGTTTCCTTAAATTTCTTAAAAGAAAACACGGTCTGGCCAAACGTTTTGACGACGGGAATCCCTCGCACATACTCCACCGCTTCGTTGGACATATCCGCAAGTGCATTCTGGTATTGTGTCATCTGATCCTGCAATTTCGCACCGGTCATCCGAGTCATGACAAGAAAAGCAAGTGCCACCGGCACAAGGCTCAAAAGTCCTAATCGCCAATCAAAAGTCAGGAGCAGCGCCAGCAGACCGACAATCGTTGCCATCGCCTTTGCCTTGTCCGGAAGCTGGTGGGCCAGATACGTTTCCGTTGTCCCGGCCGTCTCGGAAATGGTTCGCCGCAGTTTGCCGCTTCCGAACTGTTCGATTGCACCCAGCGGAAGCGTCGCGATGTGATTCGTCATGGAGAGGCGCAAATTGGTGGCAATCCGAAATGCCGCAAGATGCGAGCACATCAATCCTGTGATATACACCAATACAGAAGCAACTGCCGCTGCGACCGCCAGCCAGCCGTATTGTGTCACATGAACGGCATCTTCATACTGCGGCGCCACTTCGATAACCTCCTTTAGAATGCGCCAAATATACCAGAACGGTACCAATGCCAGCAGCGCACTGACAGCAGACAGTATCCACGAAAGATAGGTCAGAATTCTGTATTTCCCGGCATAGTCCAGCAACCGAGATAAATTTGATTGCTTTTTCAATGTAGTAATGCCTCCTTCATTATATTTTCAGTTAGTTCTTTCTAACTGAAAAGACTTTACCACATTCTTCGAAAACGCGACTACTCCATTTTCGTTCATTTGCTCCGTTTCTCCATATTCTTTGCATTGGTGCGATATTGCGATGGCGTCATGCCGTACCGTTTTTTAAAGCTCTCAGAAAACTTGCTGGCATTGTCATATCCATTTTCCTGAGCAATCTGCGTCACAAGCTTTTTCGTTTGTACAAGCTCTACGGCGGCTTGCTCCAACCGATACTCTTTGATATAGCGATACACCGGGACGCCGTATATCTGCTTGAACAGCTTTTGCATATGAGATACGGAAATATCGTGCTCTGCCGCCAACTGAGCAAGGGATACGTATTGTTCCCGCTCCATGACCAGATGATCGCGAAGGTGTCGAATCAATTCCACCTGTCGTACCGAGCAATATGCCTTCTCTCGATCCATCCGAGGAATATTGCTTAGCAGCATCAGCAGTTCCAGTACCTTAAGCCGAGAAAAGCACGGATTCATATAGTCCATGCTTTCATAAAGTTCTCGAAAAACTTGCTCGCAGCGAGGTCCGGCCGGACTGCTCAGATACCATTTATTTCCCAGAAGATTCTCCTTTAGTGCTGAAAAATTCACAGAAAACGCAGGTGCGTTTCGTTCCAACCACTGCCCGGCTTCCGATGGTTCGACTTCCAAACAGATGCCCTCGTAATACCCCAGCGGAAATCGGGACTCGGATTCTTTACCGTGATACCCATCATAACAGCTGACAGCCATATCTCCCGGCTTCATGAGCACGTGATCCTGCATAGAAAACTGGGTTTCGAAACGCCCGCCGGCACAGAAGTTTATTTCCAACACATCAGTCCGAGTGCGAACCTCCGTATACCCTTCCATCTCCAAGCGCATTCGCATGACGGTTACACCGTCAAACAACCGGTAACAGTGTATCTCGCCGTTTCCGGAAGCATTCTCAAAAACATCGGTTTGCCCGGGCAACTCCGCTGTACCGGACAGTCCCTCATGATAGAGTATTTTTATCACAACAATTACTCCTTGCAAAATATCTTAAGTGATGCATTTCACGCCCTACGGAAAGAGCAGAGAAACAACCCACTGTCCCTCTGCTCTCCTGTTTTCCTATTTACTTTGAGTTGCTTCACCCTCCGATAACAGATTGGTCATATTCTTCAGACTGATGCCCAGTGTAGACCCATTGTGCAGCAGTGCCGAAGTTGTCGGCGGCAGCACGCCTCCGACGCCCAGTGCAATCAGCGACAGGTTAAAGCCCACAATGAATCGGTAGCTTCCGTGAATACGCTTCATCAAGGCGCTGCTGAGCTTTCGGAGCGTCACCAGTTCGAAGAGGTCCTCCGATGCAATGGTGATGTCGGCAATCTCGCGGGCAATCGCCGCTCCGGTGGAGATTGCAATGCCGGCATCCGCCTCCGACAGGGCCGGAGAATCGTTGACACCGTCACCCACCATGATGACCGTGTGACCCTTTTCCTTCTCGCTGCGGATAAAGGCCGCTTTGTCCTCCGGAAGAACTTCGGCATACACCGCATCTACGCCAACCTCTTGCGCGATGGCTTCCGCCGTGCGGCGATTATCGCCGGTCATCATTACCACATTGGAAAAGCCGCAGTTATGCAGTTCTCGAACCGCATCCCGCGCTTCCCGGCGAAGGGGATCGTAAATGCAGATGACCGCTGCCAGTTCTCCGTCAATGCAGAGATAGAGGTGGGAATACGCCGCCGGAAGTTCGTCAAATTTTTCTTGCTCCCCTTCCGGGATACGGCAGCCCTCATCCTCGAATACAAAATGTGCGCTTCCGATGATGACTTTTTTGTCTTCAACCATGCTGGAAATGCCGTGCGCCACCACGTACTGCACCTGTGAATGGTACTCTTCATGGGTTAGGCCGCGCTGTTTTGCCGCTGCCACCACCGCATTGGCCATGGAGTGCGGATAGTGTTCCTCCAGGCAGGCGGCAAGACGCAGCATCTCGGCTTCCTCCCGTCCGCCGAAAGGAACCACCTGTGCGACGGTAGGCGTTGCGTTGGTCAGCGTTCCGGTCTTATCGAACACGATGGTGTCCGCATCGGCCACAGCTTCCAGGAAACGTCCACCCTTGACAGAGATATTATGACTGCTGCTTTCCCGCATGGCGGACAGCACAGCAATCGGAATGGCCAGCTTCAAGGCACAGGAAAAGTCCACCATCAGCACAGCCAGCATCTTGGTCACATTCCGCGTCACCAAATAGGTCAGCGCCGTGCCGCCGAAGGTGTACGGAACCAGTTTGTCGGCCATTCGGGCGGCCTTATCCTCGGCAGTGGATTTCAGTTTTTCCGATTCTTCAATCATGCGAACCACCCGGTCATACCGACCGCTTCCGGAGGCCTTCTCCACGAAGATGACGCATCGGCCTTCCTCCACAACGGTTCCGGCATACACGGGACTTCCCGGACGCTTGGCAACCGGCATGGACTCTCCGGTGAGGGAAGATTGATTTACCATGGCCTCCCCTTCCAGCACCTTCCCGTCCAGCGGAATCATACCGCCGGTGCGGATCACGATGCGGTCGCCGGGATAGATTTCTCGGATGTCGGTCAGCACCTCCGTGTCTTCTTTTTGCAGCCAAACCTTATCCACATTTAAACTCATGGCGGAGGCCAGATCGGCTACGGATTTTTTGTGGGTCCATTCCTCCAGAATCTCGCCCAGCCGCAGCATAAACATCACCGATCCGGCCGTAGCAAAGTCTCCTCTCAGCAGGGACACCGTCACCGCAGTGCCATCCAGCACGGCAACGGACAGATTGCGATGCCACAGTGCGGAAAGACCCGCTTTGATGTACTTCACGGAGCGAACTGCGGCGATGGCCGATGTCAGCGGAACCGGTAAAAACACCTTGGAGATGCACCGGCGCATGACGGTGCCGGCCAGCTTGTCCTCAAACTCCCGATTGAGTTCACGCGAAGTATGTTCCGGAACCAGATCCATCTTTTCCGCTTTATCGAAGGCGAATTTCGCCAGTGCTCGGATGATGCGTTCCCGCTCTGCAGAATACACCACAATTGCATCCTGAGTGCGGTCATAGACTTTGACGGACTTTACACCATCCACAGCCAGCAGGTAGTATTCCAGCACATCCGCTTGCTGCAGCGTCATTCGGCCGCAGAAAAGATGCACTCGAAGTCGCCCGGGTAAATCATGCAAAATCGAACATTTCATGAATTACTCCGCCTCTGCTTTCTCACAGCATTCTTCCGCCGATTCTTCGCAAGGCGCCTCTGCGGCATCGCAAACTTCCGCCTCTTCTTCTGCTTCCTCCGAAGCATCTTCCACGATGATGCAGGCTTCCTCTTCCGCACGCTGCTCATTGATTGCCTGAGCGCCGGCATAGATGTCGTCCGCATTCTCCCGTACAGAGGTTACCGTGTTCATCACGCTGTCCTTTACTCTCAGGGCAGCCGCTGTGGTCTGAGTGTACGCTTTTTTCGCATCCTTGCTGCTCAGTGCCTTGATTCCGGCTGTTCCAAACAATACACCGCCGGCAAATAAACCAATTTTCTTCAAATCCATAATCTTTTCCTCCTTACATGTAATTAATATTAGATAACTCTAACCACATCGCGCATCAACGCGGTTAGGGCGAGTTAACTTTTGTTAGTCATGTTATACCACGATTTTTCTCAATTTGCAATGCCAAAGCCCCTGAATGTGCCGGAATTTGTGTACAAAAAAATATCCTTTTAGAACTAAAAAAATGTTGACATTTCGGTTAGCTACATCTAACATTTATACATAAAAGGAAGTTCGAGAGGATTAACTCATCGGGGAGGATTAGAGATATGTTTTTAGAAATAAAAGGAATCCGGAAGTCTTTCGGCGCCGGTGACAGCAGAGTGGATGTGCTGAAAGGGCTGAATCTGGAGATTGAAAAAGGAGAATTCTGTGTGCTTCTCGGTCCGTCCGGGTCCGGGAAGTCCACCCTTCTCAATATTATCGGGGGAATCGATGCGGCGGATGAAGGCAGCATTGTCATCGAAGGGGAACAGCTGGAAGGCATGACGGAGAAGAAGCTGTCACTGTACCGGCGGAAACATCTGGGGTATATTTTTCAGATGTACAATTTGATACCGAATCTGACGGTGCGAGAAAACATCGAGGTGGGCGCATACCTCAGCGATCGGCCCTTGGATGTGGATGAGCTCATGCAGACTTTGGAAATCTATGAACACCGGAACAAACTGCCGAATCAGATTTCGGGCGGGCAGCAACAGCGAACGGCGATCGGGCGGGCGATCGTGAAGAATCCGGACATCCTGCTGTGCGACGAGCCTACCGGTGCCCTGGATTACCGTACTTCAAAGGAAATTCTGAAGCTTATCGAAACCGTCAATCAGAAATACGGAAACACGATTATCATGGTCACCCACAACGATGCCATCAAGGATATGGCCGATCGGGTGGTGAAGCTTCGCGACGGAATGATTCGGAAGAACTACCGAAACGAGCATAAGCTTTCGGCCGCGGAACTGGAATGGTAAGGAGGATTTTAAGCATGAAAAGTCCTTTAAAAAAAAGAATTCCCAGAGAGCTCCGAGAGGAATTAGGGAAATACCTGGTGGTCTTGATTTTGATGATCAGCACCATCGGTTTTGTATCCGGCTTCCTCGTAGCAGACGGCAGTATGCTACGAGCCTACAACGAAGGTTTTGAAAAATACAATATCGAAGACGGGAATTTCCGTGTCAAGAAAGAACTCGCCTCTTCCCAGAAAAAAGATATCTCGGCCCATAATGTGACCCTGTATCAGAATTTTTACATCGAGCAAGCGGTGGACAACGGAAGTACCATGCGTTTTTTCAAAAACAGAAATGACGTTAACCGAGTCTGCCTGATGAAGGGGACGCTTCCGACAAAGAGTGACGAAATCGCCATCGACCGCATGTATGCGGACAACAATCATATTTCCGTCGGCGATGTACTGACAAGCGGCGGAAAGAAATGGAAGGTAACCGGATTCGTGGCACTGTCGGATTACAGCTGCCTGTTTCAGAACAACAATGACTCCATGTTCGATGCGGTAAAGTTCGGCGTTTCTGTTGTGACACCGAAAGGATTTGAAACTTTAAATCAGGATAAGTTACAGTACAGCTATTCCTGGCTCTACGATAAGGCCCCGAAGAACGAGCGGCAGGAGAAAAAGATGGCCGAGAAATTCATGGAGTCCCTCGGCAAAAAGGTATCCCTGGAAGCTTTTGTCCCACGGTATCAAAACCAGGCCATCAACTTCACCGGGGACGATATGGGCAGCGACAAAGCAATGATGATCGTCCTTCTCTATATCGTGATCGTCATCATGGCGTTTGTCTTTGGAATCACCATCAGCAATACCATCCGCAAGGAAGCGGGAGTTATCGGAACGCTTCGGGCATCCGGATATACAAAAACAGAACTCATACGGCACTACATGGCGCTTCCGGTCATCGTCACCTTAATCGGAGCGATTGTCGGTAATATTCTGGGGTATACCGTAATGAAAAATGTATGCGCCTCCATGTACTACGGAAGCTACAGCCTTCCGACCTATGTGACGATATGGAATGCGGACGCCTTCTGGATGACCACCCTGGTGCCGATTCTGATCATGCTGGTTATAAATTACGGCGTGCTGTGCCATAAGCTCCGGCTGTCGCCGCTGAAATTCCTGCGTCGGGATTTGTCCGGCAGAAAGCAAACCAAAGCGCTTCCCCTCAGTCCAAAGCTTGGAATTTTTCATCGCTTCCGACTGCGGGTGATTTTTCAGAACATGAGCAACTACGCCGTACTCTTTGTCGGAATCCTATTTGCCAACCTGCTTTTGTTTTTCGGGCTGCTTTTACCCTCCACGCTCAATCATTACCAGCAGGAGATTAAAAGCAATATGCTCGCCAAATACCAATACATGCTGGAAGTTCCGGTCAGTGCGGTAAGCGGCGATGATTCCGAGAATATTCTTGAACTCCTGCAGTATTACATGGGCACGAAGACGTTGAATGATGATGCGGAAGCGTTCAGTGCTTATTCCCTGAACACATTGCCGAGCAAGTACAAGACCGATGAAGTGCTTTTGTACGGAATTGAGAAAAACAGCAAGTACATCGATGTGGATTTCGATGACAGCGATGATGTCTACATCTCCGGAGCGTATGCGGAAAAATTTCAGCTGGAGCCGGGAGACAAAATCACGCTGAAGGAAAAGTACGAAAAGAAGAGATACACATTTAAGGTAAAAGGGATTTACGATTACAGCGGTGCCCTCTGCGTGTTCATGCCGCAGAAGCAGCTGAATGATACTTTTGGCCTGGGGAATTACTACTTCAGCGGGTATTTTTCCAATTCGAAGATTACCGACATCAACAAAAAATACATCGGTTCGGTGGTCGATCTGGGTGCGCTGACCAAGGTTTCCCGGCAGCTGACGGTATCCATGGGCGGCATGATGAATCTGGTCAACGGATTTGCCATTGGCATTTTCATCGTCTTGATCTATCTGCTCTCCAAAATCATCATCGAAAAGAACGCGCAATCCATTTCTATGGCGAAGATTCTCGGCTATACAAACGGCGAAATCGGGAAATTGTACATTTGGTCCACAACAATTGTGGTGGTAATCTGCCTCCTGCTGAGCTTGCCGATTGAGAAAGCGATTATGGGTGTGGTGTTCCGAGAGATGATGCTCTCCAGTGTTTCCGGCTGGATTGCGCTGTGGATCGATCCAAAGATCTACATTGAAATGTTCCTCATCGGGATCTCCACTTATGCGATTGTGTCCCTTCTGGAGTACCGCAGAATTCGCCGGATTCCTATGGATGAAGCCCTCAAGAATGCAGAGTAAGCCGGAAAAGAGTGCAATCTCAACAAGTGAATACCCCAAAAAGAAAAAGTCAGCGGCGGAACAAGGTTTCCGTTGCCGACTTTTTACTGTGCTCACTTTTTATTTTTCGGGGGCTCTTGCCAGCCGCTCTTCCACTTGTGCAAGTGTCGGCATTGCCGGAATTGCCCCTTTCTTCTCTACGCAGAGACTGGCCACCGCATTGCCGAACCGTACATACTTTTTCAGCTCATCCATGCGGATTGCTTCCGGCCTTCGCCCGTCCTTACTCATGCAGTACAAAAATCCACCCCAGAAGGAATCCCCGGCTCCGTTGGTATCCGCCGCATTGCTTGCAAATCCGGGAACGTATGCGCCGCCCTCTTTGCAGTATACGTACGCACCTTCGCTTCCGAGGGTAACGGCGACGATCTGAACACCTTCCCGAAACAAGAATTTTGCCGCTTCTTCCGGATTCTCCCTGTCAGTCAGCAGACCCGTTTCTTCATCAGAAAGCTTCATGATATCCACGCAAGGAATCAGGCTTCGCATCTGCTCTTTCGCCCGCACCTCATCCTTCCACAAGGACGCTCTGTAATTGGGGTCGTAGGAAATTATACTTCCCTTTTCTTTGGCACGTTGAATCGCATAATGTGTGGTATCCCTTGCCGGCTGTTCCGTCAGTGACAAAGAGCCCACATGAAAAATATGGGTCTGATTCAGAATATCCCCATCGATTTCTTCTTTCTCAATCCGGGTATCTGCCCCCGGTTTTCTCGCAAAAGAAAACGTCCGCTCCCCTTTTTCATCCACGTTTACAAAGGCAAGCGTTGTAAAGTAGTTTTCATCCAGAATCATTCCTTCCGTTCCTACATTTTCTTTTTCCAGCACGGATTTCAAAAACGTTCCGTGCATATCCGTTCCGGCTTTTCCGATAAAAGCAGTGCGGCTCCCCAGCCTCGCCGCCGCCACCGCAACATTTGCCGGCGCTCCGCCCGGATTCTGCGCAAAGACTGTCTGTCCATCTTCATTTACGCCCTGCCAAGTAAAATCAATTAAAATCTCGCCAAAGGCTGTGATGTCAAAGAGCGGTCGTTCGACGAATTTTTCGGTATCTCCATGCAGTTCTGAAACCATTTGTCCTCCTCGGCAGTCCATCTCAATACTCCTTTCAAATCGTTATTGTTTTTATTGGTTGCAAACGGTCAACTCAAAGTGATTCCGGTTTGTTTTTATCAAACCTTCTTTTTGCAGCTTTGATAATTCCGCGGACATTGCCGCGCGGTCGATGCAAAGGTAGTCCGCCAGCTGCTGCCGATTAAAAGGAATATCAAAGCTCAAAGACGACTGCCGAACGGACTCCGCAGACAGATATGACAGCAGCTTATCCCGAGTCGTGCGCTTGCCCACATGGGTGATTTTATCGTTGAAAATCAGCAGTTTATTTGCCAATACGCAAACCAGATTTCGAATCAGTTTCTGATGATGTTCGCAGGCCGCCGGGCAGGAAACCAGAAGCCGCTGCACATTCAGAAAAAGAATCTCGCAATCTTCATCCGCAATCACGCTGATATTCAGTACCGCCCCCGGGCTTGCGGCATAGGGTTCACCAAAAAAATCTCCGGCACAACATTTCGACAGAATATTCCGATGGCCCCACAAATCTTCCTGAATCACCAGAACGCTGCCGGCCAACACAAGTCCCATCACTTCCGTAGTATCTCCCGCCCTGAAAATATAGGAACTCCGTTTCGTGGAAATCGTTGCGGCATTGACGCAGTGAAGCACGGATAATATCTCGCCGTCCGAAAGGCCTTTAAAGAACGGACTGTTTCTTAGAATCGGTAAGTACTTTTCCAAAATTATTCCTCCTGTTGGAAATCAGCGTGAACGCCGAAATCCAATAATTCTCGTATAAAAATACACAGCGGCCAGCAGGGAAATCATGTCCACCACCGGCTGAACCCACATAAGTCCGTACAGCGGAGCAATGCGGTCAAACAGAAACAGCAGCGGAATGTCGAGTACGCCTTTCCGGAGAATGGAGCAGATCAGCGACTCCTTGATTTTACCCATCGCCTGGAACTGTATGATCATCGGGTAATTGATCGCCACCATCGGCATGGCCACCACCATTCGTCTTAGGAATGCGGCTGCATAGCCTATCGTATCCGCATCCTTGATGAAGATGGCGGCGATATGCGGCGCAAACGCTTCATAGACGATCAGACACAGTACGGAAAAGCCCACTGCAATCCCGCAGCCGTATTGAAACGCCCGCCTCTGCCGTTCTCGGTTCCCGGCCGCATAGTTGTACGCCAACAGCGGCAGCAGGCCGTTTGCCACGCCGATGGAAAAGTACAGCGGCAGCTGATCGATTTTCTTTGTGATGCCGAACCCCGCTACCGCCGCCGTGTCGTAGCCGGACACAAGCTTCGTAATCGCCGCAACCGCAACCACCGTCAGCGCATACTGCACCGCAGACGGAAACCCGATGGAGAGAATCAGTCCGATGCGCTCTCTCGTATATCTCAAATGTGACGGAGAAACGGGCAGCAGCGTCTTATTTTTACTGCTAAAAACATACGCAAGGAAAAACAAGGTTGCGGCGAGGTTTGAGATCGCGGTGGCAAGTCCGGCTCCGGCCGCCCCCATGTTGAGGAACTGCGGAAGCACGAAAAACGGATCCAGCAGGATGTTCAAAAATCCTCCGGCGGATACTCCGAAAGAGGCGATTCCCGCGCTGCCCTCTCCGCGAATCAGATTCGCCAGCAGGATGTTCAGAACCGTCCCCGGCCCGCCGATGATGACCGTCCACATCACATAGCTCCGCACCAATTCATATATTTCGGTTGTTGCTCCGCAGACCATCAGAATCGGTCTCATAAAAATAAATGCGACAAATGCAAACAGAACCGATGCCAGCAGCCCGAACCAGAACGCGATGGACGATATCTGCGATGCCGTTCTATTCTCTTTTCTGCCCAGCGCCTGCGCAAAGGTACTTGCACCGCCCACGCCGAAAAGATTCGAGATTGCCGTGAGCATCAAAAAAATAGGGGCTGCCACCGCTATCGCCGCAGTCTGCGCCGGGTCGTTTAAAAGCCCTACGAAATACGTGTCTGCCAAATTGTATATGAGTGTTACCATTTGGCTTATGATTGTGCTGAATCTCAAATCCTTCTCTCCGGTAAAAGGCTATTGCCCGTGTGTTCTTTTGGTATACATTCAAGAGCAGCTCATCTTTTTTGCCCTTTGCATAGTCCAGCAGAGTTTTGCCTATCCCCTGTGACTGCATTTCCTCCGAAACAAAAAGGCCCTCAACATATGCATCGCTCAATCCTATAAAACCCTGTATTTCTCCATTATGCTCATACACGTATACCTCTGCCTGCAGAAGTGCTTCTTTTACTGATTCGAAATTTCTTTTCCAGTATTGTGCGGGGATAAAATCATGCGACTTTATATTTGTATCCAACCAGATTTCTGCACCCTTATTTACATCCGCTTCTCGTAATTCTCTGATCATTCCACGTATTCCTCTGGTAAAATCGTTTTCCTTTTCCATTTAAGTCAAAATATTAGATTATCTCTTTCGATCCAACCAATCTTATCAATTACTTCTGCAAGTTTTTTGTCCTTGCTTTTGAGATATAGAATTTCCGTTTCTCCGTATTCAAAATACATCTCCCGCCTCCAAATCGGTATTTATTAACCTGTATAAGCATCATCCGCTGTATTCTTGAAATTTTGCTTTTCCAGCCATTCTTTTTCTTCTTCATTTTCAGGAATGTCTATTCTCTCAATCTTAAATATTACAGGACGTGTTCCATCATTGCAGCAGGCAATCATCATTCTGTCGTC
>CAKQWJ010000032.1 GCA_934278925.1 uncultured Clostridia bacterium | reverse complement strand
AAGCCGCCGGCGGCGGTGGGAGTTTGCGCCCCACCCCCGGGAAAGCCTTATTCCTCCGTCGGGGGGGCGCAAACCTTTTGACTGGAAAAGCCGCCGGCGGCGGTGAGAGTTTGCGCCTCACTCCCGGGAAAGCCTTATTCCTCCGTCGGGGGGGCGCAAACCTTGCGCCTGGAAAAGCCGCCGGCGGCGGTGAGAGTTTGCGCCCCACCCCCGGGAAAGCCTTATTCTACCGTCGAGGGGCGCAAACCTTTTGACTGGAAAAGCCGCCGGCGGCGGTGAGAGTTTGCGCCCCACTCCCGGGAAAGCCTTATTCTACCGTCGAGGGGCGCAAACCTTTTGACTGGAAAAGCCGCCGGCGGCGGTGAGAGTTTGCGCCCCATTCCCGGGAAAGCCTTATTCCTCCGTCGAGGGGCGCAAACCTTGCGTCTGGAAAAGCCGCTGCCAGCCAGGAGAGTTTGCGCCTCACTCCCGGGAAAGCCTTATTCTACCGTCGAGGGGCGCAAACCTTTTGCCGGGAAGAGCCTCCGGCGGGCGTGGAAGTTTGCGCCCCACCCCCGGGAAAGCCTTATTCCACCGTCGAGGGGCGCAAACCTTGCGCCCGGCAGCCGGCGCCCCCAAATGCAAACCCCTGCATCGGTCAGCAGCTTGACCGATGCAGGGGTTTGCCCTCTTAAATTCTATACCTCTCTTAAATCCTATTCTGCCGGATTGTCCGGGTGGATTTCCGGAATCATTTCCACATCCAGATTCTGGTAAATCGTGGACAGGGCTTTCTTCAAGTCCATGGTGGCCTGTTTCAGCTGCGGGACCTTGATCATATTTCCTTCCGTGGTGAAGTAGAGGGAAATCCACATTTTGCGGCCGGTACGAACCGCATCGATAAAGTCGATTTCATACGGGTAATCCGAAAGGGTTTCGTGGCACAGGGTGCGAATCCGTTCCAGCTTTTCCTCGGAAGGGGCCATGAGCACCAGCCCTCGGATGGCTTTGATAAATGCCCGGGTCGGCTCCGGCAGCATCAGCACGGCGATGACGCAGGAAACCAGCGGGTCGATGTACGGAACCAGCCATTCCAGCACGTGGAAGTGGAGGAACGGGATTTCCATGAAGAATGCCAGGAAGGCACCCAAGCTCAGAAAAACGTCGATCTTCCAGGTAATCAGTTCCACCTTGATCATCGGGGTTTTCAGCTTTCGGCCCAGTCTGCGCACTATAAAGTAGCCGAAGATGCAGAACAGCGTCAGGAAGGCTTCGAAAATCAGCACCTGCTGCGTGTCGATGGAGGTGCCCCCGTTCAGGATGATGACGATATCGTTATAGATAATCATGGAGGTGACGACAATCAGAACGGAGCCCTTAATCAGGATGAACAGGGTTTCCACCTGGGCAAAACCAAACGGAATGCGCTCGCTGACCGGTTTGTAAATCAGCGGAAGCAGCATCTGGTAGATTACCAGAATAACCACATCCACCGCATCGTAGACGCCGTCGATGAGAATCGCCTGAGATCCGCTGACGATGAACATGGCAAGCTCGAAGACTGCCACGGTAACGCCCAGCCAGCTGGACAGGCGGATGGTTTTCTTTTCCTGGTCCAATGGGACTCGTTTCATATAACCTCCTTGTGTTCTTGTACTATTTACCGTTTATTATATACCCGGCAGGGGGGGAGCCGTCAATCGGAAATTCTCGAGGGCGATACCAAAAACGCCGGGAATGTGGTATCATAGACAAGCCGCTTTCCTGCGGCTCTGCCGGAAACGCCGGCGGGATGTTTTATTTTTTTAGGAGAAACGAAACGATATATGGATATCAAAAAGAAAATTACACAGGAATTAGAGATCCGTCCGGCGCAGACCGAGGCGGTGATTAAATTGATTGACGAGGGGAACACGATTCCGTTCATTTCCCGGTACCGGAAGGACGTGACCGGCGGGCTGAACGACGAACAGCTGCGGGCGTTTGACGAGCGGCTGAAATACCTGCGGAATTTGGAGGAGCGGAAGGCGACGGTGATCGCGTCCATTGAGGAGCAGGAGAAGATGACCCCGGTGCTGCGGAAGCAGATTGAGGCGGCGGAGACCGCGGTGGCCGTGGAGGACCTGTACCGGCCGTACAAGCCGAAGCGCCGCACCAGAGCCACCATCGCCAAGGAGAAAGGCGTCAGCGGACTGGCGGATTTTATCCGGAAG
This sequence comes from uncultured Clostridia bacterium, assembly GCA_934278925.1. GTDB lineage: Bacteria > Bacillota > Clostridia > Peptostreptococcales > Anaerovoracaceae > Mogibacterium_A. The sequence goes on along the minus strand of CAKQWJ010000032.1, from coordinate 17,456 downwards.
CACGGAGCGGCGGCGGACGTGGAGGCGGAAGCGCAGAAGTATCTGAACCCGGAAAAAGAAGTGAACACCGTGCCGGAGGCGATTCAGTACGCCCAGGATATCATTGCCGGGGACGTTTCCGACGATGCGGAGTATCGGACTCAGATTCGAAACCGCACCCAGAAGCAGGGCATGATGGTTTCCGTGGCCACAAAAGAAGGTGCGGATAATCCGGTCTATGCCAACTATGCGGACTACACCGAGGGGGTCGCAAAGATTCCGGGACACCGGGTGCTGGCCATGAACCGGGGAGAGAAGGAGAAGATGCTGTCCGTGCACATTCAGGCGCCGGAGGAAATCTGCGTGCAATACCTGGAAAAGCAGGTGGGCCGGGGGGACTACCTGTCGCCGGCGTTGGCAGATTCCTACAAGCGGCTGATTGCCCCGTCCATCGAGACGGAGCTACGGAACGAGCTCACCGAGAAAGCCCAGGAAGGGGCCATTAAGATTTTCGGCAGCAACCTGGAGCAGCTTCTGATGCAGCCGCCGCTGGCGGGCAAAACCGTACTGGGTTGGGACCCGGCGTTCCGTACCGGCTGCAAGCTGGCGGTGTGCGACCCGACGGGCAAAATCCTGGATACCACGGTGATTTTCCCAACGGCGCCCCAGAACAAGGTGAAGGAAGCCAAGGCCGTGCTGGCGAAGCTGGTGAAGAAGTACGACATCGACGTGATCTCCGTGGGCAACGGAACCGCATCCCGGGAATCCGAGCAGATCATCGTTGATTTTATCAAGGAGTACGCACAGGCAGTGGGCAAAAAACTCCGGTACGTCATCGTCAACGAGGCGGGAGCTTCCGTCTACTCCGCCAGCAAGCTGGCCACGGAAGAATATCCGGACCTGGATGTGGGCGAACGCAGTTCCGCATCCATCGCCCGCCGTCTCCAGGATCCGTTGGCGGAGCTGGTAAAAATAGATCCGAAATCCATCGGTGTAGGTCAGTACCAGCACGACATGAACCAGAAGAAACTGGGGGAAGCCCTGAACGCCGTGGTGGAAGACTGCGTCAACCGGGTGGGCGTGGATCTGAACACTGCCTCCCCATCCCTGCTGGAATACGTGTCCGGAATCAGTAGCACCGTGGCAACCAACATTGTGAAATACCGGGAGGCCAACGGCCGTTTCCGGAGCCGGAAGGAACTTCTGAAGGTGCCGAAGCTGGGCCCGAAGGCTTTCCAGCAGTGCGCCGGATTCCTGCGAATCTCCGGCGGCGTGGAACCGCTGGACGCCACCGCGGTGCACCCGGAAAGCTATGACGTGGCTCGCACCATCCTGGCGACTTTGGGATACAGCGAGGCGGACCTGGCAAAAGGCGGCGTCCGAGACCTGGCCGCCAATCCGAAGCTTTCGGCAGTGGGTGCCGGAAGCGGAAAGGGCGCCGGCAAGGGAAAGAAGGAGAATTCCCGGAACGCAGCCCCGGAAGCGGCGGTAAATGAAAAAGGAAGCCTCAGCAGCCTCAGCGCGCTGAAGGCGCTGAACCGCCCGAAGAAAAAGGAAAAGCCGAAGCAGGCACCGGCCGCCCCGGCCAAAATCAGCGAGGCAGCGGTGCAGCGAATGGCGGAAAACCTGGGAATCGGAGAGTACACCCTGAAGGATATTTTGGAGGAGCTGGAAAAACCGGGCCGGGACCCTCGGAGTGAGGCGGCGGCGCCGATTCTCCGTTCCGATGTCATGGAGGTCAAGGACCTGAAGCCGGGCATGGAACTGAAGGGCACCGTCCGGAACATCGTGGACTTCGGCGCTTTCGTGGACATCGGCGTTCACCAGGACGGCCTGGTACACATCTCCCAGCTGGCGGACCGTTTCGTAAAACATCCGCTGGACGTGGTGAAGGTGGGCGACATCGTGGATGTGCGCGTACTGGACGTGGATGTGAAGCGGGAAAAGATTTCCCTGACCATGAGGAAAGAGAAGAAATAGAAAAGTGAAGAGCCAAAAGAGAGGTGCCGCGCGGCACCTCTCTTTTCTATTTGTATGGGCGCCCGCCGGGCGTGGGAGTTTGCGCCTCAGAGCCGGGAAAGCCTTATTCCACCGTCGAGGGGCGCAAACCTTTTGCCTGGAAGAGCCGGCGGCTAGAACAAAGTAGAGGTATCTTTACGAGAAGAATCTCATATGCCTAGAATTTCGAGGGCGATTCACGCTTTTTGAGCGAAATCCGGGATTTAGCGTGAACGAAATCTGCCGAGCTTTCGGGATTCTAATTTTGCACCGGCGGATCGGTAATTTGTGTTCACGCCAAAAGGAAGATTCACATCCAAAAAGCGTGAACCGTTTTCAAAATCTTGTTTTCACGCCGGAATTTACATGTGAAAATCTAATGGGGCCAAGTGGGGCCCCAAAATAATTCACGCTAATTCGCCCAAATTGCGCGAATAGCGTGAAGTCATATTGAAATTCTAGGCATATTTAATTAACTGCACATACGGAATTCTAATTGCCGGACGGGCAGATCTGTGCAACAGACTGACGGCAGACGGACAGCAAACGGGCTCCGAACGGACACTAGACGGGCTGCGCCCTTAGCTTTGCCTGAAGGGCTTCGGCGCATACCGAGGCGGAGGAGAAGGCGAACTGCAGGTTGTAGCCGCCGGTGATTCCGTCCACGTCCAAGGCTTCTCCCACGGCGAAGAGACCCGGGAGTTCCCGGAATTCCATGGTGCGCAGGTCCAGCTGGGACAGGGCAATGCCTCCGCGGGTGGCCATGGCTTTGTTCCAGTCCGGAAGGCCTTCCACCGTAAAGGTGTCGTCGCACAGGAGGGCGGCCACTTTCTTTGGGGAAAGTCCGTCCACATTCGAGCTTCCCCCAAAAACATCTTCCGTGTCGACGGGTTTTCCGAGGCTCCGCAGGAGAATTCCCTGGCAGAAGCGCCGCGGCAGGTTCAGCTGGGAGGCCATGGCGGAAACCGGGTTCCCTTTCCGGCCGCTGAAAATCCGGGAGAGAATGCCGGTGACTTCCTCCCGGCTCCGGGGATACACGTAGTTGATGTGGAGTGTATCCCCGGGGGCGGCCGCGCCGCAGATGTTCAGCGCGGCCGGGCCGGAGAAATCCCGATGGGTAAGGAGCAGGTCTCCCACGCTGCGCTGGATTTTTTTGCCGGGAGCGGTGATGGAGAGCTCCACGGCTTCGAAGGAGAGACCCGCTGCCGACGCATAGGGGTAGGACCGAACCGCTACCGGTGCCAGCACCGGCCGGGGGGAAATCACTTCCACCCCAAGGTCCCGGCTCAAAACCTCCCACATGCGGCCGTTGGAACCGGTGGCCGGGAAGGATTTCCCCCCGGTGGCGATGACCATCGCCGCGGTTCGGAAGGCGGCGCCGTTGTCGCAGGTGACTTGCCAACCGGCGTCCGGGAGCCGGGTCACTTGGGAAACCCGGAATCCTTTTTTTAGGGCGAAACCGTTCTCCGCGGAAAGATCCAGAAGAAGGTTCAGCACATCCTGCGCCTTCTCGGATTTTGGGAACATCCGGCCTCCGTCCCGGGAGAAGGAAGGAATCCCGTGGCGGTCCAGAAAATCCACGAAGGCATCGTTGTTGTACCGGTAAAGCACCCGGCGGATGGCCCGGCCCTGTTCCCCATAGGCCGCCACCATGTCCTTCACGGAACCGTCGTGGGTGAAATTGCAGTGCCCGGCGCCGCTCATGCGGAGTTTGGTCCCCGGGGAATCCGTGGCCTCCAGTATCAGACCGGCCCCTTTCGGCGAAAAGGCCGTGAGATCCAGCCGAGCGGCGGTGAGAAGCCCCGCCGCTCCGCCGCCGATGATGATGCAGTCGTATTTCTTATCCATGTGTACCTCCGAAATCAATATTCTTCCAGTATAACAAAGACCGCCGAAACTTGCCACAATACGGGGTTGAAAAGAAAAGCCTTCCGAATGTATAATCGAAGCATGAACGAGAGAAATGAGACGAGAAAAGTGAATCATCCTCTGTACATGAGCCACCTGGCCCTGGCGGAATATGTGAACTGGGAGATGTCCGCAGCTCCGGTGCTTTTGGCGGAAACCTGGAAGAACAGCAAGTGGGCGGATGCCGTGGTGATTACCGGCCCGGACCGCTACGAGGGTTTTCTGCAGTGGCAGAAGTTCCATCGGGAGACCGGGAAGGACGTGGCGGCTTATGAGAATTGGGTTGCCCGAAAAACAGATCTGTACCGTCACCTCCTCCGCCAGCTGGAGGACTCCGGCCTGGGCAGCGGTTCCTATCGCGCCTGCCGCTACATGATTACCCGGCTGACCGACGAGGGTTACCTCCGGTACAATCGGGACGAGGCGGCGGAGATTTGCTGCGCCAATTCCTGGGATGTGGAGCTGGCCGAGGGCATGCTTCAATCCATGGATCCCATCGGCGTGGGCACGGCAGACGAGGAACAGTGCGTTCGGTTTCAGCTAAAATCAGGTTCGCCGGCCATTCCGAAGCCGGGCATCCGTTACCGTGACCGGGCGGCGGAGCCTTACGCAGTGCCGGATATCGTGATTCGGCGCGGCCGGGAGCAGGCGGATGCCTTCCTGGATATGACGGGCATTCCGATGCCGCTGGTGGACAACCGCTATCGGTCGGTGATTCCGGATCTGACGGACCCGGCGAAAATAGATTTTCTCTCCAACTGCTTCCGAGATGCCGAGGAGCTGATATACAATCTGAACGTGCGGAACTACTTCCTCCTGCGGGCGGCAGATGTGCTGACCGAAGCCAACCGGGACTATTTCCTGGGACGGCAGGAACTTCCGACGGAGATTACCGCTTTGAAGATGAGCACCGAGACGGGAATTCCCCTTCCGGAAGTCGAAGGAATCCTTCGGGGAAAGTACGTCCGGTGCGGAAGTCATCAATATTCCTTTGAATACTTTCTTGCGCAATAGTTTAAAAACCTATATAGAAAACCAATAATTCCTCTTGATGGAATCTGATTTTTTTATGAAAAATATAAAAAAATCTTGACACCGTCGAGCAAACTGATAAAATGAATGAGTAAAGTTTGTTTTTTAACAGGCTTCTTTAAATTTGTTATTCTACACTTGCCATTTGTATTGTGCAAAGACCACCCCCAGGATACTAGCTCGGCATCTGGCAAGTATAGAATATATATGCATAGTAATGTGTTGCATGAGGTCCCTTGGGCGTACGCCCGAGGGACCTTTCCTGTTTTCAAAATAAAAAGCGCAACGTGTAAAAAAATATCGGCAGTTGTTATTTTTTTACAAATTACAAAAAATAAACACATTTTATTGAAAAATAATTCTTCACTGTGTTAAAATTACTTTGTTCGGAAATCCGAACGTCAACGTATTGAGGTAGTAGTAGTAAGGAGAAGTAACATGATTGCAAAAAGCATGGAACCGTTCCTCGCCGGAAGCTCTGTCATCAGAGCGATGTTTGAGGAAGGAAAGAAGATGGCAAAAGTTTACGGTGAAGAGAATGTATATGATTTCAGCGTAGGCAACCCGGGACTGCACCCGCCGAAGGAAGTAAAAGAAGCCATCAACTATATCAACAACGAGATGGATCCTCATGTGGTTCACGGCTACATGGCAAATGCCGGCTACGAAAGCACCAGACAGGCCGTAGCGGACAATCTGAACAAGCGTTACGGTTCGGATTTTGACATGAACAACATCATCATGACCGTTGGTGCGGGATCCGCCCTGAACGTTATCATGAAGACCGTATTCGATCCGGGGGACAAGCAGGTGGTATTCGCTCCGTACTTTGTAGAGTATGCCAACTGGGCACGCAACTACGGTGCAGAGACCATCGTGGTTCCGCCGAATGAAGCCAACGGATTCGAGCCGGATCCGGAAGCACTGAAGGCTGCACTGGATCCAAAGGTAAAGATCGTTATCGTCAACAACCCGAACAACCCGACCGGTGCCATCTATTCCAAGGAGACCATTCAGGCAATCGCCGATGTTCTGAAGGAAGCGGAGAAGGAATACGGACACCCGATCTACATCCTGTCCGATGAACCATACAGAGAACTGGTATACGTGGACAGAGAAGTTCCGTACATTCCGGATTTCTACGACAACACCCTGATCGCATACTCCTGGTCCAAGTCTCTGTCCCTGCCGGGCGAGAGAATCGGCTACATCGCAATTCCGAAGAAGTCCGATGACTCCGAGGAGTTCTTCAACGCAGCGGTTGTTGCCAACCGTGTATGCGGAGACACCAACGCACCGTCCCTGATGCAGCTGGTGGTTGAGCGCTGCATGGATGCACAGGTAGATATTCCGTACTATGAAAAGAACGCGAAAGACCTGTACAAAATCGTCACCGATGCCGGATTCGATGCGCTGGTTCCGCAGGGTGCATTCTACCTGTGGATTAAATCTCCGGTGGCAGACGAGAAGGAACTGGTTGCGGCAGCGAAAGAGGAGAGAATCCTCATGGTTCCGGGAAGCGCATTTGCTTGCCCTGGATACGTAAGACTGTCCTTCTGCATCTCCAACGAGACCATTCAGAGATCCGCAGAATCCTTCGCAAACCTGGGAAAGAAGTACTTCGGCTAGTCGGACGTGTAATTGAACAGAAACAGGGCGGCGCTCCACATTTTGTGGCGCCGCCCGATTTTTTTACGAAAAATCCCGGAAGTTGGCAAAAAACCCCGGATATGCTATTATGTTAGGGATTCTTTTAGACAAAGGAGAAAAAACATGAAGAAAATTGCAAGTTTTACCGTAAATCATGACACCCTTCAGAAGGGCATGTACATCTCCCGCATCGACGGGGATGTGGTGACATACGACATTCGCATGAAGCGCCCGAACATGGGGGACTACCTCACCAACGGGGCGCTCCACACTTTCGAGCACCTTTTTGCCACCTACGCGCGGAACACGGCGCTGGCGGATTCCGTCATTTACATCGGACCGATGGGCTGCCGCACGGGATTTTACTTCCTGGTTCGGGACACCATGAGCCACGAGGAGGCCCTGAATCTGGTAAAAGAATCCTTCGCGTTCGTCCGGGATTTCGACGGGGAGATTCCGGGATCGCGCCGGGAGGAGTGCGGCAATTATTTGGAGCACGACCTACCGGGTGCCAAAGCGGCGGCAGAGGATATGCTGGACGTGCTGAAGGATTGGACGGTGGAAAGGATGGATTACAACTATGGAAAATAAGAGAAACGGCATCATTGAAACCTCCGGTCCGCGGCCGGTGGGAATCATCTGCGCGCTGGAGGTGGAGCTGAAGGACCTGCTGGCGGAGCTCCGGGACCGGGAAGATGTTGCGTTTAACGGATACGAGTTCCACTGCGGCCGGTTCGGGGAAATCCCGGCGGTTCTGGTGCAGTGCGGCGTGGGAAAGGTGAATGCGGCGCGGGGAACCCAGATGCTGATCGACGCCTTCGGTCCTTGCTGTGTGATTAACAGCGGAATTGCCGGCGGAACGAAACCGGGTCTGGCCATCGGCGACATCGTGATCGGCGAGGATTTGGCACAGCACGATTTCGATGTGACTGCTTTCGGATATGCCCTCGGATATATGTGCACCGGAGAGAACAGCAGTGAGCCGACCCGTTTCACGGCGGAGCCGGTGCTGGTGGAGGAACTGGAACAGGCGGCCCGCACGGCAGCGCCGGAGCGGGGCGTGCACCGGGGCCGAATCGTCAGCGGCGATCAGTTCGTTTCCGGAGCTGAGAAGAAAAAACAACTCCGAGAGGTGTTCAATGCGGTGTGCGCGGAGATGGAAAGTGCGGCCATCGCGCAGACCTGCCAATACGCCGGGGTGCCGTTCGGCATTCTCCGGGTAATCTCGGACCTGGCCGACGGAACGGCACCGGAGTCCTACGACCGGTTCGAGCGCACCAGCGCAGACCTGTCTGCGGCAGTAATCCTGGAATTCCTGAAAATCCACCGGAAGCTTCAGGCGGAATAATTTGAATAGCGGAAGAGAGTGAAAGCGATGCTCGGCGGCCCGTAAAGCGGCTCCGAGCATCGCTTTTTTTTGTGGTGCGGCCGACCGCGGGGCGCACGGCTCCGGTATCCGTTCGCCTGTCTCCCGGGTGTTTGCCGCCGGGTGAATTAGAGCCAAATGCCGGGGAGGAAGGCGGGATAAGGTCTCGGAAACAGGAAATCCAAGCTATATGTGAATTGAAAAAGTAAGTTCTGCTTTTGTTCTGGCGGCACTGGATTTTAAATTTGCAAATTCAGACAGGAAGTTACTTTTGCTGAACTGGAACTTACTTTTACAATTCATCCTCTAATTGCTTCCCGTCTGTGAGAATCTAATAAAGTAATACTTTTTTCGAAAAGTTGACGATGGAAGGCTTGATTTTGCAGTTTCGTCGTCAATTCTTTCCGTTTGGAATTTCTGATGATGGGAAGAGATGCACGAAGGCCGTGAAAGCCTTTCGTGCATCTCTTTTCATCTGAACGCGTCCCGGCTCTAACCCGGGACGCCGGGACAAATCGGAAAATTGATGCAGGAACACTGAAAAACGATGTTCCTGCATCAATTGGTCCGCAGCCTCCGGCTTCCGGTTCGCGCCTGCTTTCCCGCAAAGCCAGTGAATTCGGTTTTTGAGCGCGAACCGCAGGGCCGGGAAAAAGGAAAAGCCGGCCCGTGTACAAGGAAAGTTCGCGCCTGCTTTCCCGCAAAGCCAGTGAATTCGGTTTTTGAGCGCGAACCGAGGGGCCGGGAATCTGAAAAAGCCGGCCCGTGCAGAGGGAAAGTTCGCGCCTGCTTTCCCGCAAAGCCAGTGAATTCGGTTTTTGAGCGCGAACCGAGGGGCCGGGAATCTGAAAAAGCCGGCCCGTGCAGAGGGAAAGTTCGCGCCTGCTTTCCCGCAAAGCCAGTGAATTCGGTTTTTGTACGCAAACCGGGGCCCGTAAAAAATGGGAAAGGCGGCCCGGGCCCCTGCAAGGTTTCTTATCAAGATATAAAAACAATCTATAACCCATTATTTGTTTTTGAGAATTGACGGGAGGCCCGAATAGAGTTATTATAATGCTACCAACCAACCTAGTAAGTAGGCAAAAGAAAAACGCCGCCCGGGCAGCACCCTAGCAAACAAAAGACTGGGCGGATGGAAAACGAATCTTTACCGAGAGGAGGACAACATGGAACGAAATTTTTTCGAGAAATTGGTTAGAGAAAATTTCCGGTTCGGACGAATGTGCAGGAACCGCGAAAGCGCCCACAGGACATGGAACCGCAAGAGCGCACAACAATATAAGGAGAATGCGCAAATGTGTTGCCGCCTGTCGGCAGGAATATAAAGGACACAAATAGCCGGAGGCCAACACAGAGCCGGCGGCCCCTAAGACCGCCGAAGGCCAGCACAGCGCCAACGGCCAAACAGGACCGCCGGAGGCCCCCAAAGGCGTCAACGGCTTTACAACAGATAACAGAAACAAGGAGAAAAACAATGGCTAACAACAATAATTACAAATTCGAGACACTGCAGCTTCACGTAGGACAGGAACAGCCGGATCCGGCCAGCGATGCGAGAGCCGTTCCGATCTACGCCACCACATCTTACGTATTCCATAACAGTCAGCACGCGGCAGACCGCTTCGGTCTGGCGGATCCGGGAAACATTTACGGCAGACTGACCAACTCCACGCAGGGTGTTTTCGAAGATCGAATCGCCGCACTGGAGGGAGGCGTTGCCGGACTGGCAGTAGCCTCCGGCGCCGCTGCAATCACCTACACCATCCAGGCTTTGGCGAAGAAGGGCGAACACATCGTTGCTCAGAAAACCATTTACGGCGGCAGCGTCAACCTGCTGGAGCACACCCTTCCGCTGTACGGCATCGAATCCACACTGGTGGACGTGCACAAGCTGGACGAAGTAGAAGCGGCAATCAAAGAGAATACGAAAGCGCTTTACATTGAAACCCTGGGAAATCCGAACAGTGATATTCCGGACATCGAAGCATTGGCGGAAATCGCCCACAAGCACGGGCTGCCGCTGGTCATCGATAATACATTCGGCACACCGTATCTGATTCGTCCGATTGAACACGGCGCAGATATCGTGGTTCATTCCGCTACCAAATTCATCGGCGGTCACGGAACCACCCTGGGCGGCGTCATCGTGGACGGCGGAACCTTTGACTGGGCCGCTTCCGGACGCTATCCATGGATCTCGGAACCGAATCCAAGCTATCACGGCGTTAAATTCACGGAGGCAGCAGGTGCGGCAGCATTTGCTACATATATCAGAGCGATTCTCCTCCGGGATACCGGGGCGACCATTTCTCCATTCGCGGCATTCCTCCTTTTGCAGGGCACCGAAACGCTGTCCCTCCGAATCGAGAGACACGTGGAGAACACGAAGAAGGTCATCGAATATCTTCTGAACAATCCGAAGGTAGAGAAGGTCAATCACCCATCGCTGCCGGATCATCCGGACCACGCGCTGTATGAGAGATACTTCCCGAACGGCGGAGCTTCCATTTTCACATTCCAGATTAAAGGCGGAAGAAAAGAGGCATTTGAATTCATCGACAACTTGGAAATTTTCTCCCTGCTGGCCAATGTGGCAGATGTGAAATCTCTGGTCATCCATCCTGCAACTACCACTCATTCTCAGATGACACCGGAGGAGCTGGAAGACGCCGGCATTCACGAAAATACCATTCGTCTGTCCATCGGAACAGAGCATATCGACGACATCATCGCGGACCTGGAAAAGGGTTTTGCCGCAGTGAAATAGGGGTGTTTCGTATAGGGGTATACGAACGATTAGAGAGCGGGGAAGGTTGATTCGGTCAGCCTTCCCGATTATAATAATTTTAAGGATAATAATGAAAGAAGGGATCGAATCATGGCAAAAGTATATACATCGGCCGACCAGCTGGTTGGCGGCACACCGCTTCTGGAGCTCACCAATCTGGAGAAGGAATTGGGGCTGAAGGCACGCATTCTGGCAAAATTAGAATATCTCAATCCGGCAGGTTCCGTAAAGGACCGTGTGGCAAAAAGAATGATCGAGGATGCGGAGGCGCGCGGTGACCTGAAAGAAGGTTCCGTCATCATCGAGCCGACTTCCGGAAATACGGGTATCGGCCTGGCAGCCATTGCAGCGGCAAAGGGATACCGGATCATCATCGTGATGCCGGAGACCATGTCCGTGGAACGGCGTCAGCTGATGAAGGCGTACGGTGCGGAGCTGGTGCTCACCGATGGCAGCAAGGGCATGACCGGCGCTATCGAGAAGGCCAATGAACTGGCAAAGGAAACACCGGGCGGATACGTTCCGGGACAGTTTGTGAACCCGTCCAATCCGGCGGCACACAGAGAGACCACCGGTCCGGAGATTTATCGGGATACCGATGGAGAAGTGGATTACTTTATTGCCGGCGTGGGCACCGGCGGCACTGTCACCGGCGTGGGTGAATATCTGAAGAGCCAAAAGCCGGAGGTGAAGGTCATTGCGGTGGAACCGGAATCTTCTCCGGTTCTGACTACCGGAAAGGGCGGTCCCCACAAGATTCAGGGAATCGGTGCCGGTTTCGTACCGGATGTGCTGAACACAAAGGTGTACGATGAAGTCATTCCGGTATCCAACGAGGATGCCTTTGAGTATGGCCGCAAGGTAGGAAGACATGAAGGCGTGCTGGTGGGAATTTCTTCCGGTGCAGCAGTGGCTGCGGCAGTGGAAGTGGCAAAGAGACCGGAGAGCGAAGGGAAGACCATCGTGGTGCTGCTGCCGGATACGGGAGATCGGTACCTGTCCACACCGCTGTTCTCGGAATAACGAAAACCGAGGCGAAATTATTTTTACGGAAAAAGGAAGAGGGTCGCTGTTCTGCAAGGAGGTTGCGGGACAGCGGCCTTTGTGGTATATTTCCAATTGAAACGGATTAGCATTGAGTAGGAGGGCGTAAAATGTTGGTCTCAACGAGAGGGCGTTATGCCTTGAGGGTGGTTATCGATCTGGCGGAGAATGCCAACGGGGGATATATTCCCATGAAGGATGTGGCGAATCGCCAGCGTATTTCTCTGAAGTACATCACGAAAATCATGCCGCTGCTGACGAAGGGCGGCTTGGTGGAAGGGGTTCACGGAAAGGGCGGCGGATACCGGCTGCTGAAGGAGCCTCAGGACTGTACGGTGGGGGAGATTTTGCGGCTGACGGAGGGAACTCTGGCGCCGATCAATTGCGTGGAGCTCTGTTCGGAGCCCTGCGACCGGGTGGAGGATTGCCGAACGCTTCCCATGTGGCGGAAGCTGGACGAGCTGATTGAGAATTATCTGGACAGCGTGACCGTTGCGGATCTGATGCAGCGGAATCTGGCGGATAATTACATTATATAAATTTTAATACGATGTTTTATGGAAAGGAGCAGTCATGGCACATTGCCTTACTCTTAAGAAATCCAATTGCAAGAATTGCTATAAATGCATTCGAAACTGCCCGGTGAAGGCTATCCGGTTTTCCGGCGATCAGGCCCATATCATCGCCGACGAATGCATCCTCTGCGGCCGGTGTTTTGTAGTCTGTCCGCAGAACGCCAAGGAAATTGTCAGCGAAGTGGAGAAGGTCAAGGTGATGATTCAGAGCGGAGAGCCGGTCATCGCCAGCATGGCTCCTTCTTTCATTGCCAATTACGACGGCGTGGGCATCGACGCGATGCGGGAAGGGCTGCAGAAGCTGGGTTTTGCCGATGTGGAAGAGACGGCAATCGGAGCGACCATGGTAAAAACAGATTACGAGCGCTTGGTGCACGAGAAGCAGAAACCGGTGATCATCAGTTCCGCCTGCGCGTCCGTCAACCTGCTGATTCAGAAGCATTATCCGGAGATGATTAAATATCTGGCGGATACCCTTTCGCCGATGCAGGCCCACTGCCACGATATCAAGCGCCGGAATCCGGAGGCCAAGACCGTGTTCATCGGTCCTTGCGTGGCGAAGAAGGACGAGGCGCAGCGGTATCCGGGAATCGTGGACGCGGCTCTGACCTTTGAGGAGCTGACGGAATGGCTGGAGAAGGAAAATATTCAGCTGGAGAAAAAGATGGACCGCAATCCGGAGAGTTTGGCCCGCATCTTCCCGACGGTGGCGGGCATCCTTCGAACCATGAAGGACCGGAATCCGGAGTACGAATACGTGGCCGTGGACGGAATCGAGAACTGTATCGCCGCCCTGGAGGATGTGGCGGCCGGACATGTGAGCAATTGCTTTATGGAAATGTCTGCCTGCAAGGGAAGCTGCGTGAACGGACCGGTAATGGAGAAATATCATCCGTGGTTCATCACCGACTACCTGTCGGTGACTCGGTATGCGGGAGATAAGGACTTTCCGGTGGAGCAGCCGGAGATTAGTGAACTTTCCAGACGGTACGATATTCTGGAGGGTATGAAGGATATGCCGACGGAACGAAAGATTCAGGAAATTCTCAACAAGATGGGAAAGAAGAAGCCGTCCGATGAACTGAATTGCGGGACCTGCGGATATGATACCTGCCGGGAGAAAGCCATCGCCATCTATCAGGGCAAGGCGGAAATCGAAATGTGCCTGCCGTACCTGAAGGAAAAGGCGGAGAACTTCTCCAATATCATCTTTGACAACACGCCGAACGGGCTGCTGGTGCTGAACGAGCGCTTGGAGATTCAGCAGATCAACCCGGCGGCCTGTCGAATCATGAACATCCGCAGGCCATCCGATGTGCTGGGATCCCAGATTGTAACACTGCTGGATCCGAAGCCGTTCCTGGATGCCCTGGAGAGCCGGAAGAGCGTATTCCAGTGCGCGTACTTGGCAGAGTACGACCGGTACGTGGAGGAGCAGGTGCTGTACGACCAGAGCTACCGGATGCTGTTCTGCATGCTGGAGGACGTGAGCGACGAAGCGGCAGAGCGGGAAAAGAAAGCGGAAATGCGGCGTCAGACCACCGAAGTTGCGGATAAGGTGGTCGAGAAGCAGATGCGTATCGTTCAGGATATTGCATCCCTGCTGGGAGAGACGGCAGCGGAGACGAAGATTGCGTTGACGAACCTGAAGGAGTCCTTGAAAGATGAATGATTTGAGCGTTGACATCGGATACAAGAGCATCAACCATTACGGAGAATATCTGTGCGGGGACCATGTGGATGTGGTGCAGCAGGAGAACAGCGATTCCAAAGTGGTGGTGCTGGCGGACGGGCTGAAGAGCGGCGTGAAGGCCAGCATCCTGTCCACCCTTACCGCAAAGATCATTTCCACCATGATGGCCCAGGGCCTGTCCCTGGAGGAGTGTGTGCATACCATCGCCGCCACCCTTCCAATCAGCTCGGAGTACGGGGTGGCCTATTCCACCTTCACCATCATGCACATCATCGAAAACGAGACCATGAGCCTGATTCAGTACGATAACCCGCTGGTTATCATGATTCGGGACTGCAAGGTGGTGGATTATCCGAAGATCGAAAGCATCATCGACGGAAAGAAGATCTACCGGTCGGAAATCCCATTGCGGGAAAATGATATTTTTATCGCCATGAGCGACGGCTGCCCGGGGGCCAACGACACGCTGAGCTACAACAAGAACTGGACGGAAAAGGAAATCGGGGATTTCATGGAGACCATCTCTCCGATCGGCTATACCGCCAAAACCCTGGCGTCCATCCTGATTGAGGAGTGCAACAAGCTGTATGACGGAAAGCCCATCGACGACACCACGGCCTGCATCGTGCGGGTGATCAAGCGGTCTCAGGTGAACCTGATTTTCGGACCGCCGGCGAACCGGGACGACTGCGACCGGATGATGTCCCTGTTCTTCTCCAAAGCGGGCAAGCACATCGTCTGCGGCGGAACCACCGCGTCCATTGCGGCGGAATATCTGGGCAAGAGCATTCGCACCAGCTCGAAGTACAACGTGAAGGGGGCGCCGCCCATGTCGGAAATCGACGGGGTGGACCTGGTGACGGAAGGCGTGGTGACCATCGACAAGGTGCTGAAATACGCCAAGGACTACGTCTCCCGGGACGAGTCCTACATCGAATGGAGCGTGCAGCACGATGCCTCGGCGCTGATCAGCCGAATCCTCTTCGAAGAGGCCACGGATATCAACTTCTTCGTGGGTCGTGCGGTGAACCCGGCTCATCAGGACGTGAGCATTAATTTTAACGTGAAGATGTCCCTGGTGGAGGAGCTTTCCCAGTGCCTCCGGAAAATGGGAAAGAGCGTAAAGGTCAGTTACTTCTAAAAACGAAAGGAATTAGAGATTGAATCAGATTTCGATGTTTGACAATGTGGATACGACGGCGAACGAGCCGCTGGCGGAACGACTGCGTCCTCGGACGCTGGAGGAGTTCGCCGGACAGAAGCATCTGATTGGAAAGGGCAAGGTGCTCTCCAATCTGATTGCCAACGACCAGGTGACCTCCATGATTTTCTGGGGACCGCCGGGGGTGGGGAAGACCACCCTGGCAAAAATAATCGCCAATACCACCCAGTCCCGGTTCATCACCTTCAGTGCGGTGACCAGCGGAATTAAGGAAATCCGCCAGGTGATGCAGGAGGCGGAGCAGAGCCGGAGATTCGGTGAGCGAACCATTGTTTTTATCGACGAGATTCATCGCTTCAATAAAGCGCAGCAGGATGCTTTCCTGCCTTTTGTGGAAAAGGGTAGCATCATCCTCATCGGTGCCACCACGGAGAACCCGTCCTTTGAGGTGAACGGGGCGCTGCTGTCCCGATGCAAGGTGTTCGTACTGAAGGCACTGCAAAAAGAAGAGGTGGTGGGCCTGCTGAAACGGGCCATCCGGGATCCTCGGGGCTATGGGGACAAGGATATCGTCATCACCGATGAAATGCTGGGGGCCGTTGCCGTGTTCTCCGGGGGCGATGCCCGGTCGGCGCTGTCCACACTGGAAATGCTGATTCTCAACGGAGACTACTACACGGAGGCGGATGGGCGACAGCGCATCACGGTGACCCAAGACACCTTCGAGCAGTGCACCTCCAAGAAAATGCTTTTGTACGATAAGGACGGGGAGGAGCACTACAACCTGATTTCCGCCCTGCACAAATCCATGCGGAATTCCGATGCGGATGCGGCGGTGTACTGGCTGGCGCGTATGCTGGAAGCGGGGGAGGATCCCCTCTACGTGGCGCGGCGGGTGACTCGTTTCGCCGCAGAGGATGTGGGTCTGGCGGACCCGCGGGCCATGGAGATTGCCATCGCGGCCTACCAGGCCTGCCACTTTATCGGCATGCCGGAGTGCTCGGTGCACCTGACGGAAGCGGTGATCTACCTGTCCCTGGCACCGAAGTCCAACGCCATGGAGATGGCGTATTTCGCTGCGCGGGACGATGCCCGGCAGCACCTGCAGGAGCCGGTGCCGCTGCACATCCGGAACGCACCCACCAAACTCATGAAGGAGCTGGATTACGGGAAGGGCTACAAGTACGCCCACGATTTCGAGGAAAAAGTCACCGCCATGCAGTGCCTGCCGGATTCTCTGAAAGATCGGCAGTACTACAACCCGACGGAGCAGGGAAATGAGGGGCGGTTCAAGGCTCGCTATGAGCAGCTGAAAGAATGGAAGGAGAACCACCGGAAATGACAATTTTATTGCTGGCAGCGCTGCTGCCGCCACTGTTTCTGATGATCAAAATCTACAAGTTGGACAAAGTAGAGAAGGAGCCGGGCGGACTGATTGTAAAGCTCTTGATCTTCGGCGTGCTGACCACCATCCCGGCGGCCTTTCTGGAAAGCTTTCTAATCAGTATGGTGGGCGGAATCATCTCCCCCAAAACCACCTTGTTCATCCTGGTGGAAAATTTCTTCTGCGTGGGCTTGGTGGAAGAGGGGGTAAAGTACTTCGCCCTAAAGAAGGGCTCCTGGAACCACCCGGCCTTCAACTACACCTTTGACGGCATCGTCTACGCGGTAGCGGTATCCATCGGATTCGCCGCTGCGGAGAACGTGCTCTACGTGATGGAGTACGGACTGGCCACGGCGGGAGTTCGCGCGGTCACCTCCATCCCGGGCCACTGTATCTTCGCCATCTACATGGGCATTTCCTTCAGCCTGGCAAAGTACTGCGAGGTGCACAGGAATCTCCACCTGCAAAAAAACACCTTCGCAATGCCATCCGGATTCCGATGTTGCTGCACGGATTCTACGATTTCTGCGCATCCATGAAGGAACCGATTTGGACCATCATTTTCCTGGCCTTCATCGTGGCCCTGGATGTGGCGGCCTACAAGAAGGTGAACGAAATGGAACGGCAAGACCGGCCGCTTTAATTATGAATCAAAAAGAAGGGCGAAAGGTGCGCTGCTGCAGCGCGCCTTTCGCCCTTCTTTTCTGGGTCTTCCATTTCTCAGAGATTAGAACTAGCCCGAAACAGAAAGTTTAATATGCCTAGAATTTCGACATGAGTTCACGCTAATCGTTCGAATTCGGTGAATTGAAAAAGTAAGTTCCAGTTCAGCCAAAAACTTTCCGCTTTGCAAAAGTAAATTCTGGTAGGGGGGCTA
>CAKQWJ010000031.1 GCA_934278925.1 uncultured Clostridia bacterium | reverse complement strand
ACTTCCTGTCTGAATTTGCAAATTTAAAATCCAGTTCCGCCGGAACAAAAGCAGAACTTACTTTTTCAATTCACGATCGTTCGAATTCGGGAAATTAGCGTGAACGATTTCCTGTTTTTTCTCGTTTTACCCGGATAATCTTCTGCATGGAGCCCTACGCCTTGAAAATAGTTCACGCTTTTTGAAGGTAATTGGCTTTTTAGCGTGAACAAAAATTAGAATCTTGAAAATTTGGCAAAAACCGTTCACGCTAAATCTCGTTTTTCGGACAAAAAGCGTGAACTCGCCTCAAAATTCTAGGCATATGAGATTTTAAACGTGCAGTAAAGATAATTGAAATAGGATAACGCTGTTTCCTCGCCGGCATACGCACCTACAAGAAAAACCTGCACCGGGAAGCAACATTCGCTTGACGAGTCAAGCGGTTGCTGACCGATGCAGTTTTTTTCTATACAATCTGAAAAATTTCAATCAGCAGCAACCAGGCCAGGCCGTAGTAGGTGACCACGGCCACCAGGTCGTTTACCGTGGTAATCAGCGGGCCGGACGCCACTGCCGGATCGATTTTGATTTTGTGGAAGAGGAGAGGCACCAGCGTACCCACCAGGCTGGAGATGATGATGGCCACCAGGAGGGAGACGCCCACGCAGCCGGAAATCAGGAGGGCGGTGCCCATGGCGTATCCCTTAAAGAGGGCGATGTAAATGCCCAGAACCGGGAATGTCATGACGCCCAGCAGGGAGCCGTTGCAGAAGCCCACCTTCATTTCCTTGGCCACCAGCCGGAGCTTGTCCGCGCCGCTGAGGTTTTCGTCCATCAGCACCCGGATGGTCACCGCCAGGGATTGGGTGCCCACATTTCCGGCCATGTCCAGGATCAGGGACTGGAAGCAGATGACCACCGGGAGGATGGCCACAACGCCTTCGAAGGCTCCTACCACCGAGGAGACCACCATGCCCAGGAACAGCAGGATAATCAGCCACGGGAGACGTTTTTTGATGCTCTCGCTGGTGGATTCGTTCAGATCTTCTTCTGCGGACAAGCCGGCCAGCTTTGCGTAGTCCTCGCTCATCTCATCGTCCACCGCTTCCACAACGTCCTGGGCGGTGATGATGCCGATGATTCTTTTATCCTTGTTCAGAACCGGCAGAGAGTCCTCCGCGTAATCCTTGATCGCTTCGATGCTGTCCGAGATTTTGTCGTGGTCCGTCAGGTACGGATAAGCGGTGCTGATGATGGAGTCCAGGGCCACGTTTTCCCGGGCGATGATCAGATCCTTCAGATTGATGGCACCGCAGAAGCACTTTCTGTCGTCCACCACGTACAAGGTGGAGATGTTGTCCTTTTCCCCCGCCTGTTTCACCAGCTCGTGCATTGCCTGGCGAATGGTCAGGCTGCGCCGGATGCAGATGTAGTTGGTGGTAAGCAGGCTGCCGATTTCATCTTCGTCGTAGGAGTTGATGAGCCGGATGTTTCGGCGGGTTTCCGGCTTCAGCATGGGAAAAAGCTTCACCTGAACGCTCTCGTCGATGTCTTCCCACAGATCCGCCGCATCGTCCGCATCCATTTCGTTGATCACATCCGCCAGCTTATCGATGACAATCTCTCCGATGTAGTCCGCCGGATTGTCCATGTAGGCAATGATATCCGCCAGGGATTGGGCATCCAGCCCGGTGTACAGGAGATTCCGCTCCGCCCGGCTCAGATGTTCGAAGCTCTGTGCGATATCATGGTCGTGGTAATCCTTCAGTTGCTCCCGCATCTCCTCCACGGATGGGGACTGCCGGATGACTGCCAGGATTTTCTCGGTGCTGTTCGGTTCCTTCAATATTTCTTTTCTCTTCATTGTAAGCCTCCTTCTTTTCGCCCAAAAAAAGGGCATAAAAAAACCATCGTAACATCGACCGTTACACAATCAGAAGTTGTGAATTCGCCATAACGATGGATTCCGGCTTGCAATATGTTTCAAAAAAATGGCGCACTTACAGACACCTGAAACCGATTCCAAGTCTCAATCCATCATTATATGTTTTTCGACTTCGACTGTCACAACTGTCCATATATTTCGCCTCCTTTGCTTGATTTTATTGACTTTGAAAGTATAGCACTCCCGGAAATGTTGTTCAAGTAAAATTTTTCATTGGAAGTGATAAAAATATTGTAAATTATGGTATGTGCAGCCCCTCTTTTTATATAGCTAAAAAATAGGCTCTATGTTATAATCATAACTGGAAGCTTAAATTTATGTAAGCAGACACAATACGATTTATAATTAGGAGGGGAATATACCCATGAAGGATATTGAAATCAGGGAATTATTCAGAAACAAGGAGAAGTACGGCGATCGGGAAGTAGTAGTCCACGGATGGGTTCGAGGCAACAGAAGTTCGAATCAGTTTGGATTCCTGTCCATCAATGACGGAACGTTCTTCACTCCGCTGCAGGTAGTTTACGAAGCGGACAATCTGGCTAATTTTACCGAAATTTCCAAGGTGCATCTGGCAGCCGGCGTAACGGTACGGGGAACTCTGGCGCTGACTCCGGAAGCAAAGCAGCCGTTTGAAATCAAAGCGAAAGAAATCGTGGTGGAAGCGGACTCTCAGTCGGATTACCCGCTGCAGAAGAAGCGCCATACCATGGAATTCATGCGTGAAATCGCGCACCTGAGACCGAGAAGCAACACCTTCTCCGCTGTATACAGAGTGCGCAGCATCGTTGCGTATGCAATTCATAAATTCTTCCAGGAACAGAACTTCGTCTACGTTCACGCGCCAATCATCACCGGAAGTGATGCAGAGGGTGCCGGCGAAATGTTCCAGGTAACCACATTGGATCCGGACAATCTGCCGAGAACAGAGGACGGAAAGATTGACTACTCTCAGGATTTCTTTGGAAAAGAAACCAATCTGACCGTATCCGGACAGCTGGAAGCGGAAGCCTTTGCGCTGGCATTCCGCAACGTATATACTTTTGGCCCGACATTCCGTGCGGAGAACTCCAACACCGCGAGACACGCATCGGAATTCTGGATGATCGAACCGGAGATTGCTTTTGCGGATCTTCAGGACGACATGGACCTTGCCGAGGCAATGGTTAAATACATCATCACCTATACGCTGGAGCACGCACCGGAGGAGATGAACTTCTTCAATCAGTTCATCGACAAGGGTCTCTTGGAGCGCTTGGATCACATCGTGAACTCCAGCTTTGAACGGGTAACTTACACGGAAGCGGTTGAAATCCTGCAGAAGTCCGGTAAGGAATTCCAGTATCCGGTAGAATGGGGGCTGGAGCTTCAGACGGAACACGAGCGTTATCTGACAGAGGAAGTGTACAAGAAACCGATTTTCGTAACGGATTATCCGAAGGATTGCAAGGCGTTCTACATGCGCCTCAACGATGACGGAAAGACCGTTGCAGCGTGCGATATGCTGGTGCCGGGCGTGGGCGAAATCATCGGCGGAAGCCAGAGAGAGGAACGTCTGGACGTGCTGGAAGCGCGGATGAAAGAGCTGGGAATCAGCGAAAACGGCTATGAGTGGTATCTGGATCTTCGTCGTTACGGCGGCGTGAAACATGCCGGATACGGCCTGGGCTTTGAGAGAATGATCATGTACCTGACGGGTATGAGCAATATTCGTGACGTGCTGCCATTCCCAAGAACTCCAAAGAGTGCGGAGTTCTAAAAACACTGCCTGCGGCTTCGTATTTAAACATACCTGTATTGATGAATGCCGGCAGGCAATCAATGTGAACCGACTTGCCCTCGGGCAAAAAACATATCGGTTGTAAATTACAGGAGGATACTATGAAAGGTTATTCAAGTGACAAAATCAGAAACGTTGTACTGCTGGGACATGGCGGATGTGGTAAAACGACCTTTCTGGAGGCGGCATTACTCGCGACAAAAGTAATCAACCGCCTGGGCAAAGTGGAAGACGGAAATACCGTGTCCGACTATGACAAGATGGAAATCGAGAAAAAATATTCCATCAATACGACGATGGTACCGGTAGAGTACAACGGTTACAAATACAACTTCCTGGATACCCCGGGATTCTTCGACTTCGTTGGCGAAGTAGATTCGGCAATGAGTACGGTCAGTGCGGCCATTATTATGGTGGACGCATCCGAAGGAATTCAGGTGGGTACCGAGAAGGCATGGGAACTTTGCAGTGAAACGGATACACCTAAATTC
Organism: uncultured Clostridia bacterium; assembly: GCA_934278925.1. Taxonomy (GTDB): domain Bacteria; phylum Bacillota; class Clostridia; order Peptostreptococcales; family Anaerovoracaceae; genus Mogibacterium_A. The sequence continues at coordinate 16,638 of CAKQWJ010000031.1, read as the reverse complement.
ATGGTCCTCACAAAAATAGATAAAGACAATGTTGACTGCGACAAGCTGATAGAGCAGATCCGTGAGAAGTTCGGCAACTCCGTGGTTACCGACGAGGACGAGGATGCGCTGAGAGAAGCGGTTGCAGGTACCGACGAAGCGCTGATGGAGAAATTCTTCAACGACGAACCGTTCACCGATGAAGAATTCACCAACGGCCTGATGGATGGTATCGCCAACGGTGATATCGTTCCGATTATCAAGGCGTCCAGCCTTACCGGCGAAGGAATCGACGAGGTGCTGCGTTCCATCGCCAGATACGTGCCGACTCCGTCCAAGCACGCTCCGTATATCGGAAAGAACAGCAAGGACGAAGACGTGGAAGTCATCACCGACGTCAGCGCCGACCCGGTAATGTATGTCTACAAGACGATCGCAGATCCTTTTATGGGAAAAATCTCCTACGCAAAGGTTCTCTCCGGAACGGTTAAGTTGGGACAGGAGCTGTATAACCCGAGAGCACAGAAATCCGAGAAGCTGGGTTCCATGTTCTTCGTAAGAGGCAAGCAGCAGGAGAACGCAACGGAAGTTCCGGCAGGCGACATGGTGGCTCTGGCGAAGCTGCAGCACACCAAAACCGGCGATACGCTGTGCCTCAAGGCGAAAGCAGTAACCATGCCGGGAATCAACTTCCCGAAGCCGAACTACTTCGTTGCCGTTGAGCCGGCAGAGAAGAAGGACGAAGAGAAGATGGCCCAGGGCCTGCACAAGCTGATGGAAGAGGATCCATCCTTCGTTCTGGAAAGAAACGTGGAGACACACCAGTCCCTTCTGGGCGGCCAGGGAGATATCCAGATCGGTATCATCCGCGCAAAGCTGAAGGAGAGATACGGAGTATCCGTAAAGGTAATTCCGCAGAAGATTGCATACAGAGAGACCATCAAGGGTTCCTCCGATGTACAGGGTAAGCACAAGAAGCAGTCCGGCGGTGCCGGTCAGTACGGCGACGTATGGATTCGGTTCTCCCCATCTCAGCAGAATTTCGAATTCTCCGAAGAGCTGTTCGGCGGATCCATTCCGAAGAACTACGTTCCGGCGGTTGAAAAGGGATTGCTGGAATGCATGGACAAGGGCCCTCTGGCAGGATGCAAGGTTCAGAACGTAAAGGCCGTTCTTTACGACGGTTCCTATCACGATGTGGACTCCAACGAAGTATCCTTCAAGATTGCCGCTTCCCTGGCATTCAAGAAAGGTATCGTAGCGGCAAATCCTTGCCTGCTGGAGCCAATCATGAAGCTGGAAATCACCGTTCCGGAAAAGTACACCGGCGATGTGATGGGCGACATGAACAAGAGAAGAGGCCGTATCCTGGGCATGGAGCCGACGGACAACGGCAAAACCAAGCTGGCAGCAGAAGCACCGCAGTCCGAGCTCTTCGATTACGCAATTGTTCTGAGAGCAATGACTCAGGCAAGAGGAACCTTCACCATGGAATTCTCCAAGTATGAAGAGCTTCCGGCTCACCTGGCAGAAAAGGTTATCGAAGCCCACAAGGCCGAGGTGGAAAAGGAACACAAATAGGATAATTGAGAAGAGAGGCGCATTGCACGGGACGTGCAATGCGCCTTTTGGTTTTTGAGGAGGAGGGAGAGAGAAACGGCTGCGCCGTTTCCTGCTGCTAAGTGCGGTCGGAGCGGACTCGCGCGCTCAGGCCGGGCCGGAGTCCCTCCGGGCCCTGGGGCGTGGTGCTCGTCGACGAAGGAATAAGGGCTAGCGGGGAGTGAAGTACCACGCCGGAGCAGCAGGAGGTCGGTCCGGGCCCTGGTGCGTGGTGCTCGTCGACGACGGGATAAGGGCTAGCGGGGAGTGAAGCACCACGCCGGAGTAGCAGGAGGTCGGTTCGGGCCCTGGTGCGTGGTGCTCGTCGACGAAAGAATAAGGGCTAGCGGGGAGTGAAGCACCACGCCGGAGCAGCAGGAGGTCGGTTCGGGCCCTGGTGCGTGGTGCTCGTCGACGAAGGAATAAGGGCTAGCAGGGAGTGAAGCACCACGCCGGAGCAGCAGGAGGTCGGTTCGAGCCCTGGGGCGTGGTGCTCGTCGACGAAGGAACAAGGGCTAGCAGGGAGTGAAGCACCACGCCGGACTGACGGAAGGCTGGAGCCCGCCCGTGCCGGCATCGTCCGGCGCTGCTCCGCCGCCGGATGGCATCAAAAAGCGGAGCTGCTACAGCAGCTCCGCGACATCGTACTCCTTTCCGATGAAAACCGGGATTTGATTTCGGAAAATCCTTCCCGAATAGGCCTCGTGTGGGAAATCCACGAAAGTATTTTGCTTGGAATCATGAGGGATGGTTCGGTATAACGGATCCCCGATGATATACCGGGATTTTCGAATCAGTTCCGCCAGCACATCCTCCGGGAAACCGTGGTCCACGTCCGGCCAGACGGCAAAGGCCTGAAGTCCGTGGCGGCAATCCGGCGTCAATTGGTTGATTGCGGCGGCCAGGGACTGGGCGAACACCTCTTCTCCGATAATCAGAATCTGACCGTCCGGGACGTCCCAGCGTTCGTGCGCCGGATTGCCCTTCCAGAGGCAGATTCCTTCGGAATCTCTTTTTTTCTTTGCCAGCAGCATTCGGAGGGAGTCGGAGGCTCCGCGGGAGAATGGGAGCTCTGCGGTGCCGGAGGCTCCTTGAGCGGAAGCAGACTCTGCCGTGCCGGAGGCATCCTTCAAAGAAGCCCGCTTCTTCTCATATGCTTCTTTTGCCAGTTCCGGGAGCCGGGCGGCGCCGTAGGCGCCGACCGGCGTTCCTTCCACGTAAGGAATGCCGGCGGTCTGTTCCATGTAGCGTGCGAGGCGCCGGCCGCAGGAAGAAACCACCACGTTCACCGAAGCGCGGAAGATGTGCCGTAGGGAATCAAAGGATTCCCCCATGGCGGCACAGCAGTTCACCGGGATGCCGGCATTTTCAAAGACTTTGCGCAGGGCGTCCACATTTCCGTTGATGGAGAAATCCAGAGGAGTCACGCCCAGAAGGTTCACGGAAAAGACTTCCGGACCGTCAGTGCCCTCTAAAGTATTCGCGGAGCAATCCGGGCTTCCCGAAGGAGTAGCGCCGCCGGCGTCCGGGCCGGCAGCGCGATACGGGCTTTCCGACGGGTCGGCGAAGCGTTTGACCCATTCCGTCAGGGCGGCGCCCACACCGGCCACGTAGGAACGATTTCCCGTGGTGGCTACCGGGAGCATGGGAACACCGGTGCGCTTTTCCAGCAGGTGGGCCACCCCCTTGCAGTCAAAGGCAATGATGTGAGGGATGGAGCCGCTGCACAGGGTGACAAATCGCGGTTTCAAATCGTGGGCGGCATGGGCAACGTCATCAATCAATACGTTGTCGTCTCCCAGGACCGCCGTCATTTCATCCAGTCCCGACACGAACATCAGGCTGTCGGTGTCGAACCACCGCGGCTCGTCGTGGGTGGAGTAGGTGGAGTTGCATCCCGAAGGGTCGTGGATGACGGTCATTCCACCCAGCTCGTAGAGTGCCGAGCAGACACCGGAAACGTCCGCCGTATATGTACTGGTAAAAACATGTGTCTGATAATCACTCACCGCATTCACACTCCCATCCTTTTACTTGAACCAGATCTCGCATAGGCTTCGGGTTCCGGAAGGCATCGGAAATCAGATCCATCAGCCGGCGGAGACCCCGGTAGCCGTACATTCCGGCGTTTTCCACCTCGTTGACGAAGTAATCCGAGTCCATAAAATAAGCGCTTTTCTGCCCGATGCATAGGATTTTGCCCGCGTGGCCCCGGTGCATCTGCCGAATGTTCCAGCCGTAGGTTTCGTAGATGCGGAGGGTCGGCTTGGTATCCCGAAGCTTCCGGAACACATCCTCCGACTCGGTAAAGTTGTCCACCATCACGGATTCCACGTTGAACCCGTGATCCAGCAGGAACTGCGCCAGCTCCAGCGGGCAGTCCACCGCCGTGTAATCGATGGAAACCGGCGTGTCTCCCAGCAGGGCTTGGGTTTCCCGAATGCACTCCTCCGTCCGCGCCTTCTCCGAATCCAGGAAGGACTGCTGCGGTTCCGGAATGCCTAGCATGGACGCTGCTTTTCGCAGGTCTTCGTCGTATTCATCGTAGGCGTAGCCCGGGCGCATCCGGTACCACGGCTGCTTCTGGCGAATTTCCAAATCCTTGGCGGCGGCGATGCCGCTCTTGTGGAACAGGAAATTGCAGGTGGATTCCGCCATGGTCAGGTACTCATCGTAATCCTTGCAGCTGCAGGCTTCCAAGACCTTAATGCCGTTGGCTTCCAGCAGGGAGACCAGATCGCAGAAGTTCCCTTCGTGAGGGAAACAGTTGCCCAGCAGGGTGACCTGCTTCGGATTTTTCTCTTCGGTATAGCGGAGCACTCGGTGCATCTGCCGCCACAGAGACGGCACCACCGGATTGGTGCGGCGCATGATTGGGTCCATGTAGCAGTCCACGAAATCGATTTCCGGGAATTCTTTTGCCAGAATCTTGTATACCCGCCGGTAGTTCACCGCCATAAAATGATGGATACAGCTGGTGAAAATCATCATCATGCGGGGTTTTTCCGGCAACTCCCGGATGACCCGTTCCACCCCGTGCTGCAGCATTTCCTCCATGTCCCCTTCCAGGATGTTTTCTTCTCCCACGGTGATGGTGGACATTTTGTCCATGCGGCCCAGCTCCGCGGTGGTGAGCACCACGCCCCGGAGGCAGCTGGTAGGGCAGACGAAAATCTGGTGGCCTTGAGGCACCAGGGCGGCGATGTGGACGATGTTCCACACGCCCCGAACCGGGGAGGCGTAGGCCAGCCCGATGTCGGCGGAATATTCGTAATCCATATCCCGAATCTCACGAAAGGCTCCTTCCATGCGGCTGCTGTGGAGGGCGGAATTTCTTTTTGTGAGATTGTCCTTCTGAATATCACTGAGCTTCTGAATCATGGGTGTTCTCCTTGTCGTAATCCGCCAGCATTTTGCGCGCCAGATCTCGAACGGCGTTGGCGTAATCCGAATTCGGTGCGGTCTCGAACACCGGAAGGCCTTGAACCTCCGCATCAGAAATGGCATTCTCCCGAGGCAGGTCGGCAGCGATGTCCGTGTGAATATCCGCCGCCAGGGTTTCCACTTTGGCTCGCTCGTCCGGCACATCACGCCGATTCAGAATCAGGCCGCCCAGGGACGCGTACCCACGCTCCCGGAAGTTCTCCACTGCCATGGCGATGTTGGCCGCCGCGTAGATGGCCATGTTCTCTCCGGAGGTGACGATGTAGACCCGATGGGCGTAGCCCTCCCGGATCGGCATGGCGAAGCCGCCGCATACCACGTCCCCCAGCACATCGTAGAGCACCACGTCCGGCTGGATGATGTCGAAGGCATCCCGGGCTTCCAGCGCCTCGAAGGCGGCGGCGATGCCCCGTCCGGCACAGCCCAGTCCCGGTGTGGGACCGCCGGCTTCCGCACAGACGATATCCTTATATCCTACGTGTACCAGATCTGCCAGCTCCGCCGCATCCCGCTTCTGCCGGAGTACGTCCAGCATGGTGTTGATGCGCTGGCCGCCGTGAAGGTACAGGGTGGAGTCCGCTTTCGGGTCGCAGCCCACTTGCAGCACGCGCAGCCCCATTTCCGCAAAGGCACAGGACAGGGCGGTGGTAACCGTGGACTTTCCGATGCCTCCTTTTCCGTATATTGCAAAACGATACATTGTTTTTCTCCTTCCGATTCCGGTACAAGATAGATTTTTTCAATCTGTAAAATCAACCTAATCATAGCACAAACGGACTTCCGATACCATGGGGGACAAACATGAAGAAGTGTTGGGGCAAATATCTTTTATTCTTCACATTGGTGTGTTATTATGTCAATCTGTGATTAAAGAAAGGGAGAAAATGGTTATACAGAAAAAAAGCAAGAGGAAAACCGTTTTGATGATAATAAAAATTCTGGTGATTTTGGGCATTCTGGGACTCCTGATCGTCCTGGGGATGGACTATCAGGTGAAGAAGGAGGGCGGCAAGCATCTCACCACTTTGGAGGAGAGCCGATACACGAAGGCCAAGCCGGCGGACTGCGCGCTGGTGCTGGGTGCTTCGGTGTACGTGGACCGAAAGCCGTCTCCGATGCTGAAGGACCGGCTGGACCGGGGCATCGAGCTGTACAAGGCCGGAATCGTGAAGAAGCTGCTGTTCAGCGGCGACAACGGTCAGGTGGAATACAATGAAGTGGAAGCCATGAAGGAATACGCCTTGAAGGCGGGCGTGAAGAAGAAGGACATCTTCCTGGATCACGCGGGCTTCTCCACCTACGAATCCGTCTACCGGGCGAAGAGCGTTTTTGCGGTGAAAAGCATGATTGTGGTGACGCAGAAGTACCACGAGTATCGGGCGCTGTACACCGGCGAGAAGCTGGGCCTGGAGGTGGAAGGTATTCCGGCAGAGGATGTGACCTACCGGGGGCAGACCATGAGAGACCTGCGGGAGGTGCTGGCTCGGGCCAAGGATATGGGCAAGTGCGTGTACGAACCGGAACCCACCTTCCTGGGAGACGTGATTCCAATCAGCGGAGACGGACGGAAAACCTGGTAGTGCCGGAACATTTTGCGATACGATAGGGGGCTTCGGGGAAGCCCCTTTTGTTTTATTGAAAAAACAAAATGACGGGGTGAAAAACGATTGCGGGGGCGGCCGATTTTTGGTATAATTATTGCGTATTATTTATAAATATATTTGCGCGAATATAAGGAATTTTCGAGAAGGTGGCGATGAAACGGGACCTGGGTTCTTCATCACTCTCCGGACGGAAAAACCTTATCTTTTTTATTTTTTGGAAGATTTTTTAGGCACCCGCGAGGCGCGGGAAAGAAAGGGAGGGCATGATGAAAAAGTACATTTTTGTGACCGGAGGAGTTATTTCCGGACTGGGAAAGGGCATTACGGCGGCGGCGTTGGGGCGGCTGCTGAAGTCCCGGGGGTATAAGGTGGCCTCCCAGAAATTGGATCCGTACATCAATATCGATCCGGGAACCATGAGCCCGTATCAGCACGGTGAGGTGTTCGTCACGGAGGACGGCGCGGAGACGGACCTGGACCTGGGACATTACGAGCGTTTCATCGATGAGAATTTGAACCGCTATTCCAACCTCACCACGGGAAAAGTGTACTGGAACATCCTGAACAAGGAGCGGAACGGGGAATATCTGGGCAGCACCGTGCAAGTGATTCCCCATGTGACGGATGAAATCAAATCCTTTATCTACACGGTGGGCCGCACCACGGATGCGGATGTGATTATCACGGAAATCGGCGGTACCGTGGGCGATATCGAAAGCCAGCCGTTCCTGGAAGCCATTCGCCAGGTGGCTATCGAAGTGGGACAGGAGAACAGCATGTTCATTCACGTTACGCCCCTCCTCCACGTAAAGAGCAGCGGGGAGTACAAGACGAAGCCGACCCAGCACTCGGTAAAGGGATTGCGGGGCCTGGGCATTGCGCCGGACGTGCTGGTGCTTCGGGCCGAGGGAGATATCGACGATGAGATCCGGGAGAAAATCGCCATGTTCTGCAACGTGAAGCCGGACTGCGTCATCTGCAACAAGGATGTGCCGGAGTTGTATTACGCGCCGATAATGCTGGAGGAATCCCGGTTTAGTGAAATCGTGTGCCGGGAGCTTGGACTGGATCCGGGGGTACCGGATCTGCACGAATGGAACGAAATGCTGCAGCGGATTGAATCCCGCCGGGGGCATGTGACCATCGGCCTGATCGGAAAATATACCAAGCTCCACGACGCCTATCTTTCCGTGGCGGAGGCCCTGCATCACGGCGGCTACGAGAACGGCGTGCACGTGGACATTCGCTGGATCGAGTCGGAGGATCTGGAGGAACAGGATCCGGAAACCCTGCTGGGGGATGTGGACGGCATCCTGGTGCCGGGCGGCTTCGGCGTCCGGGGCGTGGAAGGCAAGATGCAGGCGGCTCGGTATGCCCGGGAGCACGATGTGCCGTATCTGGGAATCTGCCTGGGCATGCAGACCGCGGTGATGGAGTTCGCCCGGGACGTGCTGGGCTATGAGGATGCGGATTCCGCCGAGTTCAACGAAGAGAGCACCCACAAAGTCATCGATTTCATGCCGGATCAGCGGGGCAATATCCCGAAGGGCGGCACCATGCGGCTGGGAGCATATCCTTGTGTCATTCGCAGCGGAAGCATTCTGGATCGGGCCTACGGGAAAAAAGAAATTCAGGAACGCCATCGTCACCGGTACGAATTCAACAACGAATATCGGGAGGCGATTCAGCTGGAGGGAATGGAAGTGACGGGGACTTCGCCGGACGGCCGTCTGGTGGAAGCGGTGGAAATTCCGGCCTTGAGATTCTTTGTAGGCGTGCAGTACCATCCGGAATTCAAATCCCGTCCGAATGCGGCACATCCGCTGTTCCGGGAATTGGTTCGGGCGGCCATGCAGAAGTAGAAAAATTCATTTTCCTTTTCTCGTTTGACGCCATAGAAGTATTGAATAACCGAGGATTCTAGACTACAATAGAAGTCTGAAAAGGAAGCAATTTCGAAACCAATAACGGAAGCAAAGGAGTGGGAAGAATGGAAATTAGAATTGAAGAAATTATCAATGCAATCGCCACTTCGGCGAAGGATACAGAATACTATTACGATACCGAAACCGGAGATCTGGAAATGACCATCGACGGGGAGATTCTGGGAAACCGGGATATCGATCTGACCGATGACGAGCGGTACATTCGCCTGCCGGATCGGTATGAACTGGACGAGCAGAAGATGGTAACGGATTTCGCCCGCCATGCGGACGATCCGGTGCTTCGGGCAAAGCTGCTCCAGGTGATTTTCCGGGATGACAGCCTGAATCTGTTCCGGGAGACGGTGCAGGATCTGAACGTCTCCGTTCACTGGGACCACTACCGGGAAGCGGCATTCCGAAAGGTGGCGATGGAGTGGTGCGACTACAATGACATCGATTACGTGGATGAGAACCGGGATCGGGTCATCGAAGGTGCGGTATATCGTCATTTCAAGGGAAAGAAGTATCGCGTTCTGGGCGTGGCAAAGCACAGCGAGACGCTGGAGGAACTGGTCATCTACCAATCCATGGATGAAGACAAGGTGCTGTGGGCGCGCCCGAAGAAAATGTTCTGCAGCAAGGTGACCGTGGACGGGGAAGAGAAGGAACGGTTCGAACTGGTTGAAAGGCCTTAAAACATTGACATTTCGGCGTTTTGGTGATAAAATACTATGCTACAACGAAGCCTTTGGCAGGGAGTCTGCCACGGGCTTCGTCCTTTGACTGCTTAAAGATATTCAACGGCGAACCGAAGGGTAGAGGGACAACGAATGAACAACAAGAAGTATGACGGCGTCTATTATGAAGGGCCGTACGTGGAGACACTGAAGGAAGTTATTGAAAATACGGTGGCGGAATATCCGGACCGCGTGGCCTACATGTACAAGGACGTACACAAGGACCCGTTCCAATCCATCACCTATAAGGAATTTGACGTGCAGCGCCGGGCACTGGGAACCGCGCTTCTCGGCATGGGCCTCAAGGACAGCAAGATTGCGGTGACCGGGGAGAACTCCCATCGCTGGGCGCTGTCTTATTTTACCGTCGTGACGGGCGTGGGTGTCATCGTTCCGATCGACAAGAGCCTGCAGATTGGGGAAATCGAGAACCTGCTGCGCCGCGCCGACGTGGAGCTGCTGTTCGTCTCCCCGAAGATGGCAGATTCTCTGATTCCGTGCCTGGATGCGGTGGAGTCCCTCCGCTATCTGGTGATTACGGATTCTCCGGAGAAGGATTATTCCAAGTATCGGGAGGATTCCCGGATTCTGCTTCAATCCGAATTGATTCGGTTGGGTAAAAGAAAACTTCGGGAAGGTCACTGCGAGTACGAGGAGGCGGAAGTAAAGGCGGACGATTTGTCCACGATTCTTTTCACTTCCGGCACCACCGGCCTGGCCAAGGGCGTAATGCTTTCCCATCGGAACCTGGCACAGAACGTGTACAACATGTCCAAGTTCTTCCATATTCCGGATGGGGGACGGGTACTGTCGGTACTGCCGATTCACCATGCTTACGAAATGAGCTGCACCGTGATGACCAGTTTTTACCAGGCAGCCACGGTGGTAATCTGCGAAGGCTTGAAGCATGTGCAGGCCAACTTCGCCGAGGCGGAGTGCAGCGTTATGCTGGGCGTTCCACTGATCTTTGAGAACATGCACCGGAAGGTGTGGAAGCAGGCGGAAAAGAGCGGCGCTCTGTCCAAGCTGCAGAGAGGAATCGCCCTGTCCAAGAAGATGAAGTTCCAGAACCATCCGAGAGCGACCCGGAAGATGTTCCAGACCATTCACAAGCTGTTCGGCAAGAACCATTACATGTTCATCGCCGGCGGTGCGGCCATCGATCCGGCGGTTATCGATGATTTTGAAGCTATGGGATTCCCGATGTTCCAGGGGTACGGAATGACGGAATGCTCCCCGATTATTGCCATGAACTCGGATCGGTACCGGAAGTCTGCGGCGGCAGGCAAACCGCTGCCGGGCACCGAAGTTCGGATCGTGGACGAGAATGAAGACGGCATCGGCGAGATTATCGCAAAGGGTCCGTCGGTGATGCAGGGATATTACAAGGATCCGGAAAGCACGGCGAAAACTCTGAGGGACGGATGGCTGTACACCGGCGATTACGGATACTTCGATGAGGACGGCTTCCTGTTCATCACCGGACGGAAGAAGAACGTCATCGTCACCAAGGGCGGAAAGAATATTTTCCCGGAAGAGGTGGAGTACTACCTGCAGCTGGATGAGCGGGTTCAGGAAGTTATCGTCTACGGCAAGCACGACGATACAAAGGATGACCTGATCTGCACGGCAATCATCTATCCGAACTACAGCGTCCTTCAGGAACAGGGCGTTCAAGGGGATGGAGAAATCTACCGCGTCCTTCGAAAAATCGTGGACGATGCCAACGACAAGATGCCGCCGTATAAGAGGGTAAAGCGAATTGAGGTTCGAGACGAAGAATTCATCAAGACCACCACCCTGAAGATAAAGAGATTCGAGGAACAGAACTATGAATACAAATTTGATGATCGGTCGATCCATTCCGGCAGAAGAGTATAAGGAAATCCGCCGGCAGGAACGGCAGGAAATGGACCGGATTCAGGAACAGATTGACAACTGGTCCAATCCCCGCGTGCAGTACCGGGGACACCATATTCCGGTAGACCTGAAGGATATGCTGGAGACTACGGCGGCACGCTTTCCGGAGCGGGCCCTGTTCAAGCAAAAATTCAACCGAAACGAGCCTTTCCGGGAAATCACATTCCGCCAGGTTCTGGACGATGTGTATGCTTTGGGAACCGCACTTCTGGACCTGGGACTGCGGGAGAAGAAGATCGGAGTTATCGGAAAGAACAGCTATCAGTGGTGTGAAACCTACCTGGCGGTGACCGGCGGCGTGGGCGTTATCGTTCCGCTGGATAAGGAACTCCACGAAGAGGAACTGAAGCAGCTCACCGTCAAGGGCGAGCTCAGCGCCGTCATTACGGTGGAAAACAAATATTACGAGACCTTCAAAGCCATCAAGGAAAGCGGAGAATCTCAGCTGGAATACGTGATTAACGTGGCCATGGAGGAGGACGAGTCGCCGAAGGACGGATACATTTCCTGGAACAAGCTTCGGGAGACGGGCCGGAAGGCGGTGCACAACGGAGATCGGAAGTTCATCGATGCCCCGGTAGTCAATACGGACCTGTCGGTCATTCTTTTTACCTCCGGCACCACCGACGTATCCAAAGGCGTAATGCTGAACCAGAAGAACCTGGTGCTGGATACCTATCTGGCGCAGACCCTTCTGGAGGTTCGCCAGGGAGAGGATACCTTCTTCTCCATCCTGCCGCTGCACCACACCTATGAGTGCACGGCCACCTTCCTGGAGTGCGTATACAACGGAGCCACCATGGCAATTTGCCAGGGCTTGAAATATATCGTAAAGGATATGCAGGAAACTCAGCCGAACCTGCTGCTGGGCGTTCCGGTGATTTTCGAGAATCTGTACAACAAGATTACGAGAAACGTTCGGAAGAGCGGCAAGGAAAAACAGCTGAACACCCTGTTCCGAATCAACCGGGTGACGAAGAAAATCGGCCTGGATATTTCCAAGCAGGCTACCAAGCAGATTACGGAACTCTTCGGCGGAAAGCTGCGCACGGTCATCTGCGGCGGTGCGGCGGTGGACGGCGACATTCTGGACTACTTCGGCAATCTGGGATTCCGGAGTGTGCAGGGCTACGGCCTGACGGAGTGCTCTCCGGTTATCGCCTTGAACCCGGACAACGCCAAATTCATCAACAACAAGTCCGCCGGATACCTTTTCCCGCTGAGCGAATGCAAGATTGTGGATAAGGACGAGGACGGCTGCGGCGAGATCTGCTTCCGCGGCCCGACGGTGATGATGGGATATTACAAGGATCCGGAGCGGACGGCAGAGGCTATCGATTCCGACGGCTGGTACCACACCGGAGACCTGGGATACATCGATGAGCAGGAGTACGTCTACATCACCGGTCGAAAGAAGAGCATTATCATCACCGGAAACGGCAAGAACGTGTATCCGGAGGAACTGGAGTATTACATCCAGAAGAGCGAATACATCAGTGAGAGCATGGTGTGGGGCGACGAAACCAATTCGGACCCGACCCGCCGGGGAATTTATGCCACCATCCGGGTGAACAAGGAAGCCATCGAGGATAAGTTCGGTGCGGATTATACCAAAGAGCAGGTGACGGAATTTATCAACCGAGAGGTGGATAAAGCCAACGAGAAGCTGCCGCTGTTCAAGAAAATCACCCACGTGATCATTCGGGACCGGGAATTCAACAAGACCACGACGCACAAAATCCTGCGCCGGGACGAAGACAACAAATGGGCATAGGAGGTACGGGGATGACAGAGAGAAGATATCCCGCGATTGTGATCGACCACGAGAGCCTGAGACATAATGTAAAAACAATTTGCGATTGGTGCGAAGATTCCGGCATCTTTGTGGCCGGCGTCATCAAAGGGGCCAACGGCATCCTGTCGGTGGCGGAAGATTACGTGGCCGGCGGCGCAAAGATGATCGCTTCCTCCCGCATGGAGCAGCTGAAGCGCTGCCGCGAGGGAAACATCGGCGTTCCCCTGCTGATGATTCGGGTGCCGATGCTTTCGGAGCTGGACGAGCTGGTGCAGGTGGCGGACTACAGCCTGAACAGTGAGATCGTTACCCTGCGGGCGCTGGACAAGGCGGCGGAAGCCCACGGCGTGATTCACAACGTGGTGCTGATGGCGGACCTGGGCGACCTTCGGGAAGGCTACTTCAACCACGACGAGCTGGTGGAAACCGCCGAAATCGTGGAACGGGAACTGTCCCATCTCCACCTGGCGGGAATCGGAACCAATCTGGGCTGCTACGGCTCGGTAATGGCTACGGAGGATAAAATGCAGGAGCTGGCGGACCTGGCAATTCGGGTGGAGGAATCCATCGGCCGGGAGCTGGAAATCGTGTCCGGCGGAGCCACTTCCAGCCTGATGGGCGTGTTCGGCGGATACATGCCGGAGAAAATCAATATGCTTCGCATCGGCGCCGCTGCATTGGCGGGACCGCTGGAGGACATGAAGATCTGCTACGGATATTCGGAAATGGACGCATTGAGAGATGATGCTTTTACCCTGGAAGCTCAGGTGATTGAAGTCAAAAAGAAGGCTTCTCATCCGATCGGGCAGCTGGGCGTGGATGCCTTCGGCAAGAAGCAGACCTATGTGGACCGGGGCGAGCGAACCCGGGCGCTGGTGGCCGTGGGCCGCGCCGACTACGGAGAAATCTCGGATCTGGTGCCGACGGTAGAAGGCATGGAGGTCATCGGGGCTTCGGGCGACCACACCATTCTGGATATTGAAGATGTTAAAGAGCCGATTGAAATCGGAGATATAATTACGTTTAAATTGAAGTATTCCGCGATTCTGAGAATTACCGGAAGCGAAAATGTTCGAAGATATGAAAGGAGCAACTAGAACATGGCGAATGCAATGCATGAAATGACGAAGGTCGGTTACGATAACCTGGTGAAGGAACTGGAGAACTGCACCGGCCCGATGCGGCAGGAGATTGCGGCAAGACTGAAAGAAGCGATTTCCTACGGAGATATTTCCGAGAACTCGGAATACGATGCAGCGAAGGAAGCGCAGGCAGAGAACGAAGACCGCATCAAGGAAATCGAGGAAATCCTGAGAACCGCAAAGGTTGTGGATGCCGATGATCTGGAATCCGAGGGAACCGTGCAGACCGGTGTCACGGTTCGCGTAAAGGACCTGGTATATGATGAAGAGATGACCTACCAGATTGTAGGCAACACCGAGGCGGATCCGTTCAACGGAAAGCTGTCCAACGTATCCCTGGTAGGGGAGCACCTGATCGGAACCAAGCAGGGCGACGTAGTGGAATTCTCCGTACCGGAAGGAACCGCTAAATACGAGATTTTGGAAGTTTTATAAGAAGTTTGTACGCGCAGCACATTGCAGAAAGGAAAAGAAAAAGGAAACGACATGAGTAACGAGAATCACAATGCTCCCGAGACCGTGGAACTGACCGCAGAAGAAATCAGCGAACAGAGAAAAATCCGCAGAGAGAAATTGCAGGAACTTCGTGATATGGGCAGAGACCCATTTGTACAGGAAACGTACAACGTAACTGCACACAGCAAGGACATCAAGGACAACTTCGAAGCCATGGAAGGCGAGGAGGTTGCCATTGCCGGCCGTATTATGAGAAAAAGAATCATGGGCAAGGCGGCGTTCTTCGATGTACAGGACAAGCAGGGCAGAATTCAGTGCTATATCAAGAGAGATGATATCGGCGCCGATGAATACAAGATCTTCAAGACCTATGACATCGGTGATATCGTGGGCCTGCGCGGTTTTGTCTTCAAGACCCGTACCGACGAGGTATCCGTTCACACTCAGGAGCTGACCCTTCTGGCAAAATCCCTGCAGGTGCTGCCGGATAAGTGGAGCGGCCTTCAGGATATCGACTTGAGATATCGTCAGCGCTATGTAGACCTGATCATGAACGAAGATGTTCGGGAAACCTTCTACAATCGTGCGAAGATCGTAAAGACCGTTCGGGAAGTATTGGAAGAGGATTACGGATTCTTGGAAGTAGAGACACCGGTTCTGCAGACCATCGCCGGCGGTGCAAACGCGCGTCCGTTCAACACCCACCACAACGCCCTGGACTTCGACCTGAAGCTGAGAATCTCTCTGGAGCTTCCGCTGAAGAGACTGATTGTCGGCGGACTGGACAGAGTATATGAGCTGGGCAAGGTATTCCGGAACGAAGGTATGGACAAGAACCACAGCCCGGAATTCACCTCCATGGAAGCGTATATGGCATACGGCAACCTGGAAGATATGATGGACCTGATGGAACAGGTTGTGTACAAGTGCGCAATGGCGGTAAACGGTTCTCCGATTATCACCTACGAAGGAAAGAGCTTCGATGTTACTCCGCCGTGGAACAAGATCGATATGACGGAAACCGTTATCAAGGTAACCGGAATTCCGTTTGACAAAATCGACGGGGATGAAGAAGCTCGTGCCGCAGCAATCAAGTACGGCATGGACGAGGAAGATGTAAAGAACTGGACTCGCGGCAAAATCATCGCCGAGATGTTCGACGAATACTGCGAGGACCTGCCGGGCCTGCTGGACGGACCGGTATTCCTCACCGGACATCCGGTAGACGTATCCCCGCTGTCCAAGAGAGACCCGAAAGACCCGAGAATCACTCGCCGTTTCGAGGCATACATCAACGGCTGGGAACTGTCCAACGCCTTCTCCGAGCTGAATGACCCGATTGACCAGTACGAGAGATTTGCAGAGCAGCAGAGAGAACTGGACCTGGGCATCGACGACGAAGCCCACCCAATGGACACCGACTATGTCAATGCACTGGAAATCGGTCTGCCTCCAACAGGCGGTATCGGAATCGGCATTGACCGCCTGGTAATGCTCATCACAGATTCCACAACCATCCGGGACGTACAGCTCTTCCCGGTTATGAAGCCGAGTCAGAACTAGCGAGCTCCGAAGGAGCGAAGATAGTTCTGGAGCGGGAAAAGCGGCACCGGGGTGCCGCCCCGCGAACGAGGCGAATGCAGCGGATGGAGCATTGCCACGACTGGGCAGAAAAGAAGCAATGCGACAGGAGTCGCGAAAGCCGCTCGCAGGCGAGTAAGCTTCGAAGAAGCGCCACTGGCCTGCGCCGAGGAAAAGCGCAAACGGGTTTGCGCCCGAGGCGAGCGGCGAATGCAGCGGAACGCGAATCTTGACCACATGGCGAAACGGGAAGATTCGCGTGAAGTCGCAGAAACCGAATAGAAAGCAAAAATGCCGACCTCAAACGCTCGTTTTGAGGTCAGCATTTTTGTTTACCGAAACTTAGCTACTGAAATCATGGCTCCTCACTTTTTCAATATTTTGGCTCTTCACGAATTTTTGTGGGATAGTTTTTTGAAACTATCCCACACTTTTTAATTGGAATGCCCCGAGCGA
>CAKQWJ010000030.1 GCA_934278925.1 uncultured Clostridia bacterium | reverse complement strand
TCCGGCTCGCCGGCGGCGCCTTTGGCTCCAAAGACGTGGTGCCCGTCGACGAAAGAGCAAGGTTTTGCGGGGAGTGAGGCACCACGCCGGGCGGCCGGGGGTCGGCCGGCTCCAAAGACGTGGTGCCCGTCGACGAAAGAACAAGGGATTGCGGGGAGTGAGGCACCACGTCCGGCTCGCCGGCGGCGCCTTTGGCTCCAAAGACGTGGTGCCCGTCGACGAAAGAGCAAGGTTTTGCGGGGAGTGAAGCACCACGTCCGGCTCGCATCGGGCCTCTCCGGTTCGGAAAACGTGGTGCCCGTCGACGAAAGAGCAAGGGATTGCGGGGAGGGAGGCACCACGTCCGGCTCGCCGGCCGGTTCCCGAAAAGGCACCCGAACTTGGTGCAAGGGGAACGGAGGAACAGGGTTTTGCGAGGAATCGTGCACCAAGACCGCGCCGGCCGGCCCCCGCCTCACAAAGCCCCCGCGCCGGCCGCCCCAAAAAATAACAAAAAGCGTGAAAACACCCGGAGCCTCCGGGTCCATTCCGCTTTTGTCGGGTCTTGCCGCAAGTCAATATCTTCTCGGTTTCAATTGGTTCAAATCCGCCGGTTCATCCTATTTCTCGGAACTGTCGATTTCTTCCTGGATGTCCTGAACTCGGCGCTGATTCATATCGGTGTAATCCTCGCTGATGCAGGTGTACTCCCGGTTAAAGAACTCGCTGTGAATCATAAAATCCGCCGTGGACCGGTTGTTGGCAAAAGGCACGTCGTACACGTTCGCGATTCGCAGCAGCGCCTTGATATCCGGGTCGTGAGGCTGAGCTTCCAGCGGGTCACTGAAGAAAATCACCATATCGATTTTCCCTTCCGCAATGCGGGCGCCCACCTCCTGATCGCCGCCCAAAGGACCGCTCTTCAGCGCCTCTACCGGAAGTCCCGTGTTCTCGGAAATCAGCCGCGCGGTGGTTCCGGTTCCGCAGAGGAAATGTTGTCCCAGAATGTCCCGATTCTTCTGGCACCAACGAATCATCGCTTCCTTCTTGTGGTCGTGAGCAATCAGCGCAATCCGTTTCTGCAGGCCGAGTTTTCTTGTAATATCTGCCATATTCTTCACCTCCTTATCTGCGTTCAGTATAGCACTTTTCGGAAAATATGATATCTCGAAATTGTATTTTTGCCGAAAAATTCCCGTAAAAAAAGAGGCGAAAAGTGCGGAGGCGGCCGACATATTTCTGTGGAAAACTATTTCTGTTCGTCACATCATTTCTTCACAATGCGACCATTTACAAAACGTGGGATGTGGTAAAATTCTAGTGTATAGGAAATGTAGAGTATTGATTTTTTTATAGGGAGAATCCATGATTAATAAAGTTGTGGGACTATATTTCAGCCCCTCCGGCGACACCGCGAGGCTGACCAAAAGAGTAGCAGAGGAAATCGCGACGCGCATGGACGACGCCTGCATCGAGAACCTCTCTGTATCATATATCGATTTGCTGCGCAATCCTCTGATGGAGGACTGCACTTTTGATGAGGAAACAATTGTAATTGTAGGGATGCCGGCCTTCAACGGAAGGGTACCCCTGCCTTGTGTTAAGATGATTCAGAAGATGCATGGGGCGGGCACCATGACCGTCTGCCTGGTGGATTACGGAAACAGTTCCTACGGGGATGCACTGTACGAATTGTATACCTTTATGAAGGATCAGGGGTTTTCCGTGCTCAGCGCCGGGGCCTTCGTCTCCCAGCACGTGATTTTCAAAAAAATAGCGGCGTGCCGTCCGGACTGCCGGGATATCCAGAAGATGAAGGAGTTCTGCGAGCTCACCTCTCGTAAGCTGCATCGGTTCTGCGGAACCATGATTCAGGAGCTGCGGGCGAAGCCGGCACCGCTGGACATCAAGGGGTCTATTCCCAACAAAGCGCCGTTACGTCTGCCGCTTCATCCGACACCCAACAAGCACTGCACCAACTGCGGCGCCTGTGCACAGATTTGTCCTATGGGAGCCATCAATCTAAGGGATGTGCGGAAGGTGGATGTGCGGAAGTGCATTTCCTGCACCGCCTGCATCCGGGTATGTCCGGAAGGGGCTCGGGATTTCCACGGACCCATGTGTGCGGCCTCCGGTCTGGCGCTGGAAAAGCTGTACAGCAAGAGAAAGGACCCGGAGTGGTTTTTATAGACATTGAATACAATCTGCGGCAGCCGGAAGTTTCCGGTGCTGCGGATTTATTTTTTTATTCAATATTTTTACAAAAATAAACACGAAGTGTTGTTCAAAAAACCATTGACAGGAGAAAAATGGAGGTTTAGAATACAAGTATACAATTTTAGAAGAAGGGGGCGCATGGTGCCCAAGCAGCGTAAGAGGTAAGAGATATGAATGAAATTAAACTGAACGAGCGGACCCATCTTTTGCAGGAAGAGCCGTACAGCTATCAGCTGCAGGATGTGGCAGAGCCGAATTTGATGCGGGAATTCTTCGAATACACGGAGATTCCGAAAGTTTCGTTCAACTTCCGGCGGAGCCCGTACAACATGCCGGAGAATATATGGATTACGGATACCACCTTCCGGGACGGACAACAGTCTCGGGAGCCGTATACCGTGCAGCAGATTTTGGACATCTACAAAATGATTTCCAAACTGTCCGGACCGAATGGGATTATCCGGCAGACGGAGTTTTTTGTATACAGCGACCGGGACCGGGAGGCCATCGAGAAGTGCATGGACCTGGGATTGAAGTTCCCGGAGATCACCACGTGGATTCGGGCGAAGAAGGAGGACTTCAAGCTGGTGCACGATATCGGCGTAAAGGAGACCGGCATCTTGGTGAGCTGCTCGGATTACCATATTTTTACGAAGCTGGGTATGACGAGACGGCAGGCCATGGAACATTACCTCTCCGTTATCAACGATGCCTTCGAGGCCGGTGTGGTGCCGCGGTGCCACCTGGAGGATATCACACGGGCAGATTTCTACGGATTCGTGGTACCGTTCGTGAGAGCCATTCAGGAGATGTCGGAGCAGGCAAAGATTCCGGTGAAGTTCCGCATGTGCGATACTTTGGGATACGGAATCCCGTACGTGGGAACGGCGCTTCCGCGAAGCGTACCGGGCATCGTCTACGGCATGCAGAATTACTGCGACGTGCCTAGCGAAATGCTGGAGTGGCACGGACACAACGACTTCTACAAGGCGGTAGCCAATGCGGCCAGTGCGTGGCTGTACGGATGCGCTTCGGTGAACACCACCCTGTTCGGCATTGGGGAGCGTACGGGAAACGTGCCGATGGAAGCCATGGTATTCGAGTATGCACAGCTGAAGGGAACCCTGGATGGAATGGACACCACGGTAATCACCGACCTGGCGCGATACTACGAGAAGAAGATCGGATTCAAGGTGCCGCCGCAGACTCCTTTTGTGGGAGAGAATTTCAACGTGACCAAGGCGGGCATTCACGCGGACGGACTGCTGAAGAACGAAGAGATCTACAATATTTTCGACACCAAGAAATTCCTGAAGCGGCCGCCGCTGGTATCCCTGAACCAGAACTCCGGCGCTGCCGGCGTAGCGCTGTGGATTAACGAATCCTATGGTCTGGAGGGAGAACACCGGGTCGGCAAACACAGTCCGGTGGTGAAATACGTGAAGAGCTGGATTGATGAACAGTACGCTAACGGCAGAATGTCCATCATCAGCGGAAAAGAAGTGGACAAGAAGATTGATGAATTTATCGCCTCCGATATGGGGACAGAAGGAGAGTAATAAAAATGGGCAAGACAATTGCAGAGAAGATTATAGAGCAGCATCTGCTTTCAGGGGAAATGAAAACGGGAGAGGAGATCGGTCTTCGAATCGATCAGACGCTGACCCAGGATGCCACCGGAACCATGGCATATTTGGAATTCGAATCCATGGGCGTGGATCAAGTTCGGACGGAGCGGTCCGTGGCCTATATCGATCACAACACGCTGCAGTCCGGTTTCGAGAATGCGGACGACCACCGGTACATCCAGAGTGTTGCGGCAAAGCACGGCATCTGGTTCTCCCGTCCGGGAAACGGCATCTGCCATCAGCTTCAGTATGAACGCATCGGAAAACCGGGAAAGACGCTGATTGGGTCCGATTCCCATACCCCGACCGGCGGTGGTCTGGGTATGCTGGCCATGGGTGCCGGCGGAATGGACGTGGCGGTTGCCATGGGCGGCGGTGCGTATTACATTCCGATGCCTCGTATGATTCGGGTGAACTTGAAGAACCGGCTGGGTGACAATGTGAGCGCCAAGGACGTGATTCTGGAAGTGCTGAGACAGCTGTCCGTAAAGGGCGGTGTGGGCGCCATCGTGGAATACGGCGGGGAGGGAATTCAGTCCCTCAGCGTGCCGGAACGGTGCACCATCACCAATATGGGTGCGGAGCTGGGTGCCACCACCTCGATTTTTCCGTCGGATGAGGAGACTCGGAAGTTCCTCAAGGCTCAGAACCGGGATGAGGATTGGATTCCCCTGTCCAGCGATGAAGATGCGGTATATGCAGAGGAGTACACCATCGATTTGAGCGAGCTGAAGCCGCTGGCTGCCTGCCCTCACAGCCCGGACAACGTGAAGCCGGTGGAGGAATTGAAGAAAATCAAGGTGGATCAGATTGCCATCGGATCCTGTACCAATTCCTCCTATGCGGATATGCTGAAGGTAGCCAGAATGCTGAAGGGAAAGAAAATCGCTGACGGCGTCAGCCTGGGAATCTCCCCGGGATCCCGTCAGGTACTTTCCATGCTGGCGGAGTGCGGAGCGCTGACGGATATGATTGATGCCGGAGCCCGGATTCTGGAGTGCACCTGCGGTCCGTGCATCGGAATGGGTTTCTCCCCGAATTCCGGCGGCGTGAGCCTTCGGACCTTTAACCGAAACTTCCTGGGCCGCTCCGGAACCAAGGACGGACAGGTGTATCTGGTGAGCCCGGAAACCGCAGCAGCATCCGCTTTGACGGGATATATCACGGATCCGACGACTCTGGAATCCGTCGGAAAGGTAGAGATTCCGGAACAGTTCCGGATTAACGACAGTGGTTTTATTCCGCCGCTTCCGCCGGAAGAGGCGAAGGATGCGGAAGTGCTTCGGGGACCGAACATCAAGCCGTTCCCGGAAACTCACCCGCTGGAAAACGAAATTCAGGCGGAGGTCATCCTAAAGGTGGGCGACAACATCACCACGGATCACATCATGCCGGCGGGCTCCAAAGTGCTGCCGTACCGTTCCAACATTCCGAAGATTTCCACCTTCTGTTTTGGCGTGGTGGACGAAACCTTCCCGGAGCGGGCCAAAGCAGCGGGCAAGGGAATCATCGTGGGCGGATCCAACTACGGCCAGGGATCTTCCCGGGAACATGCGGCATTGGCGCCGCTCTACCTGGGCATCCGGGCGGTAATCGTGAAGAGCTTTGCTCGTATTCACATGGCCAACCTGGTGAATGCAGGAATTCTGCCGCTGGTATTTGAGGATCCGGCGGACTACGATCGGATTCAGCAGGGCGATGTGCTGACCCTTTCGGATATCTTTGAGGGATTGAAGGAGAACCGGGTGATTCTTCACGCCGGGGAAAAAGAAATTCCGCTGCGAATGGAGCTGGCGGAAAGACAGAAGGAAATGCTCCTGGCCGGCGGATTGCTGAAATACGCAGCGGCAACCGGAAAATAAAGGAAAGAAGGAAAGACAGTGGACTGTGGAGTTGAAAAGGATATTCAGAAAGCGGTAGCGGAATTCGAAGTGCTGCTGCGGGAACAGGTAGAGCGAAACGAGCGGATCCGGAAGAACCGGGAATCCACCGGAAGCGACAAAGAAAAAGGCCGGGGCGTGACCATCGGCCTGACGGCGGGAGACGGCATCGGCCCGGTCATCATGAAGGAAGCCCGGGCGGTGCTGGAAAAACTGCTGGCGGAGGAACTGGCGTCGGGCAAAGTACGCCTGCGGGAAATCGATGGCTTCACCCTGGAGAACCGATTGGAAAAGGGACAGACCGTTCCGGATGAGGTGCTGGCGGAAATGCGGCAGTGTGACGTGCTGCTGAAAGGACCGACCACCACACCGAACGCATCCATGAATACCAAGAATCTGGAAAGCGCCAACGTGTACCTGCGGAAAACCTTTGATCTGTACGCCAACGTGCGCCCGGTATCCATTCCGGAGGAGGGCATCGACTGGACCTTCTTCCGTGAGAATACAGAGGGGGAATACGCATTGGGCAGCCGGGGCATTCGAATCGGCGACTCCCTGGATGTGGATTTCAAGGTGACCACCCGGGAGGGGACCCTGCGCATCGCTCGGGCCGCCTTTGATTTCGCCCGGGCCAACGGAAAGAAGCGGGTATCCATCGTGACGAAGGCCAACATCATGAAGAAGACCGACGGCGATTTCCTTCAGATCTGCCGGGAAGTGGCAGAGGAATATCCGGAAATCGAGACGGACAACTGGTTCGTGGACATCATGGCGGCCAACCTGGTGAACAAGGACATTCGGAACCAATTTCAGGTGTTCCTGCTTCCGAACCTGTACGGGGATATCATCACCGATGAAGCTGCGCAGATTCAGGGCGGCGTAGGCACCGCCGGAAGCGCCAACATCGGAAAGGATTACGCCCTGTTCGAGGCCATTCACGGCAGTGCGCCGCGCATGGTGGAAGAGGGCATCGAAGGATATGCCAATCCGGCCAGCTTGATGAAGGCGACGGCCATGATGTTGTCCCACATCGGATATGTGGAAAAAGCGGATTGCCTGGAAAAAGCGCTGGATGCGGCAGACGAAAAGCTGGGACCGAAGATGACCGGACTTCCGGGGGGCGGAACCTGCCGGGAGTTTGCGGACGAGGTGCTGGCAGCGCTGTAGGAAAGGTGTCGGAAATGTTCGCCTTCCCAAAAACTCTTTTTGTGGTACAATATTCCTCGTAAATAAAAGAGGAATGGGAGCGATTGATGATACATAATTTTATAGTGTGCTTAAATGCGGTCATCCCGCTGGTGCTGTACCTGGTGGTGGGGATGCTGGTGCGGAAATACAGCGTGCTGACGGAAAAGGACGTGCGTAAATTCAACAAGATGGTTTTCACCGTGTTCTTCCCGGCGCTGATGTTCGAAAATCTCTACTCGGCGGACATATCGGAAGCCTTCGACGGGCGGCTGATTCTTTTTGCCTGCCTCTTCGTGCTGGCGGTGTGCGGAATCACCTGGGCAATCGTGGTCCGCATGGACATACCGGACCGAACACGGGGCGCCATGATTCAGGCGGTGTACCGGAGCAATTTCATCCTCATGGGGCTGCCGGTGGCGGAAAACGTCTACGGCAAGGGCCGCGTGTCGGTGACGGCGGCGCTGATCATGTTCGTGGTACCGCTGTACAATTTTCTGGCGGTCATCGTGCTGGAGTACTTCCGGGGCGGCCGGGCGGATCTGAAGTCCGTGCTGAAAAAAATCCTGACGAACCCAATCATCCTGGGTGCAGCAGCGGCGATTCTGGCGTTGGCCCTGAACATTTCGGTGCCGTCTGCGGTGAACCAAACCATCTCCGGAATGTGCGATGCCACCACGCCGATTGCTATGATTCTTCTGGGCGCCTCCTTCAACAAGGGCAGCGTTCATACGGGTAAAAAAAATCTTGCGATATGCGTTCTGGGCCGACTGGTCATCGTGCCGGCGATCGGATTGGGGCTTGCGGCGATGCTGGGCGTCCGAGATGTGGCGCTGGTTTCTCTGATTGCCATGATGGCGGCGCCGCCGGCGGTTTCCTCCTATACCATGGCGGAGGCAATGGACTCCGACGGCGAGCTGGCGGGAAATGCGGTGATTTTTGCCACGCCGCTGTCCTGCGTGACCATCTTCCTGTGGCTCTTCCTGTTCAAGACCCTGGGGATGTTCTAGGCAAAAAGTCGGTTTTTCACAGGTTGCCTATTGAAAACTGCATTTTTGGCGGAATAAAACGAGACGAAGTTAACGAGACGAAAAGAGCTGCGGCGGCAGCTCTTTTTCTATTCCCGGCGCGCGGCCGGCCTTGCTGGCGCCTTGAAAAGCGCCGGGCGGCCGGCATTGTTGGCGCCTTGCCTCTTGCAAGCCCTTGATCCACCGCCGGGCCACGCCAACCTCGGCGCCGTTTACCCGGCGCGCGGTCGGCTTTGTTGGCGCCTTGCCCCTTGCAAGCCCTTGTTCCACCGTCGGGCCACGCCAACCCCGGCGACGTTTACCCGGCGCGCGGTCGGCCCTGTTGGCGTTGCCCTCCCGGCAAGCCCTTGTTTCTTCGTCGGGGCACGCCAACAGTGCGCCTTGAAAAGCGCCGGGCAGCCGGCCCTGTTGGCGTTGCCCTCCCTGCAAGCCCTTGAATCTTCGTCGGGCCACGCCAATCCCGGCGCCTTTTTCCCGGCGCGCGGCCGGCCCGGAATGTGTGAAGCAAAAAACACAGGAATTCCCATCCACTTCCTTGAACGAGTGATAGGACTCTGATAAAATTAAATACGTTGAACCAAAACCTTCGGGTTTGAGATATATAAGAAAGAAGGGATAGAAATGACGAAAGTAGATATTTTTTCTGGATTCCTGGGAGCCGGAAAGACGACGTTGATTCGGAAGCTGATTGAGGAAGCCTATGGGGACGAGAAAATCGTTCTGATCGAGAACGAGTTCGGAGAAATCGGTGTGGACAAGGGATTCCTGAAGAATACGGGAATTCAGATTAACCAGATGAATGCCGGATGCATTTGCTGCACTCTGGTAGGGGATTTCGGAAAGGCGCTGAACGAAGTCATCGAGCAGTACCATCCGGACCGGATTCTTATCGAACCGTCCGGTGTGGGAAAGCTTTCCGACGTTATCATCGCTGTGCAGGATCTGGAGAACGACGAGATTCAGCTGAACGGCTTCACCACCGTGGTAGATGCCAAGAAGGCGAAGATGTATCTGAAGAACTTCGGCGAATTCTACGTGAACCAGGTGGAACACGCCAGCTCCATTATCCTGAGCCACGTGCAGGGATTGAGCCAGGAGAAAATAGATCAGGTCATCGGCTTGCTGAGAGAACACAATACCGAAGCATCCATTGTGACCACGGATTGGAAGGAAATCAGCGGCAAGAAGATTTTGGAAACCATGGAGCAGAAGAAGACGCTGTCCGCGGAACTGGATCACCTGAGAGAAGAAGCGCACCGGGAGCAGGAAGAACACGAGGCGGAGCACCATCATCACCATCACGACCACGATGACCACGATCATGACCATGAGTGCGGCTGCGGTCACGACCACGACCATGACCATGACCACGAGGAACACGATCACGACCACGACCACGAGGAACACGGCTGCTGCGGCCATCACGAACATCATCACGACCATGAGTGCGGCTGTGGTCACCACCACCATCATCATCATGGCCACGATGCGGACGAAGTGTTCGATGAATTCGGTGTTACCACCGCGCACAAATACAGCAAGGAACAGATTGAAGCGGCCCTGGAAGCCATCCAGAACGAGAAGGAATGCGGACAGGTGCTCCGTTCCAAGGGAATTCTGGAAGGTACCGACGGAAAATGGTACCAGTTTGATTACGTTCCGGGCGAGCCGGAAGTGCGTGAGGGCGAGCCGGAAGCAACCGGCATGATTTGCGTCATCGGCGTGGGCCTGGCACAGGATCACATCAAGGAATTGTTCGGATTATAATAGCAGGGGAGAACTATGACAGTAAGATTGGAAGATCGGAAAGCCCGAGAGCTGCCGGTATATCTTTTTACCGGATTCCTGGGCGGCGGTAAAACTACTTTTATTCAAGACACGCTGAACAGCCCGGATTTCGATCCGGAAGTGCCGACGCTGCTGCTGGTCTGCGAAGAGGGCGAAGTGGAATACGACATCAGCGCCTTCGCGAGCCCGGAAAACGTTTTCGTGGAATACGTGGAAGACGAGGCAGATTTGTCTCGCATCGCGCTGCAGAAGTTGGAGAGCAAGTACCGGTTCGACCGGATTTTGGTGGAATACAACGGCATGTGGATGCTCCAGTCCCTGTTTGCCAGCTTGCCGCCGAACTGGATTGTGGCACAGGAGATGCTGTTCGTGGATGCCGCCACGTTCCTGATGTACAACCAGAATATGCGGCAGCTGTGCTTCGACAAAATGCAGACCGCGGAGCTGGTGGTGTTCAACCGCTGCACTAAGGGCTTTGACAAAATGCCGTTCCACAAGGAAGTGCGGGTGGCGAACCGGAGATCTCAGATTCTCTACGAGTACGGTCCGTACGATGTGGAGCCGGATGATATCGAGGATCCGCTGCCGTTCGACAAGACCCGGTCCAAAATCGCCATTTCCGATGATGATTACGCGGAGTGGTACCGGGATATCAACGAGAATGAAGACGATTACGAGGGCAAAATCCTGACGCTGAAGGGCCGCGTGGCCATGGCGGAGGATTTGAGCACGAAGGGGCGCTTTGCCTTCGGTCGTCACGTGATGACTTGCTGCGTGGAGGACATTCAGTTCGCGGGACTGATGTGCATCTACGCCAATGCGGACGATTTTAAAACCGGCGATTGGGTGGAAATCACCGCCAAAGTCCGGGTGGAATACGAGGAAGCCTACGGCGAGAAGGGTCCGGTGCTCTACGCCAAGTCGGTAAAAGCATGTGCGCCGGCGGATCCGGAGGTGGCCACGTTCTAAGGGGACGATTATATGAAGCGTCCGGGGGTGCCGGCCGAAGAAGCTAGGACAGCGCGGCCGTGCCATAGAAGCGGTCCGGCCGCACCGGAGAAAAAAGGAAAATCTGAAAAAAAGAAGATTGAAAACAGCGGTGTGCTGCGGGCGAGATTCCCGTGGCACACCTCTGCATGTTATTTGGTTTTATTGGAATTCTTGGAATTTCTTACAAGCGCAATTGCCGCAGCTGCCATGAGGGCCGCACCCACAATGATGAAGAGGCGCGTTCCCATGCCGCCGGTGGATGGCAGCGGGTCCGGATCTTTTGGGGTAAATTCCCAGGATCCGGTAAACTTCACATTTCCGGCGCCGTCGGCATTTTCCATCGTGGCTTTTATCGAGTCCTTGTCAAAGCCCTTGAAAGTCCAGGTGCCGCCGTCCACCTTTACCTCGGTTTTGGCCGGCGCAATCGCCTTGATGTCGGTGTCCCGCCCGTATCCGGCGGGATCCTTCGGCAGCAGAGCCGTCACCTCCTCCGGCAGCTCCGTTCCGGCGGTAAGGCTTTTAAATTCGTATTGAACCGTAAACTGTTTAAAAACCTTTTCAAATATAGCTGTGTACACCGTATCCTCCGCGGCATCCTTGATGGCCGGACTCCACTCCTTGAAAATATAATCGTATTTCTCGTCCGATGCTTTAGTGGCGTTTGGCAAGACAATATCTTTGGCGTTGGTGCCAAGCGGATAGTACGATTCTTTATACACCGTGGATCCGTCTTCGTTGGTGAACTTGATGTGTACCAGAGACGGATTTGCGGCGGCAATCAAATACACCTCTTCGGAGCCGCCGATATTGGCGTAGCCGGTATATTCCTTGCGCTCCGCCTTTGTCTGTTCGGTGTACCGAGAATCGGATTTATCTTCATACCAGCCGTCAATCTTCTGATTGCGAACATCTTCCGGCGCCCCCAGATAGATGGAATTCATGCTTGGCGCAGCCGGCAGCACCAGCGGAGATTTTTTGAGATACACATCGGATCCTGAGGTATCGGCAATGTTGTTGCACAGGACCGTATCGGTAATCGTCGTTTTACCGCCGCCTGTATTGCTCTCTACAGAAAAGCCGCCGCCGTATTTGTTTGCGGTGTTCTCGGTGACGGTGCATCCCTTGATACTCAGATTTGTCCAGGACTCATAAGATGAGATCCCGGCACCGGTCGTCGCTTTGTTCCCTTTGACCGTCGTGTTTTCGAGGGAAGCTGCTGCCGGTGATTTCAGCGCGACCACCAGCACGCCACCGCCTCGTCCCTCTTCGGTGTCGGTGTCGGTGGCGGTGTTGTTCAATATTTGGGTATCTTTAATGTGCAGTCCCGGATTTTCCGTGGCCCCAACGGCAGGGGTGTCGGCGCAAATCGCTGGCGCATCCACATAATAATACCCGGATGCAAAGAGGCCGGCGCCCTTCTTTGCTTGGTTCTCTTCCACCTTGCCGCCCAGTATTTCGGCAGAGCTCTTGAGCATTCCGTAGCTACCGCTGGCGTATATTTCATCCAGAGATATCGCAACGGCAACGCCGCCTCCCATATTGGTGGCACGGTTGTTGGAAATGGATCCGCCGTTCATGCGGAAGTACGATCCGCCGGAGACAAAGACCCCGCCGCCCATGGCCGTAAAGCATGTGTTGGGATACTGATGATGAAGGTAATTGGACTCCACATAGCAATCTTTGATCGTTCCGCTGTCCATGATAAACTGGCCGCCGTAGACCACCGCAACACCGCCGCCGTAGCAAACGGAGCCACCCTTAATGCCGCATTTTTCAATGGTTCCGCCGTACATGTGGAAGGTGCCGCCGGAAACGGTAACGCCGCCGCCGAAATAGTTATTTCCTTCTCTTCCCGAAAGGGTCACACCCGAGTACATATTGCAGGTACCCTCAATATTCAGCATACCCGGTGCATCGTTGCTGGCACCCTCGGCGCTGCGAATATTCAGGACGTTTCCGTCCGCCGCACCCAGTGTCAATTCTGCCCCCTTGCTCACGCTGACGGAACCGCCTACACCCACTGTCAGCGTATGGCCGTTGCCCAGAATGGTCGCTTTGCAAGGCGAGTTAATGGCAAAGCCGTTAACCGAAAAATCGGCGGTCAGTTCGATGGTATATTCGTTGTCGGAATCCTCATTGACCCGAGCAATCGCTTTCTCGAATTCCGTTTTGTCCGATACGGTAATGACGTTGGACTCCGCGGCAAATGCAGACATCGGCATGAGGCCCCAAATCGTAATCAGCGTGAGTATAAGGATGACAGTTCTTTTTTTCATTCATACCCCCAAAAGAAGTTACAAAAATTATCGAATTTTAGATCCACCCGTGACTCTTCAGTATGAACAGCCAGAAGGTGAGAGAAAAAGCGGAAAGCAGGGTGGTGAGCATCACCGTGCTGATGGTAAGGTCTCCCTTGTGCCCCATACCCTTTGCCATGACGAAGCAGCTAATGGTGGTGGAAGAGCCGCACATCACCAGCGCCGCCACCAGCAGGTCGTTCCGGAACCCCAGGTGAATCCCCAAAGGCAGGAACAGGGCGCACAGGCCGAACAGCTTGATAAAAGTACTGACCAGCGCGGGACCGGCGGACTGCCGGGCTTTCTCCCACTGAAAGGACGCACCCATGGCGATGATGCCCAGCGGGGTGGCGCAGCGGCCCACGTAGTCCAGAGTGGTATCGCCGACGGTCGGCAGCGGGAGGCGCAGCAGGGACCAGGCAAAACCCAGAAGGATGGATAAAATAATGGGATTGGTGAGAATCCCGTGGAGGGTTTTGCGGAGGAGGGCAGCATTCAGCTTTCCTCGGTCCGGCCGATACATCTCCAGGATGATCACCGCCGCGATGTTGTAGATGGGCACGGCGCCGATGACCATCAACGGCGCCATCCCAACATTGTGATATAGATTTTGAACCACCGCAATGCCCAGAATGGTAGCGCTGCTGCGGTAGGATGTCTGAATGAATTCCCCCTGAATGCTCCGGTCCCTCAGAAGATAGGAAATCCCGGTGCAGATCAGGATGCTTGCCAGCGTGGCCAGGGCGCAGTACGCCACATAGGCGGTGTTCCAGTTTGTCCGATAGTCCGTCCGGTACATGTCGTGAAAGAGCAGCGCCGGAAGGCAAACCCGGAACACCAGCGTGTTGAGCCGCGCGGTAAAAGCATCATCCACCAGCTGAATTTTCCGGAGGAACATCCCCAGAAGAATCAGAAAAAAGATGGGCACCGTCGCGTTGAGACAAAAAAACAGATTATTCAGCATGCGTTAAAAATTCTAGTCCTTCCATATAAAATGGGCGTCCCCGGCTTCCCCGCCGTCAATCAGCAGGTTCTGCCCGGTCATGAAGCGATTTCGTACCCCCACGAAATAGATCCATTCCGCGATTTCCTCCGGCGTCGCCCAGCGCCGAAGGGGCGTCAACGCCATAATTTGATCCCAAAGCTCCGGATCCTCCATCACCGGCCGGTTCAAATCCGTCAGGACCCCGCCGGGATCGATGCTGTTGCACACCGCCCGAGGAGCCAGCCGCAGCGCAGCGTTCTTGGTATAGGTGAGAAGCCCGCCCTTGCTGGCCGCATACTCCGGAAACTCCGATCCCGTATGAGCGCTGGCGGATCCCACCATCACCACCGCCCGAATCCGTTCGTTGGCGATGGCATATTTTTCCGTCATTCGAATCGTCCCCATCAGGTTGATTTCGATATCCCGTCCGCTGTCTTGAACCCCCGCGTTGTTGACGAGAATCTCCGGCTGCACATCCTCCGGGTAGGCATCCGCATCGCAGATATCCAGAATCTCATGGCGATAGCTTGGGTGACAAATGGCGGACGGCTTCCGGTCGAAACCTACCACCCGGTGCCCCCGCTCCAGAAAATATTCCGCCGTGGCCCGCCCGATGCCGTCGGACGTGCCGGTAATCAGAATGTCCATGATAAACTCCTTTTATCCCATTCTCCCAAAAACAATTTACGCGGACTGCGCCACCTTCCGGCAGTACTGCAAGTACGGCTCGCCCACTTTTTCCGCT
Source organism: uncultured Clostridia bacterium (assembly GCA_934278925.1). Classification (GTDB taxonomy): domain Bacteria; phylum Bacillota; class Clostridia; order Peptostreptococcales; family Anaerovoracaceae; genus Mogibacterium_A. The sequence continues at coordinate 6,435 of CAKQWJ010000030.1, read as the reverse complement.
TCCCACTGCAGGCTCACCCGATAGCCGAAGGGGCTGAATACCACTTCACACAGCAGTTCCATCACGGCGCCGGTGAGGGAGCAGAAGAACACCTGCACCGGGGTCCAGCCGAAGAAATGGTAGGATACCACCAGCGCGAAGGTGAGGTTGTCGATGAACTGCGCGATCATCGTAGAGGTGAAAGAGCGGATGGCGAAATCCCGGTAGCTCGTGTTCCGGAGCCTTTTGCCCAGGAATGAGTTGATGCCGGCGTTGCAGATGGAAGACAGGAACATGGCCAGGCTGCTGCCCAGAACCACGTACCAGGCCCCGCCGATGGTGGCGTTCAGCGCGTCGTTCACCTGCATGCTGCCGGTGGAATAGTATTCCCCCCACATGCCCGGCGTCATGGTCAGCGCCTTGAAAATCAAGCTGGCGCCCAGGTTGATTACCAGGGCCAGAATGGCGATTTTCGCCGCCGCCTTTCCCCCAAAACGCTTGCACAGCATATCCATGCATAAGAAAGATACCCAGCTCAGTGCGAAACCGCAGTCCAGCGCCAGATACTTAAACGAAAACAGCTCCTTGTTGGCCAGAAGGTTCATCATGATGACGCTGACCACGAAAAGAGATGTTACGAGACTGGGAACGTTGCGAAGAAGGATACGGTAATCCTCCAGTTCCCTTTTGATCCATTTTTTCATAATTGTACTCCTTTGGTTTTGATATTTTACAAGCAGGATATCGGACCCGAACTGCTTGATGAGAATGCACTTCGGCAGAGAGGTTCCCCGCCGAAGATACGCACATTCCATTTTAATCCCAAGGGCGCCGGATTGCAAGGGGAGAGGGATTGAGATATAATAAAAAAAGAAAAAACGTAACGCAGAAGCGACCGGAAAGGACGGCAAAAAGTGAAGATCTTTGTATATACCCTGAGAGAGTTCGACGAACTCCCTTTCTTTGAAAAATTCTCGAAACAGTACGGTGTGGAATTCGGCTACACCACCCAGTCCCCGGGACCGGAGAACTACCACCTGGCAAAGGGCTATGATGCTATTTCCATCATCACCACCCCGACTCCGGCGGAGATGATCGATGCCATGAAGGAGAACGGCGTAAAGGTCATCTCCACCCGAACCATCGGCTACGATCACATCGATGTGAAGCACGCCTTTGAAGTGGGCATGGGAGTCACCAACGTCACCTATGACCCGGCCTCCGTAGCGGATTACACCATCATGCTGATGCTCATCGCCTGCCGAAAACTGCGGTACATCATGGACAAAGCCAACGTGCAGGATTACACCCTGAAGGGCAAGTTGGGCCGGGAAATCTCCAAGAGCACCGTGGGCGTCATCGGCACCGGCCGAATCGGTCAGACGGTCATCGAACACCTGTCCGGATTCGGATGCCGGATTCTGGCCTACGACATCTTCCCGAAGGATGCGGTTCGGCAGCACGCGGAGTACGTGGACCTGGATACCCTGTATGCCGAGAGCGACATCATCACCCTCCACGCACCGGCGCTGGAGGACAACTACCATATGATCGATGAAACCGCCTTCTCGAAGATGAAGGATGGGGTCATCCTGGTGAACTGCGCCCGGGGCCAGCTGGTGGACACGGATGGCATGATTCGCAACCTGTCCAACGGCAAGATCGGTTTTGCCGCCCTGGATGTCATCGAAAAGGAACTGGGTATCTACTACAAGGATCTGTCCGGCACCATCATCGACAACCCGGAGATGGCGATCCTCCGCAGTTTCTACAACGTTTTCTTCTCCCCACACACCGCCTTCTACACGGAGGAAGCGGTGGCCAACATGGTGGAGAATTCCATTCGGGGAATTCAGGCCTACCTGAAGGGAGAAGATCATCCGTTTATTGTAAAGAAGTACTAATCGACCGAACGTTTCTGTAAAAGGAGTTTGCGATGAACATCATTGAAGCGATACAGCGGAGGCATTCCGTCCGTCAATATCTGGATAAAGAAATTCCGGAGGAAATCGTGGAGCGCCTGCTGGCCGCTATGCGGGCCTGCAATCAGGTGGGGGGACTGCACATGCACCTGGTGCTGCACGAACCGGAGGCCTTTTCCGGCCTGCTGGCCAAAACCATGCGGTTTCGCGGTGTGGAGAATTACATCATTCTGGCAGGGGAGAAAGACGATACCCTGGAAGAACGGTGCGGTTATTACGGCGAAAAAGTGGTTTTATTGGCTCAGCAACTGGGGCTGAACACATGCTGGGTGGGAGCTACCTTCAAGAAAAAACCGGAATGCTACAACCTGGCACCGGGGGAGAAGGTGGTGGCAGCCATCGCCATCGGCTACGGCGCCAACCAGGGGAAGAGCCGGAAGAGCAAGTCCATGTGCGACGTGAGCGACGGCACGGAGGTGAGCCTCAGCGTTCCGGAGTGGTACAAGAACGGCGTGCTGGCGGCCATGATGGCACCGACGGCCATGAACCGGCAGAGCTTCTACTTCGAGCGGTTCGGAAATGTGGTTTCCGTGGAAGCGGGAAAGGGTCCCTTCACCAAGGTGGACCTGGGTATCGTGAAATGCCATTTTGAAATCGGCGCCGGAAAGGATAACTTCCGGTGGATGCCGGAGGATATGTAACATTAAAAACAGGAGAAAGACGTGGAGACAACGAACAAGAAGAAAAAAGGAATAATCAAGCTCATCGCCTTCATTCTAATCGTATTGCTGATTGTGGCGCTGAATCATCACTACGGATGGTCGGATATTTTTTCCGGAGATGACTGGTACGGAAACTTGCAGCAGATGGTGAAGACCAATTTTCTCCAAGCGGCCCTGATCTACATCGTGGTGATGGTGATTGCCAGCGTGGTGCTGGCGGTTCCGGGGGTGACCTTTGCCATCATTGCCGGAGCGATATTCGGTCCCTGGTGGGGAACGCTGCTCTGCGTCCTGTCGGCCACCTTGGGGGCGATTGCCGCCTTCCTGGTGGGGCGGTTCTTTTTACAGGACAGCCTGCGGGATCAAATCGCAAAGAATCGTTACATCAGTCGTCTCCTCTTCAATGAGAGCACCAAAAATGAAATGATGGTGCTGATGATTACCCGGCTGGTACCGCTGTTTCCGTACAACCTGCAGAATTTTGCCTACGGAATTACGGATATCAGTCTGGGAAAGTATTCTCTGGGGACCTTCGTGTTCATGATTCCGGGGGTGGCCATGTATACCGTGGGAACCTACGCCCTCACCGGGGCCTCCAACAAGCTGCTGTACATCGGGCTGACGGCCGCCATCGTGGTGGCAGTGATGGTGCTGAGCAAAACCTTGCGGAAAAAATACGTGCCGGAAGAGGGGGGCTCCGATGAACAGTAAATTCGAAAAATGGGACGAGAATTGCACGTTGGAATCCTTGCAGAACATAGCGGATGCCTGCGTGCACTGCGGAAAGTGCCGGGAGAACTGCGCATTCCTGGATAAGTACGAAATGGATCTGGGGGATGTGACGAAATTACAAGATCACATTTACGGATGCTTTCTCTGCGGAAACTGCGACCGGGTGTGTCCGGCGGGGATTTCCGGCAGACAGCTGTTTCAGAACCTGCGGCGGATGCAGGTGCGGGACGGGAAGCTGGAGGAGAAGCCCTATTCCTTCGTTCTGAAGGAAAAGAAGGATTACAAATTTCGAAACTACCGAAATGCCACGGTGGGTCGGGTGCTGTTCCCGGGCTGCAATTTCCCTTCGATGTTTCCGAAGTCCAACCGGAAAATCGTGGACCTGTGCAAGGCCAAGGGAATCGGAACGGTGTACGACTGCTGCGGAAAGCCCATTGCGGAGCTGGGGCTCTACCGAGATGAGGAACGGATTATAAATCGAATCTGTCGGGAGCTGGAGAGCCGGGACATCGACGAGGTGATTACTACCTGCCCGAACTGCTACTACTTCCTGAAGGAACGGATTCCCCAGAAAGTGCGGTCCATCTACGAAGTGCTGCCGGAACTGGTCCCGGAAATTTCCGTGCCGGAGGGCATCGAGATTCAGATTCCGTGCCCGGACCGGACTGATCGGGAATGGTACGACGGCATCTGCAAGCTGCTGGGATATGAGCCGGCGGTGACGGCAGCGGAACAGTGCTGCGGTCTGGGGGGCATGGCATCGGCGGAGGAGCCGGAGCTGGCAAAAAAATTCGGCGGAGGGCTGACTTCTTCCGGGCTTCGGAACACTTCGTTCTGCGCATCCTGTGCCGGACAGTACGCTCGGAACGGAAAAGAAATTCGCCACGTGCTGTCCCTGCTGCTGGGAACGGACGAGGCGCCGGCAACGAAGACATCCTATCTGAACCGGGTTAAGACGAAATACAAATAGGCATGAAAAAAGGGAGGATGCGGTGATGGTGCATTCTCCCTTTTGATTTCCGCTATTTTCTTTTCTTAAACTCCCGCCACATGTCAATCGCGAAGGCGATGGCGATGCCTGCGAAGAGAATTTCTCTTACGTGGCTCTTTCCGCCGGTCGCCGCAAAGGAACATACCGGTACGGCAGCCATTACCAATGCCATGGTGAGAAGCGTCAGGATATGAGTAAATTGCTTTTTCATAATAATCCACCTTTCGTATACTATTATGTATCATATAGGTGATTCGGAAAGAAGTCAACCGAAAGACTTTCTTGCGGCCGAAAAAGTGAAGAACCCGAAAAATCAAAAAAGAAAAACAGAAGCGATAAGAACGGGGTCGCTTCTGTTTTTGTCTTATATGGTTATTTTGTAGAGGCTTGTTTATTACAATATGATAATACTATATGGGAAGTGTTTTGTAAAATTAATAGTTATAAATCTAACAATAAAAAATGCTAAACAATTTACGAAAACCAAATGGGATGTTCAGAAAATCAAATATCTTCTCAAATTCAAGTATATCAACATTTTCAACGGTCTATTGAATTCCCTGTCTGTTTCTGATATTATAAATTTTGAAAGGTATAAGGAGAACGTTTATGGAAATTCGTAATATAGTAACATTTGTCAAAGCGACGGAAATGCAGAGTTTCACCAAGACGGCGGCACAGCTGGGGTACTCTCAGGCGGCGGTGACGGTGCAGATCAAGCAGCTGGAAGATGAGTTGGGCACACAGCTGTTCGATCGAATCGGCCGAAGCGTGAAGCTGACCCATTCCGGCGAAAAATTCATGCCATATGCACTGCGGCTTCTGAAGTCGGTGGAAGAGGCGGCGTCATTCATGAAGGAAGACGATGAGCCTTCCGGCACGCTTCGGGTGGGTGCCAGCTCATCCTTTTCGGCCGGAATTCTTCCGGGAATCCTCCCGGGATTCCATGAGAAATATCCGAAAGTGGATGTAGTAATCAAGACATCGGATATGCTGACCTCCACATTTGACTTACTGCGGCAGAACGATCTGGATTTCATCTTTACCCTGGAGCGGAAACTGATTTCCGCGGACTTCGTCAGCGTGGCGGAGCGGAAAGAGGACATCGTGTTCGTCACCAATCCGGACAACCCGCTGGCTGCCATGAAAAACGTACCGCTGGAACGGGTGGTTCGGGATAACTTCATCACCTCCGACCGAGGTGTCAGCTACGGCCTCTACATGGAAGAAGCGCTGGCCGAGCGTGGAATCAGCTATCATCCGAGCCTGGAAATCGGCTCCACCTCTGCCATCATCAATATGATCTGCCAGGGCAAGGGGGTATCCTTCCTACCGAAGTTCTTGGCGGACGATCCGCTGAACAAGGGGGCGCTGGCCATCATCGACACGGAGAAGCTGGAGATGCAGATGTGGACCCAGCTGATTCGACTGAAGAACAAGTGGATGAACCCGGTGATGAAGGCGTTTGTGGACTACCTTCGGGAGAACTTTCATCAGCTGACATAGCGTCGGGATGGTGCAAGGAGGAAATTTCATGGCTTCTGCAGAAGATTATATTATGCTTTTGAAGCAAGCATTGTGTGAACTTGCTGATAGTGTGGGAGATTCAAGAATTGAACCAAGATCGTTTAGTCTATTATGCTTGGAATTCGAAATACCTTGGGAGGCACAAAGCAAGATAATAGGGCTGTTTGAAGAAATAGCAAAGGTGGACTATTCAGAAATGAGTAGTAAGGAAATATTAAATATCCTCAGAGAAAGGTTGTCGACTATAGTGCCGCAAGCAGTCGAGTTCAGTGATCTTACAGTTTATTCATTCCTTAGAGTTGTAAGCCGGTGCTATGTCGAAGAATTATATCCTTTATCATGTTTGCTAAAAGAAGACTTCATGCCTGCCGCTGATTTGGAGTAACCTGCTAAATACAACCGAAATCTATGCAATAAAAAGCGAGAGGAAAACGGATTCGCCGATTCCCTCTCGTTCTTTTTTACAAAAATTCGTTCAAGCCGAAATTATGGCTCTTCACGAATTTTTGTGGGATAGTTTTTTGAAACTATCCCACACTTTTTAATTGGAATGCCCCGAGCG
>CAKQWJ010000029.1 GCA_934278925.1 uncultured Clostridia bacterium | reverse complement strand
CATCCAATGCTCTTTTTCAATGCCTAATTATTTATTTCGATTTCGATTTTAATCCCACAAAAATTCGTGAAGAACCTCTTTTTTATGCTTTATTAAGGAACTGCTGCTCCTCCACTACTTCAGCTTATTGCTTCGCCGCCAGATTTTCATTTCTTCCGCGGACTGAATCAATTCCTCCCGGAAATCCGGGTGAGCAACACTAATCAGCATTTCGGCCCGCTCCCAAGTGGAACGTCCGGCAAGGTTCACCATTCCGTATTCTGTCACCAACTGATAGCTCTGGCTTCTCGGATCCGTAATGATATCCCCGTGGAACGTGGCATGCACATTGGAATGGCGCACACCCTTTCGATCCACGCGGGAAGACGGCATACAGATAAAACTCTTTCCCGTCGGGTTATCGTAGGCTCCGGTAAGGAAATCCAATTGTCCGCCGGTTCCGCTGATATGACGCGTTCCTGCGGACTCCGAACTAATCTGGCCGAACAGGTCCACCCCGACGCAACTGTTGATAGAGGTGAACTTATCGATGCTTCGGATGATATTCACATCGTTCACGTAGTCCATCGGGCAGATCATCACATCCGGGTTCTCCGCCGTCCATTCCACCAGCTCCTTTGTTCCGTACACCAGTCCGCCGACGGTCTTTCCCTTCATCTCGCCGGTCTTGTTGGAATTGGTGATTTTACCCGCTTTATACATATCCAGGTTGGCATTTACAATCAGTTCTGAGTGAACGCCCAGATTCTTCAAATCCGATTCGGCAATTTTCTTTCCTATCAAATCCGGCATACCGCCCACACCCAGCTGTACACAGGCACCGTCCTCCATCTGTAAAACAATCTGATTGGCAATCAGCTCATCGATTTCACTGCCGGAAGCCGATGGAATCTCAAACATATCCGGATGATTGCCTTCCACAATGGCATCCACTTCCGAAATATGCACCTTATTCTCTTTTCCGAACAGTCTCGGCAGCTTATCGTTAATCTCCAGGATGATTACTTTCGCCGTATCCAGCACGGCACGAGCTGTTGCGTTGTTTACGGAGAAATTGAAATACCCTTCTTCATCCATCGGCGTGACCGCCATCATGGCCACATCAACGTCCAGAAAACGGCGGTAGTATCCCGGCAGATTACGGAACAGCATCGGGATAAAATAACACAGGCCACGGTCGCACAGGTTCCGTTCGAATTTAACCATGTGCCACGAATTGTACGTAAAATGCTCCTGATTCGGGTCTTCTTCCACAATGTGAAGTGGGCCGTGCATCAGCAGGCTTCGCACCTTCACATCTTCCAGCTCCTCTTTGCGGTCCGCCAGTGCCCGGTCCAAAAGCGCCGGATACGCATGCAGACATCCGTAATCCACCCAGTCGCCGCTTTTAATCACCTTCACCGCCTCTTCCGGGGTGGTGAGCTTCTCATTGTATTCTTTGATGTAATCTTTCACGTCTCCTCCTCTTTCTCTGAATCCCATTATAGATACGTTACTATTTTATCATATCGAAGTAATTGCTACAATAACGCATATTTAGCCTATTACATGCAGAAAAAGAAAGTCACATAAAGAGGCGGTCCCGTCTTGGAAACCGCCTCCATACACTCAATTTATTTCGTTTTTACGCTCTTCGCTTTGGACCAGCCGGAATAGTATTTGCTTCCGCCCACCGTCTTATAGGTTTGAATCCGAACGTAATACTTCTTCTTCGCCTTTAATTTTTTTACCTTGAGCGACTTCGTCTTATAACTCTTCACCGTCTTGATGTGAGTATCTTTCTTAAATTTGGAAGAAGTGCTGTACTGAATCCGATATCCACTCACCTGAGTTTTCTGCGCCTTCCAGGTCACCTTCATCTGCTTTCTTCCCTTTGTCAGCTTCTGAATCGCCGCACCCTTTGGGTTGATGCGGAAGGAAACGGTCTTCTTGCCCGTATATTTGCCCTTCATGGTAACCGTCACGCTGTATATGCCCACGTTCTTGCAGCCGCCGGAATACTTCACGGCGAACTCGGATCCGGAGAACGTCTTCTCGACTGCTTTCACCGTAACGCTCGGCTTCCGGACTTTTCCGTTGTATGTGTATGCGGTGGCAGACAGCTTCAGCACCGGATTGATATCGTTGGAATATTCCAGAACTACCGATTCCGCCGGCAGAGCGTTTACATGGAAGCGAACCTTGCCGTTCTTCTGCTCGAAATCGCATTTCTGCAGTGCGCCGTTTTCGTCCAGGCGATAGACGTTGTCCACGGTTCGACCAAATGACGAAGTCGTTACCGTAAAATCTCCGCTGGCCAGCTTGCAAATCTCGCCCCGGTGCGGATTTACGGTGGTAATATCCATCACCCGGTAATCCTTTTCACCCAGTTCCGGAATGTCCATATTCACCTTCCGGTCCAGGAGTACGATATCCTTGAACTGCATGCCTTCTACCGTCACGTTGCCGGAAGTGCTTGTGAGCGGTGTGTCGTGCTTGTGCGCCTGCCCCTTCTCCAGGAGCGTAATCGGTTCATCAGATACGGTTTGAATCTTGCCTTTTTCATCCGGCGCCTCATATCTCAATCCCACTCGGTGACAGGTGGAGTGGTCGTAGAAATATCGTCCTAGATCATATTCACTCTTATCTTTTGCAGCGATAGGGAACGGATCAATATCATATCTGGAGTCGTCGGTGGAAACCATGTAGTTCACGTCCTCCAGCAGCACCGGATGCACCTTTCCGTTCACATCCGTTTTCGCTTCGACGGTCTCCCGGTCGCTGGTGAAAATAATATTCACGCCTTCACCTACCGGCTTTCCTTTGTAATACACAAAAATATTTCCCAGACTCTGCGTTTCCTTCGGTGCATTTTTGTTTGCATCTAGGCGGCTGGTATCTTCGTCAAAGCCTTTGTTGTATACCTTGAAATTCTTAATTTCATCGTAACAACTCACGCGCACCTTGTCGGTCACCTCACCTTTTGGATGATCTTTCTTCCATTGTGCCAAATTCTTTTCGTAACTCTTAATATTCAGCATCTTGCCGTCATGAACCCAAACATAGCAGCGGTTCATTCGACGTTTGCTCCGTTCGCTTCCATTATCCAGCACCATGAAAATGTAATTGAAATCCTCCGTTAAAGTCAGCTCCGGAAGTTTTCCGTCTTTCGTGGTCACCACCCGATCTATTTGCTGAAGGGTGCTGTTATAAATCGTAAAAGTGACATCGTCTTTCACATTCGACTCACTGTACATCTTCTCGCCATCCCGAACATCAATCGGTCCGATTTCCACCTGCTTCTGGGAATACACATCCCGCATCTGGTACGCCGGAATCTCGTGGTATTTCTTAACGGCGGACGCTCCGAAAGCCGTGGTGCCCAGCATTCCCACCAGCATTACCGCCAGCAGGGCAATTCGCCCCACGCTCCGCCTTTTGGAGCCTGTTCCTTCCCCTCTTATCATCTCGTCCATCTCCTTCCGAATCTCAAAAAAAACATCATTTTATTTCAATATAGCGAAAATAGCATTCCTTTACCAATAGATGAAACCTATATTACACCCACGAAAAATCTGTGTTTTTCAATATCATTCCCCGGATTTTCTATTTCATGCTATAATACTAAGGTTATTACATTCAGAAGGTGAGAATTTATGGTAAAAAAAATATTGGGCCGGACGGGGATTTCCGTCACGCCCGTAGGAATGGGCACCCTGACGATGGGGTTTTCCCAGAAAAATCTAGATATCGAAGCCGGTTCCCGGGTGATTGTACACGCGGTAGAACAGGGCATTAATTTCCTGGATACCGCACAGTACTACGATACCTATCGGTACCTCCGGCCGGCACTGGATGAAATCCGCCGAAGGAATCTGGACTTCCCGGTCATATGCAGTAAAACTTTAGAAGAAGGATATGCTGAAACGAAAGTGGCCGTTCTGGAATGCCTGGAACAATTGGATATAGATGCAGTCGATCTTTTCATTCTTCATGAAGTCCGTGGAACGGAGGATTTCTATGCAAGGAAGGATGCATGGCGGGCGCTCTGTGATTTGAAAACCAAAGGCATGATAAAAGCAATCGGCATCTCCACCCATCACGTGGATGCCTGTTCGGAAATGGCCGATATTCCGGAATGTGATGTGGTATTTACGCTGATTAATCGAGATGGAATGGGCATTCGAAAAGGTTCGGAACCGGGAACCCGAGAGGAGATGGAAGCGGCAATACGGAAATGTGCGGATGCAGGAAAAGGTATTTTTACCATGAAGGCCTTTGGCGGCGGGAATTTGATTCACGATTACCGAAGTTGTCTGGAATATGCCGCCGGAATCTCCGGTAACACGTCGGTGATGATTGGCATGGCCGATAACGATCAGGTAGACCGGGCGGTGGAATTCTTTAGCGGGCGCCTTTCAGCGGACTATCAACCGGATGTTTCGAATAAGCGATTGATGGTAGACCAGTCTGACTGCGAGGGCTGCGGCACCTGCAAAAATCGCTGCGTCAGTGAAGCAATTTTCTGGAATGAGAACGGGCTTGCAGAAATCGATTCGACGAAATGCGTTCATTGCGGCTATTGTGCGCCGGTATGCCCGGTGCGAGCCATTATTTTCTTATAGCAAACACCACAAGAGCCAGGTGACATATCCTCATTTCACCTGGCTCCTAGCACTCTTCTTTCATATTCATTAACTTTTCCACTTCTTTCTTTTGATATCCTGAAATTCACTTCCGTCTTCAATCTAATTGTTCGTTCAACTTTAGCTTAGTCAGCCACAACTTACGGTTTTTTACTTCCGGATACCTTCATTAACGTTACCCATTGGTCTTACCTCTACTCTCTGCCGTTGGCTATTTGCTGTGTTTCAGATCAGCTATCTGCTAAGACTGTGTGTTGGTCCGTCCTCCTTGTAATAGATTACTGTTGTAGGTCAGTTACCGTTTTCTAATCTACTTTTGGTCTTACCTCCACTTTCTGCTTCCCCGAATTTTTAATGAAAGCTTATTGGCTTTATTTCAGACCAGCCTGTCTGCTAAACTCTTCCTTTGGTCCAACCTCCTTTCGACTAAATTTGCTGTTTCGGATCAGCTATCCTTCGAACTTACCCATTGGTCTTTCCTCCGATTCCGAAGTCTTTCAGATACACCCTTCTATATCCAAAACCGTTAGGTTTGTCGCTTGGTTCTTTGGACTTCTTCTTTTGTTGTCTATATAATAGCGCGGAAAGAATTTTAAAAACAGTCTTAATTTTAATTTTTTTTAGTGGTATAATAAGAGTGTTGTGAGGCTTATTCGTGAAAATGAACAAAGTCTCTTTTTTTATGCTCGAAAATCATTTCTTCCTCAACAAATTACCGGCATGGAATTCGCTTCCATGCCGGTTCGTATTTACCCTACTGAGCACCCTTTACCATCCGATTCTTGTCGGGAATCTGATAGGTGCTTACCAGATCTGCTACCAAATCGCGAATATAATCCTTATTCTTATAAGCTGCATCCATCAGCGGCTCCAACTGATCCAGCATCCATTCCACATCGAAAGGAATCGGTTTTCCGATATGAATCAGCTCGTTGTCCGTCTTCTCCAGCCCTTCTTCTGCCATGAGCTTTTCTTCATACAGCTTTTCTCCCGGACGCAGCCCGGTGTACTCTATTTTGATGTCCACATCCGGTTTCAGTCCGGACAGACGGATGAGATTGCGTGCCAACGTATCTATTTTTACCGGCTCGCCCATGTCCAACACGAAGATTTCCCCGCCGTGGGCGTAACATCCGGCCTGAAGCACCAGGCTCACCGCCTCCGGAATTGTCATAAAATAACGAATGATGTCCGGATGGGTGACGGTAACCGGACCGCCGGCAAGAATCTGCTTCTTGAACAACGGAATTACAGAACCGTTGCTGCCCAGCACGTTTCCGAACCGCACTGCGACGAATTCCGTCTTGCTTCGGCGCAGCAGTTCGTCCTTCTCCGGTGTAGACGCCCATTTTTTGAGAATCGGATTGCAGAACAGCTGCGGTGCTTCATCCGCTTTTCCTGTCTTTACCAAGTGATCAAAAGCCTGCACAATCATCTCGCACAGACGCTTGGTAGCGCCCATGATGTTGCATGGGTTTACCGCTTTGTCCGTACTGATCAGCACAAATTTATCGGCATTATGAATCATTGCCGCAAATGCGGTATTGTAGGTACCGATAACATTGTTTTTAATCGCTTCGCACGGGCTGACCTCCATCAGCGGTACGTGTTTGTGAGCCGCCGCATGGAATACGATATTCGGGTGATATTGCTCGAACACCTGAAAAATTCTTCTGTTATCTCGAACCGAACCGATTAGAGTTACCAGGTTCAAATCCGGATATTTCTTAATCAGCTCCTGCTGAATATCGTATGCATTATTCTCGTATACATCGAAAATAATCAGCTGTTTCGGGTTGTGCGCGGCAACCTGCCGGCACAGTTCCGATCCGATGGATCCGCCGCCGCCGGTGACGAGAACTACGTTCTTCTCGATGTAGCTGCAGATATCATCCAGATTGACCTTAATGGGATCTCTGCCCAGCAAGTCCTCGATTTCCACGTTGCGCATCTTCGATAGGGATACTTCTCCGTTGGCAATCTGATAGATTCCCGGAAGGCTCTTCAGTTCGCAGTCCGTTTCCTTGCAAATGTTCAGAATATCCCGCCGGACTTGGGGAGATGTGGACGGCATTGCCAAGTAGATTTTGTCGATATTAAACTTATTCACCGCTTCCAGGATTCGCTCTCTGCCGCCAAATACCAGGACACCATCGATAAAACGCCCCCACTTGTTGGGATTGTCATCGATAACGCAACGCGGCTCATCGTTCATATGCTTGGTGGTATTCAACTCTCGGATTACCATGGATCCGCTTTTCCCGGCGCCGATTACCATTACGTTCTTTACCTTGTGACTCTTTCTGTACTTCTCGGATCGCAAAAGAAGAATAAATCTATATGCAAAACGAATACCGATGGTAAATCCGAACTGAAGCGTAATTCCCATCAAATAATATGAAATCGGCATACGAGCCGCAAATGCAAAAGCCACGTGAACCAGCATGCAAAGTCCGGTGGATTTCACCACCCGCAGTAGTTCATCGTAGCTGGCAAATCGCCAAATGCTTCGATAGAGCCGCATCCCGGCATAGATTATGATGCATATTGTAATGTAAAATGGGATATACTTCTTATACGGAGAAAGGTATTCGTACGGAATTTCGGAATAATGAAAATCAAACCGCAGCAACAATGCGATGAAATAGGCTGCCGCAATTGATACTACGTCGTATACGACCAACATGGCTTTAATTACCTGCCAATGTTCGATAAGTGGTCTTCTTGTTTCTTTTTTCTGCTGCATTTTCGCTCCCCCGGCAAAAATATGTCTATTGTAGAAGTGTAATGTGTTGCTTACTATTTTATTTTTTTGAACTCTATACAACCGCCGAAACCTCCCCCGGATTATTCTTCGTGGCCAGAATAGTGAGGGGAGATTTCGAAACTGTATTTAAGTAAAAAGGTTATTAATAATTACTTTACCCGGATCTTAATGTACTTTACGCACTTACCGTAGTTGCCCTTTGCCGCAACGGTAACCTTAATCTTGTAAGTACCCTTCTTTGCCTTCTTGGAAATAGTAACTTTGCCCTTCTTGCTTACCTTGACATACTTGGAAGAACTCTTGTAAGTTACCTTACCCTTGTTCTTGCTCTTTGTCTTAATCTGGAAGCTCTTGCCCTTCTTCTTGAGCTGCTTCTTGGTGTAGGTCTTGTTCTTTGTAACAGATACTACGTTCTTTGCCTGCTTGATGGTGTAATATACCGTCTTGCCGTTAAATGTATATTTATACGTTCCGGCATTAACAGGGGTTGTAATAGTTTTTACTTCCGTCTTAATGTTGCCGTTGCCATCATCGGTAATTACGTATACCTGTACTACAGCGGACTTTCCATCGTAAGTCTTGGAATTCGATCCCTTTACAACTGCGGTATAAGTCGGGTTCTTCGCCGGACTGTCCACTGCCGCAAAAGCGAACGAAGGCATTACCATGGTAAATGCAAGAATAGCCGTTAACAGAATAAACTTAAATCTCTTCAAGCCAAAATCTCCTTTCTTTATATTATTATCATTAACGATTCGCCACGTAATCTGATAACCGAATCCACTATTTGTCTTCGCGGTTTCCTCCGTAATAACCATCGTAACCGTAATAGCCGTATTTCCCGTAGGACTTTGAAGAAACGGATTCCCGATTCAATACGACCCCCAGTAGTTTGCAGTGAATCTGCTCCAGCTGCTGAATGGAGTTTCGGATTAACTTCCGGGAAGTGTATTCGTTTCGTACCACGAATACCGCCCCATCGCTCATTGTCGCAATAATATTGGCATCCGCCGCCGCCGCCAAAGGTGCGGAGTCGATGATAATATATCGATATTCCCGGCTGAGCCGGTCCAGCAACTCTTCAAACCGGTGATCCTCAATCAACGATGTCGGATTTTCCAGCAGGTTGATGCACGGGATGAAATCGCCGTGCTCCACGTTGGTTTTGTAGATGACGTCCTCGTATTCGCACTGTCCGGAGAGATAGTAATCGATGCCCACCGGATTTTCTTCTTTGAACTCCATATTCAGCCGCTTGTTCAGCACCGAATTTCTCATATCCAGATCCAGGAACAAGGTTTTGCTGCCGGATTCCGCCAGCATCTGCCACAGCTGCACCGCCACAAAACTCTTTCCCTCGTTGGGAATGCTGCTGGTAATCAGAATTTTCTTCGTATCATTTCCCACAAACTGGAAATTGATTTTCAATTTCTTAAACGCTTCTTCCATCATGTACGGAAGTGCCGGTAATTTTATATTTAAATTTTTCATTTATCTTGCACCTCCATTTTTCTTCGAACGGCGTTTCCGTCCCTTTCGTTTTTCTCGCCTTTTGTCTTCTTCATCCTTGTCGAACATGTCTCCGCTTCCTTCCGGAATGGATGCAATCGGCATAATTCCGAAGTAGTTTTCGAATTCCTCTGCCGAGTGAACGGTATCATCCTTCAGATACTGCACGGTCAGAATTCCACACGCCAGGATAAAACCAAGGAGCGCGCCAATCAGCGTATTCCGGCTGTTGCTCGGTCCGGATTTCTTATCCGGCATCTTCGCACGCTGTGCCACATTCGGCGGATTCGTGCTCATGGTATCCGGAAGGTACTTCAAGGAAACATCCATGAACTCGTTAGCCAGCTTCATGCTCTCGGACGGAGATTCCGTTGTAGCGGTGATGTACAGCACACGAGTGTCCTGCGGATTGGAGATGGAAATCTTCTTTAATAGTTTTTCCGGAGTTTCCTTCAGCTTCAGATTCTTGATAACCTGTTCCGCCACCGGTTCACTAATAATCAGTTCTTCGTAATCCGCCGTTAAGGTAGTACCCACATTCAAGTCTGTTAGATCCACAATGGAACCCTTGGAAGCGGAAATGATATACAGCTTCGCCGTGGATTCATACTTCGGATGTATTAAAAACATCGATACGGCACCGAAAAGGAATGCCCCGATAAATAAACTTACAATGATAAATTTCGCATGTTCCAGGAAATGAGATGCCAGCATCAGAAGATCGATTTCATCTTCTCGTACCTCATTCCCCCTTCTCGACGATTCCGCAATCGTTTTCTCTGTCATCTGTCTGTGTACTCCTTCCGTAATTGCTCTCTCTCAATATCTTTCTTTCGTTTCTTTTGAAATTATTCCTCGTCCGAATCGTCCGGCCACTCTTCCACCGGTTCGTAGAAAAGTTTCTTAATCACGCTCTCCAGACTATCTTCGTCGTATTCCACTTCCGCATAACCGGTATCCTTATTGACCGTACGGGAATATTTGATATCCGATAAATTCATTTTTTTATCAGAAGAAATTGCTTCGATAATCTTGCTGAAATCCGAATCCGTCATATTCGTGACCATGTACTTGTCCAGCTTCTTGCGGGCGTCTGAAACAAAGTTCTTGTCCTTCTTAGCAGAATCAATCACCGCCGGATACAGCGCCTCGATGTAGGTCTGCTGCCGACTCATTCGATTCTCATTGGTGCCGTCCCCGACAGACTTTCGTCCGCGCACAAAGGTTTCCGCCTGCGCGTCCGACAGGTGTACGGTCTGACCGCTTGCCAGGCCGCTCTCTCCGGCAAAATCATCCGTTACCGTAACGTCCACGCCGCCCACCAGGTGGTTCACCGCACCGATGGCGTCCATGCTCAAAGACACATATCCATCGATGCGCTGGTCGTGCAGCAGTCCGGAGACCGCATCCTCGGCCAGCTCACAGCTCTGTTCTTTTCCGTCTCCGTAGGCATAGGCAAGCGCCAGCTGCATGGTATTCTCACCCAGTATGTTTCCATCTTCATCCGGAATTTCCAACGATACCATCGCATCTCGATCTAAGGGCAGAATGGCAAAGGTTTTGTTCACCCGATCGATTACCAGAAGAATCACGGAATCGCACTGGACGGATTGATTCTTTTTCTGCTTCGTATTTTTGCTGTCATCAGCAGCGTCCACACCGAGGAACATATACGTCTCGATATTTTGTTTTTTGTAACATTCCTCTCCGTCAATGGTGTATACCTTTTTGCTTGAACCCTCGCTTGCACCTGTGGACCGGTAATCCATATAGTACATAAGGGCGGCTACCGCCAGAACTATCAAAAATGCTGCGCCGATCATCACCATGGATTTTTTGTTTAATTTTGCCTTTCGGTTCCTATCGTTCATCCACCCACTCCATTACTGTATATCTGTTTGTTCTATTCTATTTCTTAGTTATCGTACCCTTCGTTCCAAGCATCCTGAAGAAACCTCCGGTTCTGCTGGTTCAGCTGCTCCACAAAATCAGAACCCAGACTCTCTTCCAACGCCTTCATGCCGCTTTCCATGTTCGGCGGCCGGCGAGTCATGTTGTGAGAATCGCTCCCCAGAAAATGAGCATCTCCCTTCCGAAACATCTTGATGAGCTTTTTTCTCAACGGGCCTTCCGCAACCGACCGACAATTAATCTGAACGTACAGCGGCAGCCGATGCGTCATCTCAATTACTTTTCGAATATATTTTCGGTTTCTGAAATTCATATACCGCTCTAAATGAACCAGCACCACTCGATATTTGCGGCACAGTTCTTCAATTTCGCGTATGCAGGAATCCTCCCAGACGTCAAAGGGCATTTCCAAAAGCAATACATTCGTGCCTTGGATTGTTAACTTCTCCAGCTCTTTCACTTCGCTTATATGGCGAAAAAATAGAATCTCCGCAGCCGGATATAACTGAATGTCGACAGTGTCCGATGCATCAATCCATTTCTGAAGCGCTCGGAAAGCGTTCTCCCGTTTCAATAAAAAATCCTCCAACCGATCTCTGGCTGCATCAAAATGAGGTGTGCACACAATCCGGCACACGCCTTGTTCTTTCGATGCCTCCAACATGGCAATGGAGGTTTCTATATTTCGGCTTCCATCATCAATGCCCATCAAAACATGACAATGAAAATCTATCATAAATCTCTCCCTTTCCCCAAAGAAAACGTTCACGCATTTTCGTATTTATATTGTACATCGCCTTTCCTGCAATGTCAATGCACCTGTAGTATCAAAGGATTTCACCTATGGTTTACTTGTTATTTTATTGTTATTATGTAAACAAAAATAGTCAATCAAAGGTGAAATTACAATTTATGATATGCAAAACCGGCAGACCTTTCGGACGCCCGTTTCATTTTTCAATTCTATTCGATTATTCTTCCGCTGCCAGAATTGCGGCACCGATGGCCCCGGCATATCTTGCCAGCGGTGTGCTCTCTACCGGCGCATTTAATGCCAGCTCCAAGCGCTCCCGCACATAGTCATCCTCGCACAGTCCGCCGGTGAGGAAGTATTTATCCGCCGGCACCTGAGCAATTAAGGCGACTACCTTGTTAATGACGGATTCGATTACGCCGAACGCAATGTCCGCTCTCGGCGTCCCCTTTCCAATCAAGCTGATCACTTCCGATTCCGCAAACACGGTACACATGGAACTGATGGATATTTCATTTCCTTCTCTTGCCAAATCCGACAATTCTTCCAGAGTCAATCCCAGCCGGCCGGTCATAACTTCCAGGAATTTACCGGTTCCCGCAGAACACTTGTCGTTCATGATAAATTTCATGACCCGGCCCTTCTTCAAAGAAATGCCCTTAGTGTCCTGTCCGCCGATATCGATTACAGTTCCGTTTTCCTTGAACAGGTAGTCCGCGCCTTTTCCGTGGCAGGTGATTTCCGTTACAACATTGTCCGCATAAGGCACGGAAACACGACCGTATCCGGTGGCCACGTATTTCGCATTGTCCCGGGTAATTCCTTCGGATGCCAACGCCTCATAAATTTCGTCTGCCACCTTCCGGCTGCTGAATCCGGTATCCAGCAGCATTGTTTTTACCACTTCGTCACCCTTGATTACAGCCACCTTGGCTGCACTGGAACCGATGTCTATTCCTACTTGATACATGTTTTTCTCCTATAGAAAAGAGCAAGAGAATTCTTGCTCTTTGTGATGATATTGAGTCTATAACATTTCCAGGAATGCTGCAAGTCTTGTTTCAATCTGACCGCTGTCCGTTGTGGAATAATCGGTTTCCAGCTTCATGTACGGAATGCCTTCCTCCTCGCACATCTCCTGCATACGGGTTGCTTCCACATTGAAGGTATGGCACGCCTGCAGTACCAGCTCTACCACGCCGTCCACGTCGTACTTCTTGCACATTTCCTTTGTATTCTCGATACGGCCTTCGTTGGTAGTCATGACGGAGCAGTGAATCTCCAGATAACGGTCCGAAATCGCTCTCAGGATGTCATCCGCATCCTCGTCTACCATCATCTTTGTGGTACGTTCGCCGCCGCAGTCGTCCAGACAGACGATTACGCCACCGTTGTTTTCAATGGTAACACCCACCTTCTGAATAACACCGGTGGACGGACAGCCGGTCAGGAGAATTCTCTTGGCTTTCTCGGGAACCGGTCTTTCTCCCGCTTCATATGCTGCTTTTGCTGCATCGACCCTTGCCCGGTATGTTGCGTGCTGAGCATCCACGCCGAAGTTGAAGAGTCCCTGAGCGAGGGTGGACATTACTTCGGTGGACTTCAGTGCCGGCGGATTCATTCCCTGAAGTGCGTACAGCTCCAGCTGCGTTCTTCTCAGGGCATTTCTCTTTCTGGCCGCCTCTCTAAGCTTTTCGTCGGTAATTTCCACACCGTATTTTTCTTCCAGCTTTTCCTTGAGGAGCTTCACTTCCTCATACCAGATATCCTTCGCATACGCTCTCTTCTGACCCTGCGGAAGCTGCATAACATAGGTTTCCTTGATGTCGTTGAGCAGTTCGAACATCTTTTTTTTTCCGTCGCAGGTGGTTTCTCCCACGATGAAATCACAGAAGTATGTGTATGGACATTTGTCCGTATATGCAAAACCGTAGCTTGCTTTGATCAGCGGGCACAGGTTCTTCGGAAGCACCTTCTCCGCATCTGCAATCGGCTCATTGCTGGTTCCGCACAAACCCACCGCGCACACACCGGCCGCATCGAACAGCTCCAGTGGAGTGTAGGAGCAGAAGATTCCGACTAAGCGTCCGCCTTTTTCCACATAATCCTTTACGTGAATGAAGCCGGCTTTTTTTGCATCCACAAATTCGTCAAATGACTTTGGTAATTCTAAACTAGGCATGTTATTCAATCCTTTCTTAGATGATACAAATCCCCCCCAATTATTGTACCCGATTATTCTAGTCGCCGAAAAAAAGGAAGTCAAATTCACGATTTCAATATAAATGCGTGTTTATATTAATTTTTTGTATCTTAGCCATTCTCTTTCTGCAAATACTTCTCTGCGATTTCCGCCGCCGTTCTCTAAAAACAGCTTCCTTAACATCCAAGGTATCCGGCAATCTCCGAGTCGTACAGTGCCATCACGTGTCTCAGAGTTGCATCATTCACATCATATTCTATCATCCGATCCTCATCCTTCACAAAACGAATCGGCAGTACATTCGGCGAGGTTCCGCTGATAAACGCTGCATCGAAATCCCCCAATTCTTTCCGTGGAATCTCCCGATATTCGATGGGCACCCGGTTCCCCTCGCACACCGAAATGATTCTTTTACGGGTAATTCCCAGAAGTACGCCCTCGGCCGGACTGGTCACCACAACGCCGTCTTTAATGAAGAACATATTGGACCGGCTGCCCTCCGTGATGCAATCCTTTCGGTTGGCCAGCATCACCTCGAAAAACCCGTTCTCCGCAATCATGCGATTGGCGAATTCCCGCAGCCAGAAGTTGCTGATCTTCACCTGGGGATTCTCTCGAACCGCCGCCAGAACCCCTACGCCCACGCCGTCTCGGTACATTTCTTCGCTGGGATAGGTCGCCCCGGTGAACATCATGCATACTGTGTCCTCCCAAATGATGATTTTCACGTTATCCGACGAAACCCCGTTCGCCGTGCAAAGGCGCCCGAAATCCGCCCGAAGCGACTCCGCCGTAAAATCACATTGCATCCCGATTCCCGCCAGGGTATTCTTCAGCCTCTCCAGGTGATCCTCCAGGAAAAGCGGTTTCCCCTCAATGACCCGAATCACTTCGTACGCATACGCTTCTTGGGAATTAATCAGGGCATCGTACTCCGATGCATCACACAAATTCCCATTTACAATAACAATATCTCTTTTATTCATAATGCAATCTTCTCTCTGCTCATTTTTTTCGAACTTCATTATTATAGCCTATTCGACCGTATATTTCAAAAATTTGTTATCGGGGAAGATCGGTTCGACCCGGAACGAGTGCATTTTGTTTTATAAGTGATAATAGAAGAAAAGGGCCTCCGCATTTCAATCCAATGCGGAGGCCTTTTTCTTCTAGTGACTATTTTGAATTAAGTTGTCTTGAATTCTGCGGCACACTCTAGAAATCTACTTCGGTGTCGTAGTAGCAGCACTTCAGCAGTTTTTCCATGTCTTCCTGGCTCGGCTGTCTCGGGTTGGAACCGGTGCAGGCATCCAGAATTGCGTTTGCAGCGATTTCCGGAAGTCTTTCCAGGAATACATCTTCCGGCACGAAGCCCTGTTCGGTCGGATAGCTGTCTCCGCCGTAGTTCTTAATGCAGTGCGGGATGTTCAGCTTGTCATTCATTCCGCGGACGTATTCAATCAGAGCGGCAACCTTCTCATCTTCGGTATTTCCGCCAAGGTGCATGTAGTCTGCGATTGCAGCATATCTCTTCTTAGCTTCTTCATTCTTCGCATTGTAAGCGATAACCTTTGGCAGATACATTGCATTAGCCGCACCGTGAATGATATGAGAACCGTAGTCCGCAAATGCCGCACCGGTCTTGTGAGCCATGGAGTGTACGATGCCCAGCAGGCCGGACGAGAACGCAATGCCGGCAAGACACTGTGCGTTGTGCATGCTGTCGCGAGCGGTCATATCTTCATTGTAGGAATCAATCAGGTTCTCCTGAATCAGCTCGATTGCACGGATTGCCGGTGCATCAGTGAAATCACTGTGAACTGTGGATACAAAAGCTTCAATCGCATGGGTCAGCGCATCCATTCCGGTATGAGCTACCAGCTTCTTCGGCATAGTCTCTGCCAGCTCCGGATCCACGATTGCAACGTCCGGGGTAATCTCAAAGTCGGCGATTGGATATTTGATTCCCTTTTCGTAGTCTGTGATGATGGAGAATGCGGTAACTTCCGTCGCCGTACCGGATGTGGAAGAAATCGCACAGAATTTTGCTTTGGTACGCAGCTTTGGCAGGCCGAATACCACGCACATGTCCTCGAAGGTTACTTCCGGATATTCGTACTTAATCCACATTGCTTTTGCCGCATCAATTGGAGAACCTCCGCCGATTGCTACAATCCAATCCGGACCAAAGTCCTGCATAAATGCCGCACCCTTCATTACGGTCTCAACGGATGGATCCGGTTCGATTCCTTCAAACACACGAACTTCCATTCCTGCTTCTTCCAGATAGCCAATTGCTTTATCCAGGAAACCGAAACGCTTCATGGAACCGCCGCCCACACAGATAACCGCTTTCTTTCCTTCAAATTGTTTCAGCACTTCCAGTGCACCTTTGCCATGATAAATGTCTCTTGGGTTCGTAAATCTTTGCATTTTATTTTCCTCCTCTAGTACCGAAAGTATAGTCCTTTTCGAAACTGATATTTATTTGTCAATTTCTGACAAAATTATAACGGTTTCGTAATTTCTAATCAAGCCTTTTGGAGAATTTGTTTGTATATTATAAAGAACACTTTCATGACGATAAATTTACTTTCATTCCTCTCCCGAAACAGCACTACTTACTCTTAAATTCCTTCAATGAGGTTTTATTTCGCGACAATTAGAATCGTCATTGCCTCAGTTTGTGTAGTTAGTGTGAAACGTTATGCAGATTGCCCTCTTGAGCACACTTTTGCACAACAAGCGAGGTGAAAATAGAGGATGATAGTAAACAGAAGAGGTTTCGAACCCGGTTCACACAGCAGCTTGAAGGATTTAAGCAAAGAATTTGAAGCAATTCTAATTTAAAGAGTGTTTATACAAATCAGTCATTCTAAGTATCGACAAAAGCAGCACCCTTCCATCAGAATGTTGTGCCAAATAGGCATAAATCGCCGGAAATGCATAACACTTCACACCAACTTCACAATTCTAATAGATACATCGTACTTCATTCTAACTAAATCATCCTAAAGTAAAAAATGAAGTTGGATG
This sequence comes from uncultured Clostridia bacterium, assembly GCA_934278925.1. Lineage (GTDB taxonomy): Bacteria > Bacillota > Clostridia > Peptostreptococcales > Anaerovoracaceae > Mogibacterium_A. The sequence continues at coordinate 4,744 of CAKQWJ010000029.1, read as the reverse complement.
TGCCGAAACAACACATCCAACTTCACTCCTCAGAAAAAAGAATCTTTTAACTCCGGCAATCCGAGCCGATGGAGAAAATCGCAGAATTCACTCCAGTTCGGAGGAAAAATATCTCTCCCATCACACGCAACGTGAATCTCGCTTGTTGTAACACTTAAATTCCACGAAAAACCCGGAAAAATACTTACCAAGCTTTCGAAATGCCTGCAGTTCCATTCATTAATATTCATTTCCTGCAGTCCTTGACAGAAAACGTCGACGTTCTTCGTCACGTCTATCTCGTATATTTCATCGCCTTTCATGCACTCCAAACAGTACTCTTCATTTTTGACATGCAGCAACAATATCCGGTGCTCCGAGCCATACCCAATATATTCGAATTTTAATCCGATAAGTCCCATCGTCCGCCTCCTCAGCATACCTCTTTCGACAGCTTCGGTTCACGCCCTTTCTGCGTTCTTATAAAAACAGACAGCACAATGCCCACCACTGCCGTAATGATTTTCGCTGCAACGGAGCTCCACCAGATCATAATCTGACCTCCGAACAGCGGCGGCAGAATCAGCACCAGTACCAACGTAAACACCGGCTCCGCCAGAATCAGCACATAGGACCACACGCTTTTCTCCGTTGCGTAGAAAGCAGCCGATGTCACTCTTGTAATGGCATCCGCCGGGAGGGAAAGCAGGAAAATCGGCATGACCATTATGATTTCCGCATTGACCTCCGGAGACGAACCGAACAGCACGCCGATTTGACCACGAAGCAGATACATCAGAATCCCGCCGATTACCGCTATGGCCATCGATGATTTATATGCCAGCTTCTTGGTTTCCTTCAGATTTTTTCCCTGCCCCGCTCCGTAGAACCGGCTCATAAGGGGCTGGCTGCCGTCGCCGACGCCCTGCAAGAGAAGGTAGATAATGCAGATGACATAGGAAATGCAAGCATAGGTTGCGATTGCCCGCTGTCCGCCGTAGGAAGCGGAAAAGCGATTGATAATCACAAGGGAAATTTCCGGAGCAAGAGTCAATCCGAAGGGCGCCAGCCCAATTTTCACGATTTGCAGCGCCCGTACCCCCATATCACCGGAAGTCATCTTCAAAAATAATTTCTTTTTGCCAACGCAATAAACCAGCGCCACCGCCATGGTGACTCCCTGTCCGATAATCGTCGCGAGGGCCGCGCCGCTCATCCCCCATTTCAGCACCCACACGAGAAAATAGTCCAGGGTCACATTGGTAGCAAAACCGCATATCATGGCAATCATGGCCCACATGGCGCCTCCGTAATTTCTCATAAAAGGAACCATTCCGGTGCCGAATACCTGCAGGGCGGTTCCCAGGATGATCACCGTCGTGTACTCTTTTCCCAGGACCAGTAGCTCGCCGTATGCCCCCAGTGCGGAAAGAAGCCGTTCCGACATCACATAGAAAGATCCTGTAAGGAGCACGCTGAAAAGAAGCATCATCCATATCGCCTCGGCGGCGTAATCCCGCGCCTTTTCTTCGTGCCCGCCGGCTTTCAGTATGGAGTATTTGACGGCGCCGCCCATGCCGATTCCGGTTCCGGTGGCAACCAGCACCGCAGTAATCGGATACGCGATGTTGATTGCTGAAAGCCCGGCATCCCCGATGGAATTGCCCACAAAAAAACCGTCCACGATGGCGTAAATTCCCGACAAGGCGAAAGACAGCACGGAAGGGATTACGTAATAAAAGAAGGTTCGTTTGTTACTCATCCTCCAGACCTCCGTTTAGCTCTTTTTTAAAAAAGAATGTTAGCCATGTCCAACGATTGCTTTCCATAAATCCTCCCAATAAAAAATAGTCTTTGTAAGTAGAAATTTAGTACCTGCAAAGACTATTGTCAAGATTTTCATTTACATTCCGGTGGTGTAATTGTCAAAGTATCCCTGAATGTGAATTACCGGTGTTCCCTTATCTCCGGATCCCGAAGTCAGGTCGCAGAGAGAACCAATCAGATCGGTGAGTCTTCTCGGCGTGGTACCCTCGGATGCCATGTTTCCCACAAGGCTCTCCTCCGGCTTATCGCTGATGGCCTGCTTAATCGCCTCTTTCAGCTCATCCCCGGCAAGATCCGAGTATTCGTTATCGGCCAGATACTTCAGCTTCAGCTCGTTCGGTGTTCCATCCAGGCCTTTCGTATATGCTGGTGAAACTACCGGATCCGCCAGCTCCCAGATTTTGCCCACCGGATCTTTGAAGGCGCCGTCTCCGTACACCAGAACTTCCACCAGCTTTCCGGTCTTCTCCTTCATGATGGACTGAACCTCATCCACGAAAGGCTGACAGTCTCTTGGGAAGAGCTTTACGCTGTCGTCGGTGGATTTGTTGGTTCCAAGAAGGCCGTACTCCTCGTTGAAGCCGCTTCCGTTTACCGGTGCATTCAGAATCTCATCCATGCCGTAAACGTTTGCGCCCAGAGCTTTCAGCTTATTTCTGGTTCTGAATCGTGTATGAATGTCGCAATTGATGACATTGTTCGTGTACTCGAGAATCGTCTCCGGTTTGTTGGAGAAAATAATCTCCGCCTCCGCACCGGCTTCTCGGATAATTTCACTGTAGAATTCCACATAATCCACGCCTGTAAACTGGTGCTTGTTCACGCCGAACAGTTCTCTGTATTTCTTCTCATCCAGCACATCGGAATACGGATTGATTCCCGCATCCACCACCTGATCGATGGTAAGCAGTGCATTTCCCACTTCATCGGATGGATAGCTGAGCATCACAACAACCTTCTTTGCGCCCATTGCCATGCCCTTCAGACAGATGGAGAATCTGTTTCTGGAAAGAATCGGCCATACGATTCCGATGGTCTCTCCCCCCAGCTTGTTCTTTACATCCTCTGCAATGTCGTTCACACTAGCATAATTTCCCTGACATCTGGCTACCACAGACTCGGTAATACCGATTACATCTCTGTCCAGAATCTCGAATCCATCGGATTCCGCTGCCGCGAGAACACTCTCAACTACCTGTTCTGCCAGATTATCTCCTTCGCGGAAAATCGGACAACGAATTCCACGGGAAACCGTACCTACACGTCTTTCTGCTTTCATCTAAGCCTCCATTTATTTGTACATAGAATATGCAAGCCCATCTCTTAATAAATCAATGAACATAACAGAATAAGTATACCTTATACGTTTGTTCGTTGTAAATAAAAAAATCAATCTCGCCGCTAGATCCGATAATTTCCGTCGGAATCCCCCCGAATATTCGATGCGTAGAATTCCGTCACTGCTTTTACCATATACTCCATATCCTTCACACCCGCCGTCTCGTAGGCCGAATGCATGGCCAGCTGCGGCAGCCCGATATCCACGGTATTCATGGACACCTGGGACATGGCAATGTTGCCCAGAGTGCTGCCACCCGCTTCGTCCGACCGATTGGAGAAGAATTGAACCGGCACTTTAGCTTTTTCGCAAATCATCTTGAAAATTGCCACGCTGACCGCATCGCTGGTGTATTTCTGTCCGGCATGGGATTTAATCACGATTCCCTCGTTCATGTAGACGCAGTTCGTTTCATCGCTCTTCTGCCGGTGATTCGGATGCACCGCGTGGGCGTTGTCGCAGCTCAGCATAAAGCTGCTCGCTACGGCACGGTAGAATTCTTCCTCGTCTTTGCCCAGCGCCTTGTTCATCCGCCACAGAACATCATAAAGGAACGTCGACGCCGCACCCTGCTTTGTGCCCGATCCCGCCTCTTCGTTGTCGAAGCAGGCATAGACGCTGATGTTTCGGTCGTTCTCAGCCGCCAAGAATCCCTTCACAGATGCAAAAGCACATTGCAAGTCATCCAGTCTCGGGCATCCGATGAATTCACCGTCATGGCCCCACCGTACTGCTTCCATCCGGTTGTATAAAAACAAATCCATTCCATAGATGTTCTCTTCCGACACGCCCAGCTCTTCCGCAATCAGTTTTTTTACGGCGCCCGGTCCCTTTACGCTGCCGGATAAAACGGGCAGCATGTCCACCTGCTTATTGAGGGGCCGGCCTTCGTTGATTTTCCGGTCTATGTGAATGGCAAGGCTTGGAATCATCAGAAGATCTCGATCTACTTTTACCAGTCTGGTCTCCATTCGATTTCCGTTTTTTACCATCACTTTTCCCGCAAGGGAGAGGGGCCGGTCGAACCAGGTGGAACAGATCATTCCGCCGTACCCTTCGGTGTTCAGCATCGTATATTTTTTTGCAGCCTCGATTTCCGCATTTTCTTTGAGCTTGAAAGACGGCGAATCGCTGTGAGATGCGGTCACATGGAAGCTGTAATTGTCCAAATCGGTTCCGGCTTTGACTGCGATGATGCTGGAATTGTTTCTTGTGACATAGTATTTCTTTCCCGGTTCGATTTCCCACCTTTCGGATTCATGCAGCTCTTCGAACCCTTCCCGGTTCAGGATTTCCTTTAATTCCGCCACCGCGTGGAATGCCGTTGGCGCATGTTCGATAAATGCAGCAAGTTCCGATATAATACTTTTTTCCATCTCGTTCCCTCCTAATATTGATATTGTAACATTTTTCCGAGGCTATTCGACGCCTTTTGTAACATTATTCTTCATTCTACGAAAAAACCTCCTACGGTATTCCAAATATACCATAGGAGGCTGTTATTCTCATTGTATCTGTGATTATTATGGCTCTTCACGAATTTTTGTGGGATAGTTTTTTGAAACTATCCCACACTTTTTAATTGGAATGCCCCGAGCG
>CAKQWJ010000028.1 GCA_934278925.1 uncultured Clostridia bacterium | reverse complement strand
GCATTCCTCCAAATCTACCTTTCTACCTTATGGATTATTTAGTTATCAATGTTCAACTTGTTATTGCAATTTGCGATAATTTAAAAATTAAAAAAACAAAATCGCCCCGTCTTTCTAAAATGTTTCGTTTAAGAAAAAATGGGCGATTTTCTTCATCTTTAGAAAAATGGACTAGAAAAAGTGATTGATTTTATTTTGCCATTGAGAACCGCTTTTTATAGGAAACATTATATATGTTTCACGTGAAACACAATATCTCATTTAGTAACTTGTGGCATCCGAAAGAAAAAATACAATATATTGTTTCACGTGAAACAAAGAAAGAAAAAAGCGTGAAGATTCGGTGATATATGGCAATAGCGGGGGCTTAAAACTGGAAATGAAAGTGCTTTTATTATATAATGAACAGATGATTTTAATTACAGAAGGAAGGAAAATGAATGGGAAAATCATACGCAATCTTTAATCAAAAGGGCGGTGTCGGGAAGACAACAACGAACATTAATCTGGGGGCCTGCCTGGCACGCAAAGGAAAGCGTGTGTTACTGGTGGATATCGATCCCCAGGGAAATACAACCAGCGGATTGGGACTGGTGAAGAGAGAACTTCGCGATACGCTTTATGAGGCGCTGACCATGGAAGAGTACGACGTCCACAAGGCGGTGTACCATACCGAAACGAAAAACCTGGATATCATCCCGGCAAGTGTGGACTTGTCCGGTGCGGAGGTGGAACTGATTCAGATTTTCGGCAGAGAAATTTTGCTTCGGAATGTATTGGCGCAAGTGAAAGACGAATACGATTTTATTTTTATTGACTGCCCGCCATCTCTGGGACTGCTCACCGTGAACGCTTTGGTGGCAGCGGATGGAGTAATCATTCCGATTCAGTGCGAATTCTACGCTTTGGAGGGCGTGAGTCAGCTGATGAAAACCGTGGAATTGGTTCGCCGGGAGATGAACAGAAATCTTCAGATTACCGGGGTCATCCTCAGCATGTTTGACGGACGGACGAATCTGGGTCTGCAGGTAGTGCAGGAGGTAAAAAGATTCTTTGGCAACAAGGTGTTCAAGACCGTAATTCCAAAGAATGTACGTCTGGCGGAGGCTCCGAGTTACGGACTTTCAATTGTGGATTATGACCCTTCGTCGAAGGGAGCCAAGGCATATAAAAAATTGGCCGATGAATTTGTACAGCGAGAAGGGAGATAATGAATGGCATCAAAGAAAAGAGGACTGGGAAGAGGATTGGATGCACTTTTTGCAGATGCGGCACCGGTATTGGAAGAAGAGAATACCGCGATGATAGATGAAGTAATTGAGCCGGAAAAAGTAGAGGACTCCGGGGACCGGGTATACTACATCGATATCGATGATATTAAGCCGAACCCAAATCAGCCGAGAAAGAAATTCAACGTAAAGAGACTGGAAGAACTGTCCCAGTCCATTCAGGACAATGGCGTAATTCAGCCGCTGGTAGTACAGCGTAAGGGTTCCGGCTATGAGCTGGTAGCCGGAGAACGGCGGTGGAGAGCTTCCAGATTGGCGGGACTGAAGAAAGTGCCGTGCTTGATTCGGGAGTTCGACGAGAAGCAGAACCTGATTGTAACCATCATCGAGAATATGCAGCGAGAGGACTTGGATCCGATTGAAGAGGCCAACGGACTGCAGCAGATGATTCACAAATTCGGCTTTACACAGGAGCAGGTATCCGAATCGCTGGGAAAGAGCCGGGCATATATCGCAAACTCCGTACGTCTTCTGAAGCTTCCCGAAGATGTCCAGAAAAAGGTGAGTGAAGGAAAGATTTCCGCGGCTCACGGAAGAACACTTCTGTCGTTAGAGGATCCGAGAAAGCAGCGGATGTTGGCGGAGAGAATTGAAAAGGAAGAGCTTTCGGTGCGTACGGTGGAGGAAATCGTAAAGAAACTGAAAGAAGGCGGAAAGAAGGAACCGAAGAAGCCGGAAAAGAAAAAATCTTCTGAAATTATAACGGTGGAAAACGACCTGAGAGACTTGATTGGTACAAAGGTATCCATCGTGCAGGGTAAGAAAAAGGGAAAAATCGAGCTGGAATACTACAGCGTCGATGAATTAAACCGACTGATCGATCTTCTGAGAACAGTTGGAAAATAATTTAAAGAAGAATTAAGGATAGAACAATAGACTGCGAGAATACTATGGAACAGATACAAGTAACAGAAAATTCAAGCGCAAACGAATACTTAGCGGACATCCCGCTCCCCGCCTGCATACTGGCACCGGATGGATGCATCAAAGCGGCAAACGCACTGATGAAGGATGTATTTGCTTATGAAGGCATCGCGGAGCAGAATTTCTTTGCTCTAACCGGTGTGAAGAGAAAGGCTCTCGTAGCTGCCGCACGGGATGAAGAAGCGGCGGAGATTGAAATCGAGCGAAATTCTCAGTCCTTTGTCCTTCGGACGAACAACGACCCGAAGGATGATGAAGATATTTTCGTGTACTTCATCAATGTGACGGAAAGAGATGCCTTGCGGGAAGAGAGAAGGCAGGAGCAGGTATGCATCCTGTATATCAGCATCGACAACTACGATGAGATGATGTCCAGCACGACGGAAGACAGCCGGCTGGCAGTTCCGACGGAAGTGGACCGTATCGTTCGGAAATGGGCGGCACAGTACGATGCCTCCATCGATTCCATCGAAGCGGATTCCTACATGATGACCGTGTACCGGAGGGATGCGGATCGAATTATCGAAAGCCGTTTCTCCGTACTGGACGATGTACGAAAAATCGATACGAAGGTAGACTTTCCGGTCAGCCTGAGCATCGGCATGGCTTTGGGAATGAAGTCCCTGAAGAGTGCGAAAGAACTGGCGGAAGCCGCACTGGAGCTGGCGCTGGGTCGTGGGGGCGACCAGGCGGTAGTAAAGAATGGGGACCGCACCCATTATTACGGCGGAAAGCTGCAGTCTCTGGAGAAAAATAACAAGGGAAAGTCCAGAATTATCGCCCATGCGCTGAAGCAGCTGATTCTCGAAAGTTCGAAAATCGTTATTATGGGGCATCGCTGGCCGGATATGGACTGCTTCGGATCGGCAATCGGCGCATACAAGATTTGCCGGTATTACGAGAGAGACGCCTATATCGTAATTGATAACTACAACGAAGCCCTTCAAACCGTGTACACCCAGGCGGTGGAAACGGAGAACTACAATATCATAAACAGCGATAAGGCGAAGGAGATTCTGGATGAGAAGACACTGGTCATCGTCGTGGATGCCAATCGCCCGAGTATGGTGGAGTGCAGTGATATTCTGGAGAAGAACCTTCGGGTGGTTGTGGTGGATCACCACCGTCTGTCCGACGATTCCATCGCCAATCCGACGTTGGCGTATATTGAATCCTACGCTTCTTCCGCCAGCGAATTGATGACGGAAATCATTCAATATACGGCAACCCGACGGATTGTGAACAAGTTCGAAGCGGAGACGCTGCTGGCAGGAATCACCGTGGACACAAACAGTTTTTCCAGCAAAACCGGCGTGCGTACTTTCGAAGCGGCGGCATGGCTGCGGAGAGCCGGCGCGGACACTTCGGAAGTAAAACGGTTCTTCCAGAGCGAAGCCACTACCTTCCAGTCCAAAGCGGACGCCATTGCCAATGCGGAGTACCTGGATAACGGTGTGGTAATCGCCACATCTCAGGGTTATTCCACAGAAGCCCAGATTATCAACGCACAGGTTGCGGACACGCTGCTTTCCGTAAAGGGCGTGAGAGCGGCAATCGCACTGGGCAAAAACGATATGAACAAGACCGTCATCAGCGCCCGTTCGCTGGGAGATGTGAATGTACAGATGTTGATGGAGCGCTTCGGTGGGGGAGGACATCACACCTCCGCCGGTGCACAGGTGGAAGAAAATCCGGAAGAAGTCATTGAACAAATCAAAGAGATTTTACCGGAATTTACCGATGAAGATAATACAGAGGAGGAATAAGACATGTTAGTAATTCTGAAGAAAAACGTTAAGGGTACCGGAAAAGCCGGAGATATTGTAAAAGTAAGTGACGGTTTTGCCAACAACCGGTTGATTCCGGCAGGCCTGGCAGTTCCGGCAACCAATCAGAACGTAAAGAGCGCGGAGAAGCAGAAGGCCTTCATCGAAAAGAAGAATGCAGAAGAGAAGGCGGCGGCAGAGGCAACGGCAAAGAAGCTGGAATCTAAGACGGTAACCATCAAGACCCGTGTGGGAGACAACGGAAAGTTGTTCGGATCCATCACTTCCATGGACATTGCCGATGCGATTCAAAAGCAGGTTGGAAACAAGATTGACAAGAAGAAAATCGTTCTTTCCAAGCCGATTAAGGAAATCGGTGAGCACACCGTAGAGGTGAAGCTGTATCCGGAAGTTTCCGCAACCGTTAAGGTCGTTATTGCCGAAGAATAGAATTTTGCGGAACTGTAATCGCGGAACTATATATAAAGGATAGAAGAGACGAGAAATGGCAGAAGAAAGGGAGTTAATCACCAGCCTGGAACCGCCCCAGGATATTGAGGCGGAAAAAGCCGTCCTGGGATCCATGCTTCAGTCGGAAGATGCGGTGATGGACGTGACAGATCGCCTTCGCGCCGAGGATTTCTACCTTCGGGAACACCAGGAAATATACAAGGCGTTCCAGGATTTGTGTCGAAGAAATGTTAATATCGATTTGAACACCACATACTCTCAGCTGCGGAGTCGGCATACGGCGGACTTCGTGGGAGGAATGGTGTACCTGAGCCGCCTGTCGGATAACGCAATCGTCCCGGGAAATGCAAAGTACTATGCGGAAACCGTATTGGCAAAGTCCAACATGCGTCAGCTGATAAAAGAAGCAGACGAGATGCGGGCGCAGGCGTATGACGGGCAGAACTCTGCAGATATTATTTTGGATCATGCAGAGCAGCGAATTTTCGAAATCGCCCATAAAACCCAGAAGAGAAATTACACGGACATCAATGAGGTGCTGGTAGAAAACATCAAGCAGATTCAGGAGCTGGAGCGGAATAAGGGACAGCTCCCTGGAATCACCACCGGTTTCACGGATTTGGATAAGTTGCTGGGCGGCCTCCACAAGACGGACCTGATCATTCTGGCAGCCCGTCCGGGTATGGGAAAGACGGCATTTGCCCTGAACCTGGCCGGAAATGCGGCGGCGGACGGCGCCTCCGTCATTATTTTCAGCATGGAAATGTCTAAGGAACAGCTGGGCGAGCGTATGTTCGCCACGGCCGCTTCCGTGGAGATGGAGCACCTGAAGAGGGGAAACCTGACCCAGGACGAATGGATGAGCCTCAGCGAAGCCCAGGACAGCTTCGAAAACTGCAAAATCGTAATTGATGATACATCGGATATTTCGGTTCTGGAAATTAAGAACAAGTGCCGCCGACGGAAGGCGGAAGCGGGACTGGATTTGATTGTCATCGACTACCTGCAGCTCATGAGCCAGCAGGGATTCAAGTCCGGCGACCGTGTAAACGAAATCAGTGCAATCACCCGTCAGATTAAAATTCTGGCGAAGGAACTGGATTGCGCAGTTATTCTGCTGTCTCAGTTATCTCGAGACATTGAAAAAAGACCGAACCACAAGCCACAGCTTTCCGACTTGAGAGAATCCGGATCCATCGAGCAGGACGCGGACATCGTCATTTTCCTAAAGCGTGAGGATTACTATGCGGAAGACGACGATGAAGTGGATCTGAGCCGGCAGAGCAATACTTGCGAGGTCCACGTGGCAAAGCACAGAAGCGGATCCACGGGCGTCGTGGAGCTGGCATGGATTGGAAAGTATACCAAGTTCGGAAATTTAGAAAGAAGCATACTGTAGGATTACAATATCAACACATAACAGGAGTACAATGGCGAAGATAAGATTTAAAAAAATTAACACTCGAAATCCGTTGCTGTTCAGCACCAGCGTGGAGAACATGTTCATCAGCGAGCTGCTTCCGGCAGCTCCGGGGGATTACGTGAAGGTGTACCTCTTTGGACTGATGAATGCGGGCTTTGGCGGTGCGGAAGATATAAAAGTAACTTCCAACGTGCTGAATATGCCGGTGGAGGATATCGAAAAGGCGTGGGCATATTGGGAAGATAAGGGGGCGGTGCAGCAGGTGTACGACCCGGAAACCCGGTCCTACCGAATTGATTTTATCAGCCAAATTGAAGAGATATTCGGAACGCCGATGGAAGAGGCAAAGACGGCAAAGACGGCACCGGAATCTCCGGAAGCAGCGCCGCAGGCCACAACGGACGCACCGGTCAGCAAGACGCCGGAGCAACTTATGGCGGAAGAGGTAGCGCGGCTGGAAGATCTGGAAATTCGGGCATTGTACACGAATCTGGAAGAGGCGAAGGGAAAGCCGATTTCCACGCAGGAAGCGAACAAAATCCGGGATACCATCAATATTTACGGGGTGACACCGGATGTCTATTCCTATGCAATCCAATACTGCAAGGAACTGGAGAAGTATAGCGTGGACTACATTTCCAAAGTAGCCATCCGCTGGACGGAGGACGGGTGCCATGATATCGCCCAGGTAAAAGCGCTTTTGGACAGTGAGAGCAAAAGAAATTCCGAATACAATCGGATCTTCCGTGAGGTGGGATTCAAACGAATCCCGAGTCCGGCCGACCGGGAGATGATGGATACCTGGCTGGATAGCTGGGGGTTTAAGATGAACGAAATTCTGGAGGCCTGCAAGACCACTGCGGGAATGAGGGAACCATCTTTGCGATACGTGAACCGTGTTCTGGAAAATAAGATGAAGGAAGCGGGAGGAATTGATACCCGGAAGGCAGTAAAATCTTCCGCAAACAACAGCGAAAAGGGCGACAGTTATCAGAAGACGGTCAGCCGAAGGGTGTTGGGCGCCTATTACGAATATATTCGAAATAAATCCGAGCTGGAGTACCAGGAACACATGGAAGAAGCTCGGAAAATTCCGCAGATGGCCGATGTTTTGGCACTGGAAAGCGAGCTGAATAAGGCTATGATGACCTTCGAGTTCGGAACAAATGTAAAAGAAAAGAAAAAGATCCAGATGGAGAAACGGAATAAACTGGAAAAGAAGAAGAGGGAATTGCTTCTCGAAAACGGGTATCCGGAAGACTATCTGGAGAAGAAGTATCGGTGCGAGAAGTGCAGGGATACCGGGATTACCGATGACGGACAGTTTTGCTCCTGCAAGAGACAGCGGATTGAAGAGGCATATGAATGGAATTTGAAAAGAAACCGATAGACAATATGAATGAGAATAACCGGATGCCCGAAACGGTGAATCCGGAGGACAATATAGAAGAAGAAAAATCCTCAAAAGAAAAAAAGAGAGAAGAAAAAAACGCGAAGAAAGAAGAGGCTGCCAGAAAAAAGGCGGAAGCAAAAGCGAAGAAGGCGGCGGAAGCAGAGGCAAAGGCTGCGGAGAAGAGAAAGAAAAAGGCGGCAAAGAAAGCGGCGAAAGAAGGAAAGATCACCCTGGGAAAAATTATCGTGGACGAAGCAGCGGATGTGATTTCCACCCATGACCGAATTCAGGCTTCTGTGGATCGGTTTTTCGCCGCCATGAAGTACAGCTTGGTCTATGAGATGAATGATGCCCGGAATCGCTATAAGCACAACGCGACCGGAATGCTTACCGCATTCTTCGGTACCATCGTCATCATTTGTTTTATGCTTCTTGTTTTTGACCATGAAACATCCTACCAATATTCCTATAACGGAAGAATTCTGGGATACGTCGATGACCAGGAGCAGGTATACAATATTTTGAATATCGCCGGAGAGAAGCTGTCCAAGGTAAACGACGCAAAGATTCGTTTCAAAGTAGGACAGAACATCACCTTTAAGAAGGTATCCAGCTCTAATAAGGATATCGATACCGCCGACCAGGCACTGAACAAGCTCACCTATATGACAGAAATTGATGTGGTGGGCTACGGAATCTATGAAAAAGACCGCCTGCTGGCCGTGGTGGAATCCAAGAGCGTTGCCGACAAGGTGTTGGACGACGTGGTGAATTACTACCGGAAACCGGATAAGGGGATGCAGCTTCAGAAAATCGGATTTAAGCATCACGTAGAGGTGAAGCCGGTGAACGTCATGCTCACCAGCGTGATGACACGAAGTGAAGCGGAGGATATTCTGGAAAACGGCGGAAAGATGTCCCTGCAGCACATCGTGATGGAAGACGAGGATACCGAGAAGCTGCAGGAAATCTATAGCGCAGACAGTCAGGAAATTCGAGTCATTGGACAGAGTGATGCCAACCGGGAAGAGGAAGAAGCGGACACAACGGAAAAGGGCGATAAGAACGTAAGCAAGGGAGAAAAAACAGATGCGGTCACCGCACTGTCTGCCGTTACGGCCTCCATTCGAACACCGGAGTCGGGAGACAAAATCGAAATCGACCGAAAGGTGGAACCGATTACCGTAGAGATGACGGAAGACGGTACCATGTCCGAGGTCATCAAGTACAAGACCATCGAAAAGAAGACCAAGGAAATGTATCGAGGAGACCGAGAAGTCACCCAGAAGGGAGTGAACGGAAGACAAATTATCACCGGTACTGTGGTATATCAGAACGGCAAGGAAGTGAAGAGAGATATTCGAGACAAGGAAGTGCTCAAGAAATCCGTGGACAAGGTGGTTCTGGTGGGTACCAACGACAAGCCGAAGTGGTATCCGACCGGTCATTACATTATTCCGGTGAAGAATGAGGTCATTACTTCTTACTTCGGATCCAGATGGGGAAGAATTCACGGCGGACTGGACTTCGGTATGCCGATTGGAACGCCAATCTATGCTTCCGACGGCGGAACCGTCACCCGAGCAAGCTACTTTGCCGGCTACGGATTGTGCGTAGAGGTAACCCATAACAACGGTACCTTTACCCGATACGGACACTGCAGCGCAGTGAAGTGCAAGGTGGGGGATAAGGTTGCCCAGGGACAGAAGATTGCACTGGTGGGAAATACCGGAAACAGTACCGGACCGCACCTGCACTTCGAGATTCATCCAAACGGCGGAGAATACGTGGATCCATATCCGTATCTGTACGGCAGCAATAAGGGTAATCAGCTGAATAACGAGTAGAGAGGTGTTTTCTGAATGGAAAGAAACCCATACGAGGAGTACATCGACCCTTCCGTGGAAGAATTGAATCGGACGCGGAAGGATCGGGTGGCTGCCCGAAAGAAACAGAAAAAAGCGCAGAAGAGAGCCAACCGCCGAAAAGCGATGGCCTCCGGTAAGAAGCGGCGACGGAAACCGAACAAAGTGGTGTTTATTCTGGTGATTGTAATTGCAATCGGCCTGTTCGCTTCTGTACGGAACATCACTCGGCTTCAGTCCGAGAATAAGCGGTTGAAGAAGCAGAACCTGAAGCTTTCGGAAAAGCGGGACGACCTGAAAAAAGAACTGAAAAACGTGAATAGCCGGGAATATATTGAAAAGAGAGCTCGGGAGCAGCTTCGGCTGGTGAATCCCGGCGAGATTATTTTTACCTTCCCGGATGAAGATAAGGAATAGAATGAAGAAGATAGCGATAGACGAAGCCATAGTAGTAGAAGGAAGAGACGATGAGATTGCCCTGCTGAAAGCAGTGGATGCATTGATCATAAAAACCCACGGATTCGGGATTCGGCAAGAAACCTGGACGCTGATGGAGAAGGCTTATCGGGAGAAGGGAATCATCGTATTTACGGATCCGGATTTCTCCGGGGAGGAGATTCGGCGTAAGATTACCGCCCGCTTCCCGGAAGCAAAGCAGGCCTATCTGCCGCTGGAGGAAGCGACTCGGGACGGAGACATCGGCGTGGAGAACGCCTCACCGGACGCCATCATACGGGCCCTGCAGAAGGTGCATTCCGGAACGGCAAAGGAGAATGCGGAACCGATTACCATGGAGGAATTGGAGCAGCTGGGTTTATCGGGCTGTGAAGGTTCCGCTGCACGCCGGGAGAAGGCGGCAGCGGTTCTCGGAATCGGCTATGGAAACAGCAAGACATTTCTGAAGAAGGTCAATGCTTTCGGCATTGACCGAGCTGCGCTGTTGGAGGCGCTGAACAAAGAGGGCAGAGTTGAGTAAGAGTAAGAAGAAAAGTACAGGATTTCATCATTCCAAGAAGCTGGGGCAGAATTTTCTGACGGATCACGGAGTGGTGGAGGACATCGCCATTGGAAGTCTGGCAGATGAGGACACTTTGGTTATCGAGATCGGACCGGGTCAGGGTGTGCTGACCGACGAATTGATGAATTACGCCGGTGCGTTGATTGCGGTAGAACTGGATGACCGATTGATTCCGTATTTGAGAACCCGGTTTGCATTGAACGACCGGGTGGAAATCGTTCATGGGGATATTCTGGAAATCGACCTGGAAGAACTGGTTCGGGAAGGAAAGGAGAAGTTCAATGTCTCCAAGGTACAGGTAGTTGGAAACCTGCCGTACTATATTACCACCCCGATCATCATGAAGCTTCTGGAATCCGGAATTCCGTTTGAGAACATTACCATCATGATGCAGAAGGAAGTGGCGGAGCGATTGATTGCCGAACCGGGAACCAAGAACACCGGGGCTATCACTTACGGTGTTCAATATCGGTGCACCGTAGATAAAATTTGCGATGCCGACCGGAATTGCTTCGATCCGGCACCAAAGGTGGATTCCGTCGTTCTGCGCTTGAATTTGCGGAAGGAACCGCCGGTCACCCCGGCCAGTGAAAAATTCTTTTTCCGGTGCATCAAGGCCGGTTTCATGATGCGCCGAAAAACACTGTTGAATTCGTTGACCGCACTGAATTCGCTGGATTCGTCCTATCATTTTGGGAAGGAAGGAATTCAGAAAGCCCTGGAGGAATGCGGGATTGATCCAAAGCGCCGGGCGGAGAGCCTGACCATGGAGGAATTTTCCGAATTATCCGATGCAATTTGGAGGCAGAGATAGTTGATTAAGAATAAGTTATTCAAGAAAAATCGTAAAGAGAAAAAGAGTCCGGGAAAGGTTCTTTCCAAGCTGATTGCGGTGAAGGATAAGATTCAGACAAAGTTCCGAGAGAAATTTCCGAAGAAAAAGCCGAGATTCCACGACGCGGATCTTCATGAGAAGCGCTATATTCTGCGGTTGGCGGCAATGTCCTTTCTGATGTACCTGTACATCGAGACCTTTGCCAGAGCTACCGACGGAATTTTCAACGGCGTGATGATGCTTTGGAAGCAGCCGGTGGTGTTCCTGTACAACTGGCTGATTATTTTCGCCACGCTGACGCTGACGCTTCTGTTCCGAAGGAGGGGATTCGTCACGCTCCTCATCATGATTGTGTGGGGCACCTTGGGTACGGTGAACGGATGCATTCTGATTAAGCGAATGACTCCTTTTACCCTGTACGACCTGCAGAACTTGGGCGACGGCCTGACCTTGCTCACCACCTACTATTCGAAATTGCAGATTGTTCTCGGTGCCGCAGCGCTGATTATCGGCGGTACAATTATCGTGCTGTACTACATCAGCAGCTATCGGTGGGACAATGTGAACTACAAAAGAAGTTTCGCGGTGGTTCTGATTTCCGTAGCGGCAGCGATGGGAAGTACATTCGGCCTGATCCGGCTGGGCACGCTGTCCACCTTCTTCGGTAACTTGAACTACGCGTACACCGATTACGGATTCCCGTACTGCTTTATCAACACGTCCATCAACAAGGGCATTTCCAAGCCGGCGGATTATTCCAAGAGTTCCATTCAGAAGATTTTGAAAAAGACGAAGAACGGAACGGATACCACGCCGACGAAGAAGGAGACGGACAATACCAAGCCGAACATCATCGTGCTTCAGATGGAGTCCTTCGCCTACGCCCAGGATTTCCACAACATTAAGGTGTCCAACGATCCGACGCCGAATTTCACAAAATTAATGAAAGACTACACTTCCGGTTGGTTTGAAGTACCGGCCTGCGGTGCAGGTACCGCCAACACGGAATTCGAGGTGCTGACGGGAATCAGTGCGAAGTTCTTCGGACCGGGAGAATATCCGTACAAGGGAGAGCTCCGGAAAAAAACTCTGGAAAGCATGGCTTATGTGCTGAAGAACAACGGTTATTCCACCTATGCGATGCACGATCACCGGGCGCTGTTCTATAACCGGAACGAAGTATACGCGAATCTGGGCTTCGACAGCTTCACCTCGGTGGAGTACATGAACAACATCGAATTGACGCCGACCGGATGGGCTCAGGATAAAACCATGACCGGAGACATCATGGACATCCTGACTAACACGAAAAATCCTTCTTTTATGCACATCATTTCCGTACAGGGTCACGGAAGCTATCCGACGGAGCAGGTATTTAAGGATCCGTACACCACGGTAACGGCAGATGATGAAGAGACTAAGTGGAAGTACGAATACTACGTAAACGAAACGCATCAGATGGATACTTTTATCGGGGATCTTCTGAGCAAAATCAAGAAAAGCGGAGAGCCGACCATCGTGCTGATCTACGGCGACCACATTCCGGCGCTGGATGTGAAGAGCGCGGATTATGCGGACGGCAACCTGTACCAGACCCGGTATGTAATCTGGGACAACATCGGCTTGTCGGAGAAGGATCGAAAGCTCTACTCGTACCAGGCCGGTGCACAGCTCCTCAAGGACGCGGGTCTGTCCCACCAGGGCGTGATTTTCGATTATCAGCAGAGCAATTCTCAGAAGTCGTCCAGCTACCTGAGCAATCAGAAAGCACTGGCGTACGACATGCTGTACGGAAAGGATTACGTCTTCGGCGGAAAGAATCCGTACAAGCAGACCAAGATGCGCATGGGATACAAGGACATCAAGATCGATAAGATCGTCAAAATCGGCGACAATTATTACATCAAAGGAAAGAATTTCACGGAGCGAAGCAAGGTCAGCATGGACGGCGAGACGCTGAGTACCATCTATCTGAGCCCGACACTGCTGGGTCTCCAGGAGAAAATCGATCCGGAAGATGTGGATAAACTGGAAGTGAGTCAGACGGACAAGAAGGACGATACCATTCTGTCCACCATCACCTCCCAGGAAGAGTTATAGTTTGAAGTAAAAGGATTATCATGAAGGAAAACAATACGGAAGAAAAAGAAATAACGCAGGACACGTCCGCAGAGAACAGCGAAAGTCGTGATGCGGGGGAGAGAACCTACAGTCCGGAAGAACGGCCGGAGATGGAGGGTATTCTGGAAATTGCAGAGGGGGGCTTTGGCTTCCTTCGGTTCAACAATTTCCTATCCTCGGAGAAGGACATCTACGTGTCACCTACGCAGATTCGGCGCTTCGGACTTCGGACCGGAGATAAGATTCGGGGAATTACCCGCCTGCCGAACGAGGGAGAGCGGAACGGCGCGCTGCTGTACGTACTGACGGTCAACGGAAACCGTCCGTTGAATACCAGGCGGCGCCCCCACTTCGATCAGCTTACACCGATATTCCCGAACGAGCGGATTTCGCTGGAGGATTCCAGCATCGAGATTTCCACCCGGATTATCGATCTGGTGGCACCGATCGGAAAAGGGCAGAGAGCATTGATTGTGGCCCAGCCAAAGGCGGGAAAAACCGTGCTTCTGAAGAAGATTGCCCAGACCATCGAAAAGAAATATCCGAAGATGGAGCAGATTGTGCTTCTGGTGGACGAACGGCCGGAGGAAGTCACGGATATGAAGGAATCCCTGGAGCGTTCCGAGGTCATCTATTCCACCTTCGACGAACTGCCGGCCCATCATATCAAGGTGGCGGAGATGGTTATCCAGAGAGCGAAGCGCTTGGCGGAAGAAGGTCAGGACGTGGTGATTCTGCTGGACAGCATCACCCGGCTGGCAAGAGCCTATAACATGGAAGTGCCGTCCTCCGGAAGGACGCTTTCCGGCGGACTGGATCCGGGGGCGCTTCATCCGCCGAAGAAATTTTTCGGTGCCGCTCGAAATATCAAAGAGGGCGGAAGCATCACCATCTTGGCGACGGCACTGGTGGAAACGGGAAGCCGAATGGACGATGTCATCTACGAGGAGTTCAAGGGCACCGGCAACATGGAACTTCACTTGGATCGAAAGTTGAGTGAGCGTAGAATTTTCCCGGCCATCGACCTGTACAAATCCGGAACGCGGCGAGAGGATCTGCTGCTGACGCCGGAGGAGTTCACCGCCATGTACATGATTCGTCGGGAGATGTCCAACGGCAGCGTAGCGGAAATCACGGAAGATATCATCGACGATATGACCCACACGAAGAACAATCACGACTTTGTGGAGCTGATTACCCGGAAACTGTACCGATAAAATCTTCAAAGAAAAGGAAAGAGAAGAGTAACAATTGGACTACAAGAAGATATTCATTAAAGAAGCCTGCCCCACATCCATCGGTGGACAGGCGATTATGGAAGGCGTTATGATGCGGGGGGCGGATCGCACGGCGATAGCCATGCGGCTTCCCGGGGATGAAATCTATTTGCGGACGAAGAAACTGAAACCGGCAGGAAAGCTTCGGAAAATTCCGATTCTCCGAGGGGTGCTTTCCTTTGTGGACTCCCTGGTTACGGGAATGGGTACCCTGATGGAATCGGCGGATATTCTGGAAGAGAACTTCCCGGAAGAGGATTGGGGAGAGCCTTCAGCGCTGGAACAGAAAATCAATAACCGCTTCGGAGAGAAGGCGGCATGGAATGCGATGCTGTTCCTTTCGGTGCTCTTTGCGGTGGTACTCTCCATCGGCATCTTCGTCATCTTTCCCACCATTGCCATTAACTGGCTGGGAAAATGGGTTTCCAACAGCATCGTGCTGAACCTGTGCGAAGGATTTTTCCGAATCGTACTGTTCATACTGTATATCTATTTGATATCGAGGATGAAGGATATCCAGACCCTGTTTCAATACCACGGGTCGGAACACAAAACCATCCACTGCTTCGAGAACGGCCTGGAGCTGACACCGGCCAACGCCCAGCAGTTCTACACACTGCATCCCCGCTGCGGAACCAGTTTCCTGATCTTCGTCATGATTATCAGTCTGCTGCTGTTCTCATTCTTGGGGTGGCCCAACGTGTGGATGCGCATCGCCTCCCGAATCCTTCTGATTCCCGTCATTGCGGGACTGAGCTATGAGGTGCTTCGGCTGGCCGGAAAGAGCGACAACGTTATCGTTCGGGTGCTGAGTTATCCGGGTCTGATGATGCAGAAGCTCACCACGAAGGAGCCGACGGATCATCAGCTGGAAATCGCCATTGTGGCCCTGAAGGCGGTACTGGTGGATTCCGACGCGCCGGTAATCGACGGCGTGGTGGATACGGATGCCAAACTGATTGTGAAGGAAAACGAGGAACCGGAAGAATCGAAAGGGTCAGATGAGCCGGAAACGGCGGCCGAGGCGGATGCTGATTTTATGGAAAAAGAAGGGGACAATGAGACCTACATTCCCGGTATCCGGTATGATTCGGACAACGCCACGCTGGGGAACCTGCTCCACTGGGGTAAGAGCTGCCTCTCCATGGTGGAGAACGGAGCCAACGAGGCGCAGGAAATTCTACAGTATATTCTGGGATATACCCGAACGGACCTGATTCTGCGGAGCAAAGAAGTGCTGCGAGAGGACGATCGGAAGGAGTACGAGCGGCGCATCGAGATGCGGCTCAGCGGAACCCCGCTGCAGTACATCACCGGCGTGCAGGAATTTATGGGGCTGATGTTCCGGGTGAACCCGGACGTGCTGATTCCGAGGCTGGATACTGAGGTGTTGGTGGATCAGGCCATCGGAATTCTGAAGGCGAAGGAATGGGAGAATCCTTTTATTCTGGATATGTGTACCGGAAGCGGTGCCATCGGAGTGACCATGGCCCACGAATTTCCGGATGCGGAAGTGACGATGACGGATGTGAGTCCGAAGGCACTGAGTACGGCGATGGGGAACGCGCAGATTAACGAGGTGTTCTCCCGGTGTATTTTCCTGCAGGGAGATATGTTCGACGCGATTCCGGAGCAGAAGCGTTTCGATATGATTCTCAGCAATCCGCCGTACATTGAAAGCGATGTCATCGAGACTTTGTCCACGGAAGTGAAGGATCACGAACCGAGACTGGCGCTGGACGGCGGAGCGGACGGATTGACGTTCTACCGCATCCTGGCGGAAAATGCGGAGAAGCATCTGGCGGACGGCGGATACCTGATGATGGAAATCGGCTGCGATCAGGGTGAGGCGGTTCGTCAATTATTGGAAGAAAATGAGAATTACAGCACGGCAGTGGTGCTGCAGGATCTGAATCATTTGGATCGAATTGTGATAGCGGAAAGGAAGGGACGAGAATGAATATAGCAGTTATTTTTGGGGGAAAATCCGATGAGCATGAAGTGTCCAGAAACTCGGCGGTCAATGTGCTGACTGCTTTGGAGGAGAGCGGCCACGATGTGCTTGTGGTCGGAATTACCAAGGCGGGCCGCTGGTACGCGACAAAGGCTTCCCATGAAGAAATCGCCAATGAAGATTGGGAAAAAAGAACGGACAATCGTCAGGCGGTGATTCCGGCGGATCCGGTAGCCCACGGCTTCCTGATTTTTGACGAAGCCGACCACGCAGAACTTCACCGGATCGACTGCATCATTCCGGTGCTCCACGGCGACCACGGAGAGGACGGAGACATTCAGGGCTTGTTCGAGCTGGCGGAGATTCCGTACTGCGGACCGGGCGTTCGAGCTTCGGCCAATGCCATGGACAAATCCGTGACCAAGAAGCTGGCGGCGGTGACCGGTGTGGATATGGCCAAGTATTGTGTACTGAAGAAATACGAATACGATAAAAATCCGGAGGAACAGATTGCCCTGGCTCTGGCGGTGGATGACGGAAACTTCCCGCTTTTCGTAAAACCTTCTTCTGCCGGATCCTCTGTGGGTGCCCACAAGGTGAAGAAGGCAGAGGATCTTCGCCCGGCCATCGAGGATGCGTTCCTCTATGATGACAAGGTTCTGGTGGAAGAGATGATTGCCGGCCGAGAAATCGAGGTGGCCCTTCTGGGCAACGAGGAACCGAAGGCTTCCTGCGTGGGCGAGATTCTGTCCGCCGACGAATTCTACGATTACGATGCGAAGTACAACAATCCGGAATCCCGGACGCGGGTCATCGACGACCTTCCGGAGGAAACACTGAATCAGGTTCGGAACTATGCAGTGGAGATTTTCAAAGCTCTGGACTGCAGAGGGCTGTCTCGCTGCGATTTCTTCTACAGCAACGACGGAAGAATCGTGTTCAACGAGATCAACACCCTTCCGGGCTTCACCAATATCAGCATGTATCCGCAGCTCTGGGCAGCCATGGGCAAACCGGCACCGCAGCTGCTGGAGGAATTGATTCAGCTGGCTTTGGAAGAGCATCAGTGGAACTAATAAAAAAAGAGCACGCAAACCCGCAGTTGTCCGACGCGGCGCTGCGTGCTTTTGCATAGGTATAACATTTGCATGGAATAAAGTGGGGGATGCAAGATGGGAGTAAATAGAAGATTTGTGGATTTGCACATGCATTCCACGACCTCCGACGGAACGACACCGCCGGAAAAGCTGATTGAGATTGCCCGGTCGGAAACGGCCCTGGCTCTGTCGGAGGGATGGATTTCGGAAGAACCGCAAGAATACATTATGGCCTTAACGGACCACGACACGCTGGCGGGAATTCCGGCATTGGAGAAAGCCGCCCGGGAATTTGAAAACGTTCGAATCATTCCCGGTGTGGAGATTTCCTCGGATTACCAAGGACATGAGATTCACATCCTGGGCTACAATGTGGATTCGGAGAATAATGAACTGCAGTTGGGACTGGAATATTACCGAGGCGAGCGGCAACGCCGGAACCGACGGATTCTGGGGAAATTTAGAGATATGGGAATTTCGATTCCGGAAGAGGAGCTGAGCACGCGGGAAAACGAAGCGGTGGGCAGGCCCCACATTGCTCGGTGGCTGGTTCGGCACCGGTATGCCAAATCCATCCGGGATGCTTTTGACCGATTCCTGAATCCGGGAGAACCTTGCTACGTCAACCGGGAAAAGGCGCCGGCGAAGGAGTGCATACAGCTGATCCGGAATGCCGGAGGAATCCCCGTACTGGCCCACCCGGTACGATACCGCTTTCTGAGTCATCCGGAACTGGAAAAAATGATTCGCCGGTTCACAGAGGATGGTCTGCAAGGGGTAGAGACTTACTACACAGAAAACCGCCCGGCGGACACCCGGTACCTGGAAGCACTTTCCGAAAAGTACCGACTGATTCGCACCGGCGGTTCGGATTACCATGGAAAGAATAAGCCGAATCACCATATGGGCTACGGCCACGGAAATCTGGGAGAGACCATGGAGCGGATTCAGTTTACAGCTCCACCATCCGCTTCTTCAGCACCGGATGCATCTTGTACGGAGCCAGCTCCTTCATGGGTTCGATGACAAAGGAGCGGTTGTGCATGTCCACATGCGGAATGCACAGATCGTCGTCGGACATCACCAGGTCATCGTAGAAGATGATATCCAGGTCTAGGGTTCTCGGGCCCCAATGGATGATTCGCTCCCGACCGGCTTCCGCCTCGATGCGGTGAAGTTCATCCAGAAGTTCGTGTGGGGTGAGCAGGGTGGTGATCCGAGCGGCACCGTTCAGGAAGGACGGCTGATCCGTTACACCGTACGGCTCCGTCTCAATCAGGGTGGAAACCGCTTCCACCTGAATGTCGGCCGCAGCATCCATTTTGGCCACCGCCTCTTCGATCAGCGTCCGGGAGTCGCCCAGGTTGGAACCCAGTGCGACGAACACATCGTGACGTCTGCGTTCACAGCTCACCGCAACGGTGCGGAGGGGCAGGCCCACCGGCGCCCAAGGTTTGCTGATTTCAATCCACACGCCGCGGATGCGTTCATCCATCTCCAGCACGGCTTTGGCAACGTGCTCGGCGCAGGCTTCGATTAGGTTAAAAGTATTCTCGGTCATGACCTGCTTAATCCGCTGGGAGACTTCCGCGTAGTTGACGGAATCCTCGATGCGGTCGGAAAGACCGGCCGGTCGGATGTCCACCTCCATCTCGCAGGATACAAGGAATTTCTGTCCCAGAACATTCTCCTCCGGGAGCACCCCGTGATTTGCAAAAATCTCCAGCCCTTCAATTCGAATGGTATCTTGTCTGTGCATTTTATTTTACCCCGTTAATCGCTTCCATCATCTTGATGGCTCTTACATTCTTCTCCACGTCGTGTACCCGGACGAAACCGCAGTGAGTCTGGGCGGCGAGAACCGTGGTCACCAGCGTTCCTTCCTCCCGCTGATCCTTCGGCAGATCCAACGTCAGGCCGATGACGGATTTTCTGGAGGTGCCCAGCAGAATCGGATACTCCAGCCGGGTGAACTCATCCAGATGCTTCAGGATGGTGAGGTTCTCCTCGTAGCTCTTTGCAAAACCCACACCCGGATCCAGGATGATGGCATCCTTCCGAACGCCGGCCTGCAGCGCAATCTGTGCGCTCTTTGTCAGGTCGCCGATCACATCCGGCACCAGATTCTCATATACCGGAACCTCTCGGTTGTGGGAGAGGCAACACGCCGCATCGTATTTCGCAGTTACACCGGCAATCTTCTCGTCGTACAGGAACCCCCAGATATCGTTTACCAGGTCGGCACCGGCGGAAAGCGCCGCATCTGCCACGGTGCTTTTGTAGGTATCGATGGAAATCGGAAGGTCAATTTCCTTTTTCAGTGCCTCAATCACCGGAACCACTCGTTCGATTTCCTCTTCATCGCTGATCTGAGTGTATCCCGGTCGGGTGGACTCGCCGCCCACGTCGATGATGGCGGCACCTTCCTCTTTCATTTTCTCCGCGTGGGCGAGGGCGCGGTCCAAGTTGTTCCAGCAGCCGCCGTCGGAGAAGGAATCCGGTGTCACGTTGAGGATTCCCATCACATAAGTTTTATTCGCCAGATCAAATTCTTTATTTCCGATAATCATTTTTCTATCCCTTCGTTCTTAACTTTCCATTTGCACGTATCTGCGGCCTTGCAGCGAAAACACATTCGGGAGACTTTGTCCGAACGGTGGAGCAGGGCGCTCAGTTCCGAGCCACCTTCTTCTCCGTGCTCCCGAATGGCCTCCTGAATCAGCTTAATTTCCGATTCCGTATATCCGCAGTCCCAAAGAATTCCTTCCGCAATTACTGCACCGGCTTCATCGTGGGAACCGACACCTCGGTACTCATCGCCTCGTCCGATATCGTGGAGGAGTGCGGCGGCATAGAGGATGCTTTTGTCGTAATCCAATCCGTCTTCCAGCACCTGAATGTAGGAAATCCGCGCCACGTCCAGCAGGTGTTCCAGCCCGTGTCGGCAGTAGATGCGGTCCGCCTCCAGCGCCTCAATCTCGTCCAGCAGCCGATTGAATTCTTCGTTTCGTATAATTCTGTTATATCTTTCGTCCATCGATTCGTCCTAGCGGATGCTCAGCAGGTTGAAAAAACTGTTCTGCAGGCTGTCGTTCCCGGAGAACACGCCTCGGGTTACCACGTTCACCGTCTTCGTGCCCGGCTTCTTCACACCCCGCATGGTCATGCACAGGTGCTCCGCCTCGCACACCACCATCACGCCCGCCGGCTCCAGGCAATCCATAATCGCGTCCGCAATCTGCGCCGTCATGCGCTCCTGCAGCTGCAGCCTTCTGGCATAGACCTCTACAGTTCTGGCCAGCTTGGAAAGCCCCACAACCTCGCCCTTCGGAATGTAGGCGATGTGCACCTTCCCGAAGAACGGCAGCATATGATGCTCGCACATGGAATAGAAATGAATATCCCTTTCCACCACCATCTCATCACTGTCAACTGTGAAAACCTTCGACAGATGCTCCTTGGCATCCACCGTTATTCCGCCGCAGATCTCCTCGTACATCTTCGCAATTCGATCCGGCGTCTCCACCAGCCCCTCCCGATCGGGGTCCTCCCCGATTCCTTCGAGTAGCATAACAACTGCTTTTTTAATTTTTTCTGTATCCACTTCCGTGCTCCTCTCTTCATTCACAGTTTTGCAATAATTTCCTAAAAATAAAATTTCTCAATCCCTTCCTTGGCCGACCGAAGCAGGGAGAGCGAGCCGGTCACCAGTACCGCGTCGCTTGTCGCTTCTTTTATGGCAGTCTCGATAGAATCCGATACGTCCGATTTCACACCGACATTCTCGTACACTGCGGCCAGTTCCTCCTTCGGAAGGCTGCGGCTGCCGTCCGGCAAATCGATGCAAATCGCACGGTCCAGCACACCGCTGAGAATTTCGGCGATTTTCGAATACTCCTTGTCCCTAAAAACACCGGTAACGGCGGTGAACTTCGTGTCCGGCCAGCATTCCCGGAGCGTTTCCGTCAGGCATCCCGCCGCCGCTGCGTTGTGAGCGCCGTCCAGAATCCAGGTCTTGGAACCCTTCCGGATGATTTCCAGACGTCCCGGCCAGCGGGTTTCCGCAAGACCGTTTCGAATATTCTCTTCGGTGACTTCGGCACCGGTTTTCTGAAGGGCAGAAGCAATCTCAATGGCTACCGCCGCATTCCGGAGCTGATGCCGACCCAGGAGGTGAATGAAATATTCTCTTCCTTTATATAAGAAGGTTTGACCCTCCGGCGAATGTTCCTTTCGGGTGCAGTCCTCGGTGCGGGTGATACGGCAGCCCATGGACTCGGCCGCCGCTTCCAGGACTTCCATGGCCTCCGGATCCTGAGGTCCGGTTACCACGGCAGCGCCCGGCTTGATGATGCCGCTCTTGCAGGTGGCGATCTCCCGAAGGGTGTTTCCCAGGATGCCGATGTGATCCATGCTGATGGACGCAAAGGCGCACACCAGCGGACTCTTAATGACGTTGGTGGAGTCCAAGTCGCCTCCCATGCCGGTTTCCAGCATCACGTAGTCGCACTTTCTTTCCTTGAAATATTCAAAGGCGATGGCGGTCTCCAGTTCGAAAACCGTGGGATGGTTCAGGCCTTTGGCCGTCATTCGATCCGCCGCATCCTTTATCTTCTGCACAAGTTCCGGAAATTCAGACTCTGCCATCCATTCCCCGTCAATCTGAAAGCGTTCCAGATAGCCGAAGACGGAAGGGGAGCTGTAGCAGCCCACCCGGTATCCCGCATCCATGAGGATGTTCTTTGTGTAGGAAAGGATGGATCCCTTTCCGTTGGTGCCCGCAATGTGGACAATTCGAAGATCG
Organism: uncultured Clostridia bacterium; assembly: GCA_934278925.1. Classification (GTDB taxonomy): domain Bacteria; phylum Bacillota; class Clostridia; order Peptostreptococcales; family Anaerovoracaceae; genus Mogibacterium_A. The sequence goes on along the minus strand of CAKQWJ010000028.1, from coordinate 1,354 downwards.
TCCTGCGGGTTATCCAGCTCGTTCATGAGCGCTCGTATGGAGTCCAGGCCCAGGATAATCCCGGACGCGGACACGTTCTCCAGGTACTCCCTGGCTTCGGTGTAATTCACTTTTCCACTCCTCGCTGTGTATATCTGTCTTTTTGAAACCCCCAATCGCTTGAAAAACAGGGCTCATTTCAAAAACCATAACCTTTAAAATAATATCATAGAACCATTGGAATTTAAACATAAACGGGGAAACAAATGAGAAAATGTGATGGTTTGAAAGCCGGAGGAAAAATATCCTTGCAAAGTGAAAATCCCCTTGATAGACTTCAAAGGAAGAAACAATAAGAGAGGACATTATAGGTAATGATTGGTTTTATTCTGGGTATCGTGGTGGGCTGCGCCCAGCCCATCATGACAAGTCTGAACACGAAGCTCAGCCAGCGGCTGCGGTCGCCGCTTCTGCCGAGCTGTACGACATTCATACTGGCGATGATTCTCACCGGCTGCGTGTTGCTGGTGCTTCAGGGCAGCCTGTACATCCCACTGAGGACAATTGCCAAAGAGCCGTGGTGGATCTGGACGGGCGGCATCTGCGGAGACATCATCGTCATCTTCAGCATTCTGTGCCTGCCAAAACTGGGAAGCGTGGAGACCGTGGTTTTCCTGGTGCTGGGACAGATTGTGTCCGGACTGTACATCGATCACTTCGGCGTGTTTGAATCCGCGGTAATCCCCATGACGCTCCTGAGAGCGGTGGGGGCGGTACTTGTTTTTGCCAGCGTGGTGGCGGTTTCCGGAAACATCAAATCGGATGGCAAGGAGAAAGCCAAGGGCATCAACTTCTACCGATTCTTGGATTTTATCGCGGGTGTTGCCTGCTCCGTGCAGATTGCGGTGAACGGACGACTGGGCATCGTGGCGAGACTCAGCTTTCGGGCAACCATCATCTCCATGATTGGGGGATTGCTGGGGGCATTGGCAGTGATTCTCATCCTTCGGCTGGTCAAGGGCCCGGGCAGCATCATCGATCCGACCCTCCCGAAAATCAAGGGACATTGGTGGATGTGGACCGGCGGACTGTGTTCTTTTACCATTGTGGGCGGAAACGTCATCCTGCAGCTGCTCATGGGCACGGGACTGGCGGCAATCCTCAATATTCTGGGGCAGACCATCGCCGGCGTGGTGATTGACGCTGCCGGATTCCTGGGAATTCCGAAGAAGCCGGTGACCCCGCGCAAAATCATCGGACTGGCGGTCATGGTCGCGGGCACGGCATTGATCAGTTATTTTTAGACAATATGAAGTGACCTCACATTTGTAGCAACGTGGATTTACCCGTATACTTGAATAGTCACTACACTACT
>CAKQWJ010000027.1 GCA_934278925.1 uncultured Clostridia bacterium | reverse complement strand
TTACAAGATACCTTCGGGTAGTGACTTTTCAAAAGCGGAATATTTTCTCTTGACAAAGGTCACTTCATATCAGATTCTAGGAACTTAACAGCACCATTATCATAAGCAGTTTCCGCCACATCATATTCTTCCTGTGCCTTCGTAACGGCCTTCTGGAGTTCTTCCAAGTTCTTTCCTGTATCGTCTGCAAATGCAGGTGCAACGCTGGTGCCGACAATGCTGAAGCTAAGAGCCAGCGTTAAGACTCCGGCAGCAGCTTTCTTCAATTTCTTCATAACTCTCCCTCGCTTTTGTTTATTCATAGGTTGCGTTAACTTTCGCCTCTATTTTGATAACTGCTACTTTGTTTTGACTTTTGAAATTCCACTCCAGTTACTGTAGTATTTCGTTTTCCTTACAGTTTTGTATGTACGGACACGGATTTCATAGGTCTTACGACGTTTCAAAGACGAAAGCTTCTTGGACTTTCCAGTTGTGGTCTTATATTTCCACTTTGATGCCCCTTTGACCCTGTAAGCGATCTGATATCCAGATACCCCTTTCACTTTCTTATAGGATACCGTTATAGATGTTTTCTTCTTCTTATAGGATCTCCCGCCTACTGTCTTTGGAAGGATGCTGTATGTGTATTTCTTTGTTCCGGTATACTTTCCTGTGCCTGTAATAATTACTGTATGTTTTCCTACCGTCGTATTTCCACCCGAGTAGGATACTTTAAATGTTACCGGCTTTCCGTTGTGCGTTACCTTGATATTCTGCTTTATAGCTTTTCCGGTATATGTTTTATTGGAGACACCCGATACTTTGATGCCGGATACCTTGCCGATATCGTATACCGTGTACTTGTCCACATAAGATAAAGCAATATTGTAGTCTGCGACTGCTGCTGCATATTCCCTGCATGCTTTATCGTATGCATCTTGTGCGGACTTTTCATTTTCTTCCGCATCGGAAAGAGCCTGTTTCTTCTCGTTAAGGATCTTCTCAGCGGCTGATACACTCTTTTCCAGCTCTGCAAGCTCTGGGAAGTTCTCTTCGTAAGTGGATGGATCCTCTTTCTTTACCTTCTTTGCCTGCTCATATTTCTCTTTCGCAGCTTTCAGATCCTTTGATGCTGTATCTACAGCACTCTGCTTTTCTTTCACTGATTCTTCGGCTTTTGTCTTTCTTTCATTGGCTGTCTTTAGTGCAGAATCCGCTTGACTTAATGCTGCTTCTGCTGCATTAAGAGAACTTTCCTTTGATGCAAGTTCGTTTTCCGCAGAGGAAACTTTTTCGTTCTTTTCCTGTAAATTTGAATTTGCCTGGTCTTTTGCACTTTCCTTCTCTTTCAGAGTTTTTTCGGCCTCATTCTTAGCCGATTCCAATGCCTCACTTTCTGCTTTTCGGTCACTTACTGCCTGTACGCTGGCGTCATAGTTTCTAGCGGCATTCTCATAAGCCATCTGCTTTGTTGTGACGTCTGCCTGTGCAATTTCAAGCTCCGACTTTGTATTTGCAATCTCAGTTTTCCGTTCCTGCATATTCGCGGAAGCTTTCTTATATGCTGTCTCGGCCTCATTTTTTTCAGACAGAGCCTCATTATATCCTGTTTCTGCTGCTTCCTTAGCAGCCTTCGCCTGATCCAAAACTGTTTCTGCATTTTTCAGATTTTGTTCAATTTCCGGATTGGCCGTATTGAATGCAGTCAGTGCAGAGGATGCAGCCTCATAAGAAGATTTTGCTTCAGCATAAGTGCCTGCCTTATACTTCTCATAATCCTCTGTTGCGACTTTCAGCTCGTTTGTCTTTGTTTCAAGCTGGCTATTTGCATCAGCAAGGGTTTCTTTTGCAGAAGATGCAGCGTTCTTAGCTGCTTCCTGCTTTTTCTTTGCTTCTTCCAGTCTTGTTCTGGCAGCAGTGAGATATTCCGGCTCATTTGCTTCCAGAGATTTTTTCGTATTTTCAGCACTGGTAACCGCATCCTCATACTTCTTTGCATAAGATGTAAGTCCTGCAATAAACTCATCCGGTGTGCAGGTCGGGCCAAAAGTATCATCCTGTGCGGAAAAGAACTGCTCGCCGGCCCCGCCATACCAGGATACTCCCGTTGTTTTATACACTTTATTGCGAAGCGTATTATAGTGCCCAAATAAACTGTAATTTATCTTGTAGTTTGGATCTTCTTCTTTTTTTCGGTATTCTTCCTCCATTAGCCACTTTTCATCATCATACCAGCCAAGATATGGATTTTCTAGGCCTTCCATACAAAGATTCTCTCCAATCTTTTTTTCCCTGTTGCGTATTCTATTCCCAGAATTTCATTTACCCTGTCATCGGTTATATGTTCACAGCCAGTTACAGTCTGCACTGCATTACAAATAGCAGAAAACATCATCAGGTTATAGTCCAGCCTTAATTCGTCAACGCCTTCTTTTAAACGATCTGCATTTCCGATTTTTGATACCTCTGCGGCTTGCAAAAGAGCTTTCACGCTAAGCATCTCTTTTAGATTTTTTTTGAAGTATTCAATACTTCCGTCTTCTACGAACACGTTTTCTTCTGTAAGACGTTCATCAGATATTGTATCTGCAACTATTTGTTCATAGGATTTATCCGTTGTCATGTTCTCTGACAGGAACCGAATTCCGGCTTCTTCATATTCTTTTCTGGCAGAATTCAGCGCATCCTCTGCCGCTTTCTTGTCCTGTTCATACTTTTTCTGAGCATCCTGGTATTCTTTTTCTGCATCCGATGCTTCCTTCTCTGCATCGGTTACCTCTTTGTTCTTCTGGGTCAGTTCATCTGCTGCAGCATTCACTGCGTCCTCTGCCTGGGTCTTATCCTGCTCTGCCTTTTCGGATACCGCTTGTTTTTCTTTTAGCGTTGCTTCTGCTGCATCTAGTGCAGTCTTTGTATCTGACACCTTTTCTTTCAGTTTCATTAGCTCGTTTGCAGAAGCCTTTACCTCATTATACTGATCTGATGCAGATTTCAAGTTTTCCTCTGCGTCAGTAAGGCCCTCTTGCGCTGCTTTTAGAGCATCTACTTTTGTATTAAGAACATTCTTAGCGGCTTCAAGTTCATCGGAAATAGCTTTGTAGCTATCCGAATCCTCGTCTACTGCTTTCAGTTTTTCCTGAAGTGTGTTTACCTTTTCCTTTGCCTCGGCAAGTTCTTTTGCCGCATTTTCTTTCAATATATTTGCTGAATCTCTTTCAGCTTTTGCCTTTTTTAGATTGTCGGATGCTTTCGCTGCATCAGATACCGCCTTGTCATAAGCATCTTTGGCTTCTTCATATTCGTTTGATTTACTCTCTGCATCAGCTTTCGCTTTTTCTTCCTCTGCTTTGGCATTTTCTAAGGCCTCTTGTGCTCCCGGAAGCTGATCTTTTGCTTCTTGATAAGCCTTATTCGCCGTTTCTTTGTCTGCTTCTGCATTCGACACTGCCTTATCTGCAGATTCTTTTTCAGTCTTTGCTTCAGTCAGTTCTTTCTCAGCTGCATTCAAGGCATCATTTTTACTTGAAACATTCGCAGCATTCTTTTCTACAACTGTTGCAAATGCATCAATAGACTTCTTCTGGGCTTTCGTTAGGTGATCCTCTGCAGATGCTGACTCTGTCTTCGCAGATTCGGTTTTATCTTTTGAATTGGTTAGGGCCTTTTCTGCATCGTTCTTTACTTTTTCTGCAGTTTCCATTACGTTTTCTGCATCGGACAATGCCTTTTTTGCTTCCTCTAAATTTGCGGGGGTAGCTGCCACAGCCTTTGAGGTGTTTTCTTCCCGGATACTTTTATGATCTGAATTTGCTGATTCGGAAACGACTTTATCTGCATCTGCAGCTGCCGGTATCACTGTTGTTGTCAATACTGCAGCGCTAATAAGTGCACTGATCCCTGTTTTTAATCCCCTCTTCTTCATCTTTTAATCCTTTCTTTTCTAAACCCCGATACTTGGCAAAACTCATAGGATAATGTCTTTGGCACAATATCTGCAACCAAAGAGAATCAAGAAATCTGTCAAGTCCATAAACCAAATACATTCTACCACATGTGCGCGAGAAAAAGTCATTCATCTCAGTCTAACGCTAGTTTAATTCTCTCCCCATCCGATTCAATTTAATATCTCCGAAATATTTTCCATTTACGGATTGTAATGATATTCACACTCATGTATAATTTCACATTGTACGGGTTACAATACATAATCCGTGCGAACAAAGAAAGAGAGAGGAAAATATCACTATGGAAAAGAACGTTAGCAAGGCGCGGTTCATTGTGCCTTCCGTCATCGGAATCTTCCTATTCATGATTCCAATCAAGGTGGACGGAAGCTGGACCATCGCCGTCAAAATCATCGCGGACTGGATTTCTGCAATCGCAGAAAGCATCCTGCCCGGTCTCTGCCTGTTCATCCTAACCGTTTCGGCTGTACTGTGCCTGATGGCTTTCGCCAAACCGAAATTCATCATGGAAAATACGCTCCTGAAGGAAGCGTTCTGCTGCACGCCATTCTGGGCGGCTACCCGCGTGCTGGGATGCATCTTCTGCTGGCTGGCCTACTTCAATCTGGGAAATGAACAGGGCCGGGGATTTTCGAAATTCATCGGTGCCATCACAGGGCCGGATCAGGGCGGAATGGCCCTCGGCCTCATCGTAGGATTGGTCATCATCTTCCTGATTGCCTCCTTCCTGCTTCCGCTTCTTCTGGATTTCGGTCTTCTGGAATTCGTGGGCGCCCTGCTGACGAAGTTCATGCGTCCCCTGTTCCAGGTTCCGGGCCGTGCGGCGGTAGACTGCATCACCTCCTGGATCGGTGACGGCACGCTGGGCGTTATGCTCACCTGCAATCAGTACGAGGGCGGCTACTATTCCACAAAAGAAGCATCCATCATTTCCACCTGCTTTTCCGCCGTATCCATCACCTTCTCCATGGTAGTACTGGCTCAGGTGGATTTGACCCAGTATTTCGGCATCTACTACTTAATAATCTGCCTGATTGGCATCGTCTGCGCGGTAATCTGCCCGAGAATCTATCCGCTTCGGAAAAAGCCGAACGATTACCTGATTCCGGGCAAAGCCATGCCGGAAACGCTGCCGGAGGGTTTTACTTCTTCGAAAGAATACGGCCTGCACCTGGCCATGAAGAGAGCCGCAGCCCACAAAGGCGTCGGCGAATTCTTCAGAAACGGTGCAAAGAACTGCCTGAACATGTGGTTCGGTGTCCTTCCAACCGTTATGTGCATCGGTACCGCGGCCCTTGTGGTGGCCAATTACACCCCGGTCTTCGACTGGCTGGGCATGCCGTTCCGTCCGCTTCTCAGCGCCCTGCAGGTACCGGATGTCGCTGCGGCGGCTTCCACCATGGTGGTCGGCTTCACCGATATGTTCACCCCATCGGTAATCATCGCCGGCACCAATGCGGTTCCAATGACTCGGTTCATCGTTGCAGTGGTTTCCGTAACCCAGGTGCTTTTCCTGGACGAAGTGGGCGGGCTGATTCTCAGCTCCAAGCTGCCGATTAACCTGTTCGAGCTGTTCGTCATTTTCCTGGAACGAACCATTATTTCCCTGGCAATCGTCTGCCCGATTGCCCATCTGCTGTTCTAATTGCAGGCGGCATTTTCTAAGAATCAAAACGCATCCGAAGGATATCGATATTCCTTTCGGATGCGTTTTTTCTTTTTCCGCACACATGTTTGTGGTACACTTTTATTGATATAAACGGATATATAAAAACAACTTGAAAGGACGGTGCCGCTATGTTTCGCAAAATGCGTCGCTTCAAACAGCAGATTACCGATGAGGAATGCCGGAAAATCCTGGCAGAGGAGGGCCGAGGCGTGTTGTCCCTCTTTGGCGAGGACGGATACCCTTACGGCATCCCGATGAATTATTTTTATGATGAAGACGAAAACAAGATCTACTTCCACTGCGCAAAAGAAGGACACAAAATCGATGCCCTTCGGGCCAACGGGAAAGTATCCTTCTGCGTACTGGATAAAGGCACCTACTCGGAAGGGGACTGGGCCTGCACTCTGCACAGCGTCATCGTATTCGGTGAGATTCACCTTGTTTCCGATGAGAAGAAAGCCTTTGAGAAACTGTGCAACCTGGGAATCAAGTACTATCCCACCCGGGAAGAAGGCATTGAAACTGCCACGTCTAATGCTTCGCGCACGCAGATTCTGGAGCTGGACATTCACCACATCACCGGCAAACGGGTTCATGAGAAATAATCGCAATACAAAACAAGTGTCATCCGCAGAACGGATGGCACTGTCTTTTTTGTTTGCTTCCTTAAAGCCTCCCGGCTTTTTCCAATATCCGCTTCAAATACTGACCGGTATAGGATTCCGGGCACATCGCCACTTCTTCCGGCGTACCGGTGGCAACAATCGTTCCGCCGCCGTCGCCGCCGTCCGGGCCCAGGTCGATAATGTGATCCGCACATTTAATCACATCCAGGTTGTGCTCGATCACCAGCACCGTGTTTCCGTCGTCCACCAGACGGTTCAGCACGTACATCAGCTTGTCCACATCCGCGAAATGAAGTCCCGTGGTCGGCTCATCCAGGATGTATAAGGTCCGACCGGTGCTCCGCTTGGAAAGCTCCGTGGCCAGCTTGATTCGCTGAGCCTCGCCGCCGGAAAGCTGTGTGGACGGCTGTCCCAGCTTCACGTATCCCAGACCCACTTCATCCAATGTCTTCAGATACCGCTCGATTCCCGCCTGGTTCGCAAAGAACGGCAGGGCTTCCGAAACGGACATATCCAGCACCTGAGAAATGTTCTTTCCCTTGTATTTTACTTCCAAAGTCTCGTGGTTGTACCGGGCACCGCCGCACACCTCGCACGGTACGTACACATCCGGCAAGAAGTGCATTTCCACTTTCGTAATGCCGTCTCCGCGGCAGGCCTCGCATCGGCCGCCCTTCACGTTGAAGCTGAACCGGCCTTTGGAATATCCCCGGACCTTCGCTTCCGGCATTTGGGCAAAAAGATCTCGAATATGGTCAAACATTCCCGTATAGGTGGCCGGATTGGATCTCGGTGTCCGTCCGATTGGCGACTGGTCGATATCGATAACCTTATCGAAGTTTTCGATACCCTGAATCTCCCGGTATTTTCCCGGCGTCTCCTGCAGCCGATTGGTCACCGACGCAACCCCTTTGTAAATGATCTGGTTCACCAAGCTGCTCTTGCCGGAACCGGATACACCGGTCACGCATACCAGCTTACCCGCCGGAATCTCTACATCGATATTTTTCAGATTGTTCTCCGCAGCTCCCAGCACCCGGAGAGACAGTCCGTTTCCTTCCCGCCGCTCCGCCGGAATCTCGATTTTCCGAACCCCGGACAGATACTGACCGGTGATGGATTCCTTACACGCCTTGATATCCTCTACCGTTCCTTGGGCCACCAGCTTACCGCCGTAAATTCCGGCCCCCGGTCCGATATCCACAATATGATCCGCCGCGTACATGGTATCCTCGTCGTGTTCTACCACAATCAAAGTATTGCCCATGTCCGTGAGGTTTCGTAGGGCCTGCAAAAGCTTGTCGTTATCCTTCTGGTGAAGGCCGATGCTCGGCTCGTCCAAAATATACAGGACGCCTACAAGACCGGATCCGATCTGAGTGGCCAGCCGAATTCGCTGGGACTCTCCGCCGGAAAGGGTGCCCGCTGCCCGAGACAACGTCAGGTATCCCAGTCCCACCGTCTGCAGGAAGGACAGCCGGTCCATAATCTCCTTGGTAATCAGCTTCGAGATGGCTTTCTCCCGCTCCGTCAGTTCCAATTTCCGGAAAAAATCAATCGCCTGAATCACGGACATATCCGTCACTTCGATGATGTTTTTACCCCCCACGGTCACCGCCAGAACCGTATCCTTCAGCTTCCTGCCGTGACAGGTCGGGCACTCCGCCTCCGTCATCATGGCCCCGATTTTCTCCCGGATGTAGTCGGACTTGGACTCACCGTAGCGGCGCTCCAGACTCGGTATGATGCCCTCAAAAGTATGATTCATATGGGAAACACGCCCGCTCTTGCTGGTGTAGGTGTACTTCAGCTTCCGGCTTCCCGTTCCGTAGATCAGTTCCTTCTTGAAATCCTCCGGCAGATCCTTGTACGGCCGGGTGATGTCCGTGTTGTGGTCGATGGCCAGCTGCTGCAGCATCTGCCGGTAGAACCCCATGGCATCCATCGAGGCAAAAACATTCCCCATCGCACCTTTCACCAAGCTCTTGTTCTCATCCGTCACCAACGATTCCGGCTTAATCCGCAGGGTAAAACCAAGTCCGGTGCAGGTCTCACAGGAACCGTAAGGCGCATTAAACGAAAACATCCGCGGCTCCATCTCCTCGATGCCGATGCCGTGTTCCGGGCAGGCCAGCAGCGTGCTGAAGGTCTCCTCATATTCCTTTCGACTTCCGTCCTCTTGGGTTTCGGCAAAAAGAACGTTCACCAGTCCTTCCCCTTCCCGAATGGCCAGCTCTACCGCCTCCGCAATACGGCTCCGGTTGTCTTCTTTCACCACTATCCGGTCGATGGCGATTTCGATGGTATGCTTCTTGTTCTTCTCTAAAAGAATCTCTCCGTCATCCAGGCGATGCATCTCACCGTCCACCCGAACGCGGGTGTAGCCGTCTCTCTGGATTCGGCCGAAAACCCCTTTATGCTCGCCCTTTCGCCCCCGAATAATCGGCGCCAGCACCGTCAGGCGGGTACCGATCTCGTGTCCCGCAATCCGGTCCACAATGCTGTCCACGGACTGGCTGGTGATCTCCCTGCCGCAAATCGGACAGTGCGGAATTCCGATTCGCGCATAAAGCAGTCTCAAATAGTCGTAGATCTCGGTAACGGTTCCCACCGTGGAACGCGGGTTTTTGTTGGTGGTTTTCTGGTCAATGGAAATAGCCGGAGAAAGGCCCTCAATCACCTTCACATCCGGCTTTTTCATCAATCCCAAAAACTGTCTGGCATAAGCAGACAGGCTTTCCACGTATTTCTTCTGACCTTCGGCATATATGGTATCAAAAGCCAGCGACGACTTCCCGGAACCGGACAAACCGGTGAACACCACCAGTTGGTCCCGGGGAATCGTTACATTCAAATCCTGAAGATTGTTCTCGCAGGCTCCTTTAATGACAATATTTTTCTCCATTTCGTACCCTTTCCGGAATAGTTTTATGATACGTTACAGTATAGCATTTTCGGAGCCTGCGTGCAAACATTTGTTCTTAAAAACCTTCCGGGTTATTTAATCTTCACCTTCTTGGTTCCGGACCATGCCCCGTAATAGGTCTTTCCGCTGATTTTCTTATAGCTTCGAATCTTTACGGAGTAGGTTTTCTTCTTTGCCAGCTTCTTAATGGTCTTCGAAGTCTTTGTGCTCGTATAATACTTCGCCTTTTTGGTGCCCTTCTTCAGAACGTAGATCTGATAGGTCTGGCTTCCGCCGCCCAGCTTTTTCCACTTTACGGTCATTTTCTTTTTGCCCGCTTTCACGGAAGGTGTTTTGCACTTTGCCGGACGGATTACGTAGGATGCGGTTACCGTGCCTTTGTAATTGTCGGTTCCGGTAACGGTCACCTTGTAGCTGCCCAAATTCTTGCACCCGGACGGATAACTTACTTTGAATCCTGTGGTAATCCGTGTGCCGTTTTCATCGTAGACCTTTACGGACGGCTTCTGCACTTTGCCGTTGTAAGTCAGCAAGGTTTTGGAAAGAACCACCTTTCGGATTTCCAGCGAAGACTCTTTTTTCACAAAATCATCATAGGTTTTCTTCGCTTCTTCAAATGCCGTCTTATCTTCTTCGTACGTCTTCCGGACATCTTGGAGAGTCGATTCTGTCGCTTCCGTTTCCTTCACTGCAGTGTCCAGTGCAGCCTTTGCTTGATTAACATCGGACTTCTTGTCCGTTACCGCCTGTACTGCCTGAACCAGTTCCGGAAAAGCATCCCGGTAGGTCTCCGGATTCTCGCGGTCGATGGCCTTCGCCTGATCGTACTCCTTCTGAGCGGAATCCTTGGCGTCCTGTGCTTTTTGCTGAAGCGCTTCTTTTTCGGATACCGCGGTTTCTGCATCGGTTACCGATTTGTTCGCCGCATCCATCTGACTCTTTAAATTCTGAGATGCGTTGGTCTTGTCGGTTACGGCCTTCTCCCCGTCCGTTACGGCCTTTTCTTTTGCCGCCAGATCCGATTTCGCATTCTGCAGTGCGGTCTCCGCATCGGTGTAGTACTTCACTGCGGAAGAATCCTTGGCTTCGATCTTTTCCTTCGTTGCCGTTGCATGATCCAGCTTGGCCTTTGCATCGGAAGCGAAGCTGTTCACCGCATTCCGCCACTCCTGCGAGGTGTAGGTCTTACCCACTGCACGGTTGGCGAAACGCTGGCAATAAGACACTCTATACTCTTCAGAGCCGTAGGAGATACCGATGCCGGTCATCGGGGCAGCACCGAAATCTCCCATGATATTTGTATAGTGTCCGGTGACACCTTCTTCTTTGTTATCGAATCTTTTCTTTTCCTTCACATACCAACCATCATATGGATCCGAATTTCCCCAGGCAAGATTTTCGGACCAGCTGGTTGCATTTGGAAAATTAATTCTGTTTATTTCATTATCTCCGGTATTAAACAATACGTGGCCCACTTGATTTCGGCTTACCATGGCCGAAGCGGTAGCAGACACTACCAGTTCCGGGCTCAGCTTCATGGCCACGCGGTTGTTGGCCTCGGTGAAATTGTTATCGGTTTTTCGGTAGTTATTGCAAGTATCCAGAAGGTCTGCCAGTTCCAGCAAATTCTTTACAGAAAATGCTTCATTAAAGGTTGTTTCGTCATAGACATTTTTGATGTTCGCATCCGACGAATTGGCCAGCAGCTTCTTCCAGTTTGCAATCTTATAGCTGTCGTTGGAAATCACGCTGTTCAGAAAATCGATGCCCACATTGTCGTAGGCGGTCTGTGCTGCATCCAGCTTTTCCTTGGCATCCTGCAAATCCCGTTCATACTTCGCCTGTGCCGCAGTCATTTCGGTCTGAGCAGTCTTTACGGACGCTTCCGCATCGGTCTTTTCTTTTTTTGCCTGCTCCAAATCCTGCTTTGCGGTTTCGATGGCATCCTGCGAATCCTTGTAATCGGTTGTCGCCTTGTCGCAGTTCGCCTTCGCCTGCTCCAGGTTTGTCTGTGCCTGCGTCAGATCCTCCTTTGCCGCCTGCAGCTTTTCATCCGCCTGCTTCAGGGCGTTCTCCTTCTCCGTCACTGCATCCCGGAAGGCGTTGTCAGCCTTTGTTTCCGCAGATTTCAGTTCGGTTTGCAGCCGGTCGTATTCCTGCTGCTTTTCCTTCTGCGCATTCTCTGCGGCATCCTTTTTCGCCTGAGCGTCCTTGTACGCCTTCTCGCTGGCATCCAGGCGCTTCTGGGCTTCGTTCTTTGCTTCTTCCGCTTCTTCCTTCGAAGAAGGTGCCTGCGCCTCCTCGCTTTCCGCTGCAGTTCCGGCCGGGGTCGCCGCCAGAACCGTTACCGGTACAGTGGTGCCCAGCATGGCGATACTCAGCACCGCCGCCAGGCCCATGTGTTGAATTCTTTTCTTGTCCATATCCTTCCTCCCATTGAACACGATTGGAAATATCGATACTTTGATTATACTTCTTTTTGAGCAAAAGTCATACAAGCAGTGGTTCAAAGCACGCTCTTCTGCGGTCGCTTGCTGAAAAGAGCCGCAGACTTGGTGCAATGAGAACGGAAGATCAAGGCCTTGCGGGGATTCATGCACCAAGTCCCCGGCGGCCGCTTGCTCAAAAATCCCGGAAACTTGGTGCAACGGGAACGAAAGAACAAGGCCTTGCGGGAATTCGTGCACCAAGTCCTCGGCGGCCGCGTGCTCAAAAAGCCCGGAAACTTGGTGCAATGGGAACAGAAGATCAAGGCCTTGCGGGGATTCATGCACCAAGTCCCCGGCAGCCGCGTGCTAAAAACGCCCGGAAACTTGGTGCAATGGGAAAAGGAATCCCCCTGCATTTCTGCAGGGGGGATTCCTAACATCATTCAATTCCGACGGACCCAAGTCCGTCCCGAACGATTAATAATTCTTGTAATCTCCGTCGTTCAGAGCTCTCAGTGCACCCAGAGCCAGAGCCTTCATCTCTTCTTCGCCCGGGATACGGATGATCGGAGCGATCTTTCCTACGTAGGAAGTGATTTCCTCGCAGAAACGTTCACTGTAAGCCATTCCGCCGGTGTAGACGATAGCATCTACATCGAAACGCAGAACAGCAGCCATAGCGCCGATATCCTTTGCCAGCTGATAAGCGATTGCCTTGAATGCGCCCATGCACTCTTCATCGTGCTCATCAAATGCCTTGTTCTCAACGGTACGGAAATCCTTGGTTCCGGTGTAGGAGAACACGCCGGCTTCACGGCCGATGATTCTCTTTACCTCGTCCTTGGTCTTTCCGGAGTAGCACAGGTTTACCAGTGCGTTTGCCGGCAGGCTTCCGCCTCTGTCCATACCCATAGCACCCTCATCCTTAACGTTGTTCAGGTCTACGGTCTTGCCGTGCTTATGTGCAGCAACGGATACACCGCCACCCAGGTGAACGCCGATGATGTTCAGCTCTTCGTATGGCTTTCCGATCTGCTTTGCAGCTTCACGGCAAACGGCCTTCTGATTCAGGGCGTGCCAGAAGCTCTGTCTCTCCATGCCCTTCAGACCGGAGTAACGAGCAACGTCTTCCAGCTCGTCAACAGCAACCGGGTCAACAAAGAATGCCGGGATGCCAACTTTGTCTGCCAGTTCCTTGGAGATGTAGGAACCCAGGTTTGCTGCGTGCTCACCGTAAGGCGGGTTCTTGATATCCTCGATTACAGCATCAGTTACCTTATAAGTACCGGATGGGATGTGCTTGAGCAGTCCGCCTCTTCCGCAGATTGCATCAAAATCTTCCAGCTTAAAGCCCTTCTCTTCCAGAGTCTTCATGATGATGTCACGACGGAACGGCATCTGATCAACGATTTTTTCGTGCTTGTCCATTTCTGCAGCATCGTGATCGATACCAACGCGCATTACCTCGTTCTCATCCTCATAAACTGCGATCTTAGTGGATGTCGCACCAGGGTTGATTACCAGAATTCTTTTCATTCGTAAAATTTCTCCTTTCACCTTGTGAAAAATAGTGTTTCGTTTAATCCCTTACCCTTCTCCAGACGTTATTATATTATTATTCTTCGTCGTTCGCAAGTGTTTCTAATGTAGCAATAAGCTGACCCGACTTAACGCTGTCCGCTTCCTTTACATATACCTTTTCGATGACGCCGTCTCTCAGTGCCAGAACGTTGGTCTCCATCTTCATGGCTTCGATAACCGCAATCGGTTCACCCTTCTTTACTTCGTCTCCGGCTTTGGCGAGGACCTTAACGATGGTACCCGGGATATTGGCACCGATTTCGTTCGGATCGTCCTCGCTGGCGAACTGGATCGCACTGCCCGCCATTACGGAAGTGGTGAGGGCCTGCTTATCCTTCACGGAAATCACTCTGCGGTTTCCGTTGATGGTAAAGGTCAAATCTCTCATTCCTTCAGCGTTCGGTGCGCTGACATCTTCCAAAGTGATGACCATGGTCTTTCCTTCGGTCAGCGTAATCTCTGCTGTCTGACCCAATGCAATCCCGTGGAAGTATACATCGGAACCCATGTTCCGGAAGTTGCCCTTCTTCTTCAGGTCTTTAATGTAATCGTCGAATACCTTGCTGTAAATCGCATAGCTGAGCTGCTGCTGATCCGTTCCTTCCAGACCCAGATCTTCCACAATATGACGCTTGAATTCTTCGTAATCGTCATCTTCCAGCAATTCGCCCGGTCTGCAGGTAATCGGTTCTCTGCCCTTCAGTACAACCTTCTGCAGATCCTCCGGGAATCCGCCTTCCGGCTGACCGATCATTCCCTCGAAATAGGAAACAACGGAATCCGGGAAGTCGAACTCGGCACCCTTTTCGACGATGTTCTCCGGTGTCAGGTCGTTTCGAATCATGAAGATGGCCATATCGCCCACCACCTTGGAGGACGGAGTTACCTTGATGATATCTCCGAACATCTGGTTTACCTTCACGTACATGTCCTTTACATCATCGAAACGATGTCCGATGCCAAAGCTTTCTACCTGAGGCTTCAAGTTGGAGTACTGTCCGCCCGGAATCTCCAGACGATAGATTTCTGCGGTAGTGGACTTCAGATCGGATTCGAACTGGCTGTATACCGGACGAACGTCTACCCAGTAATCGGAAATCTTCTGCAAACCTCTCTGGTCCATTCCGGTATCCCGATCCGAGCTCTCCAGCGCCGCAACGATGGAGTTCAGTGCCGGCTGAGAGGTCAGTCCGGACACACTGTTGAATGCGGCATCCGCAATATCCAGTCCGGCAGAAGCAGCCATCAGAACCGTTGCCACACCGTTTCCGGATGTATCGTGGGTATGCAGGTGAATCGGAACGGTCACTTCGTTCTTCAATGCGCGTACCAGCTTCTCCGCAGCCACCGGCTTCAGCAGGCCGGACATATCCTTGATTGCAATGATATGCGCGCCTCTCTTCTCCAGCTCTTTCGCCATGTTTACATAGTACTTCAGGTTGTATTTCTCTCTGGATTCATCCAGAATATCTCCGGTGTAGCACATGGATGCTTCCGCAATCTTACCCTGGTTCAGAGTCTCATCGATGGCGATTTCCATGCCCTTAATCCAGTTCAGGGAATCGAAAATACGGAATACATCGATTCCGGACTTCGCTGCCTGACGAACGAACTTCCGAATGGTGTTATCCGGATAGTTCCGGTATCCTACGGCATTGGCACCGCGGAACAGCATCTGGAACAAAACATTCGGGATCTCCTTCCGAAGGGTTTCCAGTCTTTCCCACGGATCCTCACCCAGGAAACGCATGGATACGTCAAAGGTAGCACCGCCCCACATTTCGAAGGAGAAGAAATCCTTTCCGTAAGTTGCCATCGCCGGTGCAATCTTCGTCATGTCTTTGGTTCTCATTCTAGTCGCGAACAGAGACTGCTGTGCATCTCGGAGGGATGTATCCGTCAGCAACAGTTTCTTCTGCTCCAGCGTCCAATCCGCAACCGCCTTCGGCCCCTTCTCGTCCAGCAGCTGCTTCGTTCCGTAGAAGGACGGAATCCGGCTCTTATCCACTTGCGGAACCACCGGAACGTTATAGTCCACTCTGTGGCCCTTCGTTTCGTTTACGTACTTATCGCCCAAGAATTCCAGAACCTGCAGCTCTCTGTTGGTTACCGCACGGATGTTCAGCAGTTCCGGATTGTCGTTGATGAATCCGGTATTGCAGTCTCCGGCACGGAATGTCGGGTGATTCAGCACGTTCAGGAGGAAGCCGATGTTGGTCTTCACGCCCTCGATACGCATCTCCGTCAGCGCACGAACCGCCTTGTTGATGGTGTCGTTAAAACTACGTCCGTACGAGCATACTTTTACCAGCAAGCTGTCGTAGTACGGGGAGATTACCGATCCGGTAAAACCATTTCCGCCGTCCAGACGAATTCCGAATCCCGCTGCGGAACGGTACTCCGTGATGGTACCGGTATCCGGTGCGAAGTTGTTGGCCGGATCCTCGGTGGTAATACGGCACTGGATGGCATAACCGTTCATGGTAACGTCCTTCTGGGACTTGATGTTGATTCTCTCGGAATCCAGGGCATAACCCTCGGCAATCAGAATCATATCCTGAACGATATCGATGCCCGTTACCAGCTCCGAAACCGTGTGCTCTACCTGAACACGGGTGTTCATTTCGATGAAGTAGTGCTGACCGCTCTTATCCAGCAGGAACTCGCAAGTTCCGGCACTGCGGTAATCCACTGCTTTTGCCAGCTTGATGGCATCATTGCAGATTGCTTCTCTCTGGGCGTCGGACAGGCAGAGCGCCGGTGTGAACTCGATAACCTTCTGGTGTCTTCTCTGTACGGAGCAATCTCTCTCATAAAGGTGTACCAGGTTGCCGTACTTATCGCCCAGCACCTGAACCTCGATATGCTTCGGCTCTTCCAAATATTTCTCGATAAAAATATCTCCGTTGCCGAATGCTTTTACCGATTCGTTATGGGCACTACGGAACTGCGGAATCAGTTCTTCGCTGCTGCGAACGATTCTCATTCCTCTTCCGCCGCCGCCGGCAGCTGCCTTCAGCATTACCGGATAACCGCACTTCTCTGCAAATTCCAGCGCTTCATCCTCCGAAGAGATGGCCTTATCCACGCCCGGAATGGTTGGAACGCCAACGCTTTCCGCTACCAGCTTGGACTGAATCTTATCGCCCAGTGCGTTCATCATTTCATGAGTCGGTCCGATGAATTCGATGCCGCTCTTCTCGCAAGCTTCCGCGAAGCCGGCATTCTCTGCCAAGAAACCATAGCCCGGGTGAATGGCATCGCAGCCCTTTGCCTTTGCCAGACGAATAATTTCATCAATATCCAGGTACGCATCAATCGGGCTCTTTCCATTGCCGATTTCGTAGGATTCGTCCGCCTTGGTACGGAACAGGGAATTCTTGTCCTCTTCCGAATAAATCGCAACGGAACGGATTCCCAGTTCACGGCAAGCTCGAATAATACGAATCGCAATTTCACCACGGTTTGCTACCAAAACCTTTTTAAATTGCTTAATTCTTCCCATTTTTGTTTTCCTCACTAACTTTTACCGATGATAATTTATTAATAAAACCAATACATTATAGCACATTAATAAATAATAAGGCAATTCCTTATTTTCATAATTATATTTTATCGGTTTGCCCGTCTTCTTTCCAGTTCGTTCAGATATTTCTTCCGGAGACGGATATCGTCCGGCGTTACCTCTACCAGCTCATCGTCGTTGATGAATTCCAGCGCTTCTTCCAGGGAGAATACTCTCGGCGGAGTCAGCTTGATGGTATCGTCGCTGCCGGCCGCACGCATGTTGGAGACTCTCTTTGCCTTGCATGGATTTACCACCATGTCATCATTCCGGGCATTCATTCCAACGATCATTCCCTCATATACGTGAGTACCCGGTTCTACGAACATCTGTACCCGCTCCTGAATGTTGAAAATCGCATATGGGGTGCAGTTGCCCTCTTCCTGAGCGATTGCCACGCCGTTCACACGCTGCGGAATTTCGCCCTTATACGGCTCAAATCCTTCGAACCGGCGAACCATGGTTCCCTCACCGTGGGTATCGTTGATGAACTCACTCCGGTACCCCATAAGTCCGCGGGTCGGTGCCAGGTACTCGATTCGGGAATATCCGTTGCCTTCGCTCATCATCTGCGTCATCATACCTTTTCGGATATTCAGCTTGGAAATGACGGTGCCGGAATATTCATCCGGAACGCTGATAACCACTTCTTCCACCGGCTCCAGCTTCTCGCCGTTTTCACCGGTCTTATAGATTACCTCCGGCTTAGACACACCCAGCTCATATCCTTCTCTTCTCATGTTCTCGATGAGAATGGAAAGATGCAGCTCGCCTCGGCCGGATACCTTGAAGGAGTCCGTGGAATCCGTCTCTTCTACTACCAGACCCACATTGACTTCCAGCTCTTTGTCCAGACGCTCTCGAATGTGGCGGCTGGTAACGTATTTACCGGACTGTCCGGCAAAAGGAGAAGAGTTGACCATGAAGTTCATGGACAGGGTCGGTTCTTCGATGTTAATCATCTCCATGGCTTCCGGATGATCCGGTGCACAGATGGTCTCACCGATGGAAATATCCGAAATACCGGATACCACCACGATATCTCCGCACTCTGCTTCTGCTACCGGCATTCTCTGGAGCCCCCGGTAGACGAAGACCTGGTTGATTTTATTTTTGGAAACGGTACCGTCTTCCTTGCAAACCGCAACCTGCTGGGCTTCCTTCAGAGTACCTCTGGTGATGCGGCCGATTCCCAGTCTGCCGATGTAATCGTCGTACGCCAGGGAGCAGATCTGAAGCTGCAGCGGCTCTTCTCTCTTGTCCGGGAACGGATCCACGTGGTTGACGATGGTTTCCAGCAGCGGCTCGATGTTCAGGTCGCCATAACCCTTCGGGCTCTTTTTGATCTTGCCGGCACCTTCGCCGATGACCACTTCATCCGCATCGGAAGGCTCTCTGACTGCGATACCCTGTCTGGCAATGCCGTAAAGAATCGGGAAGTCCAGCTGATCGTCATTGGCTTCCAGGTCCATGAACAGCTCATATACTTCGTCTACGACTTCGTCGATTCGCGCATCCTTCTTGTCAATCTTGTTGATGAACAGAATCGGATTCAGGCCCTGTTCGAGAGACTTGTTCAGCACGAAACGGGTCTGGGGCATCGGACCCTCACTGGAGTCCACCAGGAGGATTACCGTATCCACGGTTTTCATAATACGCTCTACCTCGGAACTGAAGTCCGCGTGTCCCGGGGTGTCGACGATATTGATTTTGTAGTCCTTATACATGATGGAACAGTTCTTGGAATAAATGGTAATTCCACGTTCTCTTTCGATGGCATCGCTGTCCATGACGCAATCCACCACCTGCTCGTTGTCTCTAAAAACGTGAGACTGTGCCAGCAGTGCGTCCACCAGAGTGGACTTTCCGGCATCAACGTGAGCGATAACGGCAATATTAATAATTTTTTCTTTTTCTTTCATTAAAAAATTCTCCTTCTTCTATTTGTCAAATGATAATCGTTTTCTACGGTACGGCAGAAGGTCTTCAAATCCCTTGCCACCTGCTCGGTTCGTTTCCGAGCATGACCGATTACCATAGTGTTCCCTTCCGCCTTTTCCTCGTAGAACTCCGCTCCCTTGGAGCCAATCCACCGGAATTTTCTCGCCCACAGTTCCTCCTGAGAGAATGCCAGGGCATACGGAAGCATTTCATAATAATAATCCGGATGAAGCAGTCCGGCCTTCGCCATCTCAGCACCGTTCGCCTGACTGATGAAATTCTTCATGCACAGGAGCCGGGTA
Organism: uncultured Clostridia bacterium; assembly: GCA_934278925.1. GTDB lineage: Bacteria > Bacillota > Clostridia > Peptostreptococcales > Anaerovoracaceae > Mogibacterium_A. The sequence continues at coordinate 6,561 of CAKQWJ010000027.1, read as the reverse complement.
ACCAGCTCCGCATTTCCTTTTCCTCGCTTCTTCATCAGCAAAGTGAGAACCAGCGCTGCCAAACCGCACAGAAGTGCTGCCGCTCCCACAAGCAGGCTGCCGCCTTGCAGATAGAATCGAATGCCGCCGAATCCAATTACGCCGACGTAAACGGCAAGCAGAATAATCATGCTGGTGCGATAGGAATTACGATCCATATCGTATCTTCTGTCATAGCGAATATTGATTGCAATCAGAATCAATGCGATAATCCCCGCCGGAATCAGGAAATCCGTCACGCCGATTTCCTGATAGCTGAACAGCCGTGCCAGAACGCACACGCCGCCCATGCAGGCGGAGAGGAGCAAGATGCTCAAAACACGCAGCCCCTTGGAAATTCCGGTGCAGGCTTTCATGTTCGGCGCATTGAATCCGTTCTCAATGCTGACGCCGATATTCTTCCGCACTGCGCGAAGTCTCGGGTGCACCATCTTCGGTTCCAGCGGTCTGCCTTCATACACGTCTTCAAAAAGAATATTGTATGCCGTCCGGATGTACCGCTCTTCTTCTTTCGGTTCTGCCAGCGGGACCAGCGTATATTTCTTTGGCCGGTATTCCACTATCTTAAGATATCCCTTGGTTGCCAGGTACACAATCAGCACCGCAATATCCCGAATCCGGGTGTGTCCGTAGAACAGGTACCCGATATCCGCCGGGGTCACGCCTTCAATCGGATGCATTTCCACCGTCTTTGCCACCTTCGGATCCCTTCCTCCGATGAACCAGAACAGGAAAATAAGAAGCAAGGTGATGGACAGAAGGATGATGCTCATCTGTACCGTCCAGGAATTATCCAATGCTCCCTGCCAGTAGCCGTCCTTCTGCTGTGCCTTGAAGGTGATGCCGAAGTTGGCCGGCAGATGGGTTCCGGTCATGTGGAGCTTTCCGTCTTTCATTTCATACTTCAGCGTATTCTGCACGTTCCGTGCGCCGTACTGGCCGCCGTAGTACTGCAGGTCCGACAGATCAAAGTCGGATGGGAATACCAACGTCAGATTCAGTTTCTGAATCGGCACATTCCAGTTGGTTGAAAGTGCGTCGTACAGGAACATGTCGTATCTCTTGTTTTCATCTTTGTATTCCCGAATCAAATAGTGGACGGAGAACAGGTTCTCTCCTTCCGCAAACTTGTTGTCTTTGGTGTCCGGTTTCAGCTGAATGTAGTAGTTGCTGTTGGCATCTTTCATCGCCTGTCCGGTGCAGCCGATGGTCTTCACATCCGTCAGGGAATACTTTCCCGTTGGAAGATTTACCTTTACGGAGCTCAGCCCCTTCGGTGCATTCACCCGCAGTTTCAGCGTCACTTCGTACTCGTGGGACTTCAGAATCTGAGTCTCCTGATTGTATTCCAAGAGCTCATATCCTTCCGATTTCGCATCCCCGTATATTGGGATGGCAATATTCAAAAATACCAAGCAAAAGAAGGCAAGCACCACGGCCACCTGCATATAATTTCGGATACTTCTTTTCAGAGTGCTCATATTTTTTCTCCTTAGACAATAATCGTATTATTATACAACATTTGAACATTCTTATCAAATAAACGGCAGTACGTCCTCCAAAAAGAACACGTTCTTGTGCTTGATAACCGCAATCGGGTATTGTAGAATAATTTTATAAATTGTTGGGGAAATACGGTCAATCCCAACGGAACCAAAAGGGGAACAAACAGAATGAAACGAACAGATTATATTTCTTGGGATGAATATTTTATGGGGGTTTCTCTGCTGGCGGCAAAACGCAGCAAAGACCCGAATACTCAGGTGGGTGCCTGCATCGTGAACCGGGACAACATCATCATTTCCACCGGATACAACGGTTTTCCGAAGAATTGCTCCGATGATGTTTTCCCATGGGAACGCACCGGCAAAGACACCAAATACGCTTACGTTGTCCATGCGGAACTCAACGCCATTCTCAATTCCGGCGGCCAGTCGCTGAAGGGGGCTTCCCTCTACGTATCCCTCTTCCCTTGCAACGAGTGCACCAAAGCCATCATTCAATCCGGCATTCGGGAAATCGTCTATCTCAGCGACAAGTACGCAGACACCGATGCCACTCTGGCTTCCAAAACCATGCTCCGAGCAGCAGGCGTGCAGATGCGTCAGCTGGAGCCCCACACAGAACAAATCGTTCTGGACTTCCGGGTGGACAAATAGAATCCGTACCGGTAGGATTCGACCCAAAAGAGATTATATTACACCGTAAATACAATTACGCAGAAAGGAAGGTTATATCATTATGAAATTAATTGTCGTTGGACCGAGAGGAAAAATGGGAAAATTCATCACCGAGATCGCTTCTCAGCGGGAAGGTATTGAAATCGTTGCAGGCGTCGGTCCTGCCGGAAGGGATTACATCGGCAAGGACATCGGCGAAGTGGCGATGCTGGGCAAAACCATCGGCGCACCGGTAGTCGATGACCTGGAATCGGTAATCGATAATTGCGACGTTATCATCGATTTCTCCACCGTGGAGATGGGCATGCGCAGTCTGGCTGCCGCAAGAGCCCACGGCAAGGCGCTGATCTGCGGTTCCACCGGCTTCACCCCGGATCAAGTAAAAGAATTCCACGACGCGGCCGAAGATATTCCGGTGATGTTGGCAGCCAACACCTCCAAGCTGGTAAACATCATGTTCAAGCTGATCCAGGAAGCGGCAGAGCTGGCCGGCGATGTAGACGTGGAAATTCTGGATATGCACGATAATACAAAGCTGGATGCACCGAGCGGCACTGCAAAGGAAATCGGTGAAATCGTGGCCGATGCCCGCGGCGTCTCCCTGGAAGAGGAAGCGGTATACGGACGCTGCGGCGTCAGCCCTCGCCAACACGGAAATATTGGTTTCCACTCCCTGCGCGGCGGAGATATTCCGAGCAGCCACACCACCTACTTCGTGGGAACCAGCGAGCGCCTGGAGATCACCCACCACTCCGGCAGCTTCAAGTCCTTTGCCGCCGGCGCAGTAGACGCGGCGGAATTCATTCAGGACAAGCCGAAGGGCTTCTACACTATCAAAGAAGCATTTGGACTGTAAAAGTATTAAGGAAGCATTCGGACTGTAAAAGTGCTAAGGAACAAAACCTGCACCGGTCAGCAATGTCAAGTTGTTGCTGACCGGTGCAGGTTTTTCACTTTTTGACGTTTGTTCAAAAACTAGAATTCTTTAAACGGAATAAATTAAATATGTCTAGAATTTCAAGGCAGCTTCACGCTATTCTTGCAATTTTTGTTGATTAGCGTGAATTTATTTTTGGACATACACGGTTTTGCCATGCAAATTTTCGCGGCAAACCAACCTTGTGAAAATAGTTCACGCTTTTTGAAAGGAATCGTTTTATCAGCGTGAACTAACGGCGGTAATCCTTCAATTCAAAATTAGAGTTCCGCCTAAACGGCGAATTGCGTTCACGCTAAATCCTATTTTTCTGTCAATTAGCGTGAACTGCCTTCAAAATTCTAGACATATGAGATTGTGCGTAAATTCGACAGATAATACAATTGGACCACCATTTCTATTCCGGTTTCGCAAAGGTCTCAATCACGTGATAGGCCGCTCGGATGCCGTCGCAGGCCGCGGAGGTAATTCCCCCCGCATAGCCGGCGCCTTCACCCGCCGGATAGATTCCGCGGATTTCACTCTGCCCGCTTTCATCCCGGAGGATTCGAACCGGGGAAGAGCTTCGGGTTTCCACACTCTTGATTTTGGCGTCCGGCAAATCATAGTCCTTAATCTTGCGGGCAAAATGAGGTACCGCTTCCCGCAGTCCTTCCACCGCAAAATCCGGCAACGATTCCGTGACGAAACGGCTGTTTCCCGTGCCGGTCAAGAACTCCTCCATGGTGCACTCCGGCGCCCGGAAAATCTCGCCGTGTTCTTCCAGCCCCTTCTCATACGCCAGCCGCTCGTACTTCTCCTGGAAGCGAACGCCCGCCAGCACATCGTCGGACTCAAAATCCGATGTGCGCACATCGCACAGGATGCCGCTGTTGGCGGTGCCGCTGTCCCGCTTGCTGTTGCTCATTCCGTTCACGCAAAGTTCCTTTTCCCGGGTGGAGCAGACGATTACTTCGCCGCCGGGGCACATGCAGAAGGAATAGACCCCTCTGCCGTTAGAGGCGCGGTAGGACACCTTGTAGTCCGCCGGGGGAAGTCTCCGCTCCTCTCCGTACTGGGCCCGATCGATTAGGTCCTGCGGGTGTTCCATTCGAACTCCGATGGAAAGAGGCTTCTGCTCCATCGGAAGTTTTTTCTCATGGATCATTTCGAAGGTATCCCGAGCGCTGTGACCGATTGCCAGAATCAGCGCATCGGTGGCAAACTCTTCCCGCTTTCCTTCATCGTTCACCAGCACCGCGCCGGTGAGCCGGCCCTCTTCTGTCTGAAGAGACTCCAGTCGGGTTCCGAACCGCACTTCGCCGCCCAGGGAAAGGATTTTGTGGCGAATATTCACAATCACTTCCCGAAGCACATCGGTGCCGATATGCGGGCGGTGTTCGTACAGAATCGCCGGGTTGGCGCCGGCCTCCGCAAAGACCTCCAGCACCTCCCGGATGTGCCCGTTCTTAATTCCGCTGGTGAGCTTTCCGTCCGAAAAAGTTCCGGCGCCCCCTTCTCCGAACAGCACGTTGGATTCCGGATTCAGCAATCCCTTCTGCCGAAAGGCTTCCACATCCGCCACCCGTTCCGCCATGGCCTGTCCTCGCTCAATGACCACCGGCCGGTATCCCTTCTCCGCCAATTTCAATGCGGCAAAAATCCCGCAGGGACCGAAGCCCACTATCAGCGGCCGTCCCTGAAGCTTTTGGCTTCCGGATACCGGTTCTGCCGGTCGTTCCTCCCCCACTTCCTGAAGGTTTTTGTTCTTACGCCGAACGGGTTTCCGGGTAAAAAAATCCACCGTGTAGACTAGCCGGATGTCCGACTTGTTCCGGGCATCGATAGACTCCCGACGGATGTCGTATTTCTGAATCATATCCGAAGAGATTCCCAGCATCTTCCCGATTCGCCCCGGGATTCGGTCCTTAGGTTCTCCGATGGCTAATTTTATCTGATTCACTCGATAATGATACATTCTCTATATCCCCTTCTGATTTTCATTCATCCTGCACTTTTCCCCGGCATCCCTTCCGGCGGCGCTGCCGGTCAGCCAGGCGTGATTCAAATTATATCCGCCGCACGGGCCGTCATAGTCCTGTAGCTCCCCGGTAATGTACAATCCCGGGCAGAGCTTAGACTCCCCGGTTTTCTCATCCAATTCCGAAAGCACCACGCCGCCGGAGGTGCACTGCGCTTCCTTCCATCCCCGGACCCCGGTGGGCCGGAACTCCAGCTTATGCACTTGTTCACAGATGGAACGGCATTCCGCTTCCGTCAGTTCACCGATGGCTTTAGCGGCGTCAATCCCGGTTCTCGCCAGGACGTAGACGGCCAGTTTTCCTTTCAACACCGAGGTGAGGATCCATCCCGCGTTCAGCTCCGGCGTGCGCTCCTTTCGGCCTGCGATGTACTCCATCAAATCCCGTTCCGGGCACAGGTCGATTTCGATTCGAAAATCATCGATGCCTCTTCCCGGCTTGAACCGCATGTGTCGGGTCATGTTGAAGATACAGATTCCGGAAATTCCGAAGGACGTGAACTGAATCTCTCCCGACTCTTCAAAAATCGGTTTCCAGCCCTCGCCCTCTCGCTCTTTCAAGACGACTTTTCCCTTGGCACGGGTTCCTCCAATTAAATTGCAATCATCCTCCTTGCACTCCACCGGCGTGAGGACGGGAACCGGCGAAACCACCGTATGTCCCAGCCCACGCATCATTTTGTATCCGTCTCCCGTGGTTCCGTAATGAGGGCCGGCTTTTCCGCCGACTGCGACGATGACCTTGGATGCGGTGATGCGCTTCTTGGAATCGCCGGTTTCCACCGTCAGAAGAAAGTCGGACGTTTCCGGACGAGGCGAAATTTCTTTTATGATTGTGTCTGTCCAAAGGAAAATGCCCCTGGCTTTCATCTCCATCGCCAGAAGGTCCGCCACGTCCCCGGCGGATTCGGAGTAGGGGTACATGAGGCCGGAATCCAGCGTGCGAACTGCGATGCCCCATTTCTCCAGAAGCTGCACCGCCTGCCGGCTGTCCCTCGCTTTTTCGTTGGAAATATTGCATCGGCCGTTGCCCGTGGCGCGGATTTTCCGTCCCGGCTGATCGTTCTTCTCCACCACCAGGATTCGAGCCGCCGGATTTACCTCCGCTGCCTCCAGAGCTGCTGCCATGCCGGACGCGCCGGCGCCGATAATGCAAATGTCAAATGTTTTTTTCATAGTATCGTCCGTTTCTACTTCAAAAGGCGCAAGCCCCATGGGTGACTCACGCCTTTCGTTTTCCTTCGCGCTTCCCGTAAAAACAGAATTCGCCGATGCTGTTTTTACCGGCAATGCCGCATTCTATTTGTAACTCAAACTTCCCACACCCAAAAGGTGTGATGAACATTGAAAATTCAATAATTTAGCCGTATAAAAAAGGCACAAAT
>CAKQWJ010000026.1 GCA_934278925.1 uncultured Clostridia bacterium | reverse complement strand
GGCTAGTAAAAAATTGAAATTACCGGTCACATAAATCTTATACTTTTTCATTGTCCTATTGACGGGTAGCACATCAGAATCAAGGCTTTGACGGGGGTGAAGCACCACGTCATTGTGCTTCAACGCAGAAAAAATAAAGAATCAAAAAGACCTGCGGCAACTTCTCTGTGGTCGCAGGTCTTTCACTTTTTAATCTTTACGCATTCTGCAGCGCCTGCTCCAGGTCGGCGATGATATCTTTCGCACTTTCAATACCGATGGAGAGACGAATCAGGCCCGGAGATACTCCGGCCTCTGCCAGCTGCTCGTCGTTCATCTGACGGTGGGTGTGGCTGGCCGGATGGAGAACCATGGTTCGGGTTGCCGCTACGTGGGTGGCAATCTGAGCCAGCTTCAGGCTGTCCATGAAACGCACCGCCGCTTCTCTTCCGCCCTTCAGTTCGAAGGAAATGACACCGCAGGTCTTTCCGTCTCTCATGTATTTCTGCGCCAGTTCATAATACTTGTCGCCCGGCAGTCCGGCATAGCTTACGTGAGAAACCTTCTCATGGGCATCCAGATACTCTGCAATTTCCCGGGCGTTTTCGCAGTGACGTTCCACCCGAAGCGGAAGCGTCTCCAGACCCATGTTCAGCAGGAAGCAGTTGTTCGGCGACGGAATGGATCCCAGATCTCGCATCAGCTGGGAAGTTGCTTTGGTAATGTACGCCTTCTTTCCGAACTGCTTTGTGTACACGATGCCGTGATAGGATTCATCCGGCTCCGTCAGTCCGTGATACTTGTGGCCGTACTTCTCCCAATCAAAGTTTCCGCTGTCCACAATTGCACCGCCCACCTGTACCGCATGGCCGTCCATGTATTTGGTGGTGGAATGGGTCACGATATCCGCACCCCATTCAATCGGTCTGCAGTTCACCGGCGTCGGGAATGTATTGTCCACAATCAGAGGAACGCCGTGATCGTGTGCCACCTTGGCGAATTTCTCAATGTCCAGAATGACCAGTGCCGGGTTCGCAATGGTCTCCGCCAGAACCGCCTTGGTGTTCGGACGGAATGCCGCCGCAAGCTCTTCTTCCGATGCATCGGTATCCACGAAGGTGCAGTCGATGCCCAGCTTCTTAAAGGTAACGCCCAGCAGGTTGAAGGTTCCGCCGTAGATGGTGGACGCCGCCACGACGTGGTCTCCCGCCTCGCAGATGTTAAAAACAGCGTAGAAGTTGGCCGCCTGTCCCGAGGACGTCAAAAGAGCCGCCACGCCGCCTTCCAAGTCGGCAATTTTTGCTGCCACCGCATCGTTGGTCGGGTTCTGCAGTCTGGTGTAAAAATAGCCTTCTGCCTTCAGATCGAACAGGTCGCCCATCTCCGCCGTGGTGTCGTATTTAAACGTCGTGCTCTGATAAATCGGCAGAGCGCAAGGTTCCCCCTTCGATGGAGTGTATCCGGAGTGGATGCACTTCGTAGATAAATCGTAATTGCTCATAATTGTATACCTCTCAAAATCTCAGATGTTGTAATTATACTCTAGGGAGAAAAGCAATTCAATCAAGGCCGCATTTCCGTTTTTTATCATCAGATATTGATTCAATATATATCCGGACGCACCTCTTCGAAGTGGAACAATATTTACCATCCGGCTAGGGTGATTGTTTCTAACTTCGTTCTATTTTTTTGAAGTTTATCTGGAAATCCCGTGGATTTGTTTATTTCACCCCTCTCCCATGGTAAAATAGCATGTACTTTTATGTATTTATATGTAAAGGAATTAAGGATTAAAAACTATGAGCGATAGAAAACCAACCGATTATGAACTGATGCAGAAGCTGGCCCGCCAGATGGCGAAGGAGCGGCTGGAACGGGAGAAGGCCGCCCGTCGTATGGCGGAGAAGGCGACCCCGCCTCAGGCGGCAGATTCCACCCGAAGTGCATCGGACCAAACTACTGTAATTCACAAGGACGACCTTCGGAGAGCCTCTTCCGGCAGCCGGCCGGCGGTGCCGAATCGGCCGACCCCTTCCGGAAACAGTTCAAGACGCGATATCGAGCAGTTCGATGATATCACCGCCTTCGAGCAGGAATTCATGGGCGGCGGAAAGAACAAGCATGCCGCAGAAACTTCCGCCTCGCCGGAAACCGACGGAAAGAAGAAATTTTCTTTTAGCCGGAAGAAGAAGGACGCCGGCAGCAAGATGCCGGCACCGAAACGGCCGAGACCGGATGTGAAAGCGGGCAGCCTTAAGGAGAAGTTTTATAATTTCCGGGATGCGCACCCGAAGTTCGATGCGTTCATCTACGATTTGAACCCAAACAATTGGGTGGACAAGAACGGCAATCCCCTCTCCCGAAGAAAGAAGATTTTCAAGTTCGGCAGACGGACCGTTGCCACACTGGTGTCCCTGGGAATTCTGTACTCTGCGGTGGTCATCATCACGGCGCCAAGCATCGATCCGAAGAACATCTACGATGCGATTTCTACGGATTCCATCGTCTACGACGATAACGGGGATGCGGTGGATTCCGTCAGCAGCGGTCAGAAGAGAACCATCATCAAGTATAAGCAGCTGCCGAAGAACATGGTGAACGCCATCGTGGCTCTGGAAGATAAAACATTCTGGGATCACCACGGCTTCAACTGGAAGCGAATGGTGGGAGCGGTTCTCCAATCCCTCACCGGCGGCGGCGGAATCAGCGGTACCAGTACCCTGACCCAGCAGCTGGCGCGAAACGTCTATCTTCCGGACATCATGAGCCAACGAAGCCTGCGGCGTAAGATTATCGAGATGTGGTATGCGGCGCGGATTGAGCATGCTCTTTCCAAGGAGGAAATCGTTACCGCATACCTGAACAGCATTTACTACGGCTACGGCAACTACGGCATCGAAGCGGCATCCGAATGTTATTTTTCCAAGGATGTAAAGGACCTCAGCCTGGTTCAGTGTGCGGCTCTGGCCACCATGCCTCAGTCTCCGGACACCTACGCGCTGATTAAGGATCCGTCGGATATCACGGACACTTCGGATATGACAAAGATTACCGTGAATGGCGAGAAATACTATGCCAACGATATTGCCAAGTCCAGACGTCAGCTCTGCCTGTCACTGATGAAGGAACAGGGCTACATCTCCGACAAACAATATCGGAAGAACAAGGATAAGAAGCTGACGGACTTTATCGATCCGACGATTACCACGGATAATGATAAAATCAGCACCTACTTCAAGGATTACATGGCCGATGAAATCATTCAGGACCTGAAGAAGGAATACGATATGGATGAGGAGACCGCGCAGAAGCTGGTATACAGCGGCGGTCTGAAGATTTATTCCACCATGGACTCGGAAGCCCAGAAGACGGTGGATGAGGCCTTTAAGAATCCGAGCAATTTCCCGTCCCTGCTGAACCTGCATACGGACAGTAACGGAAACGTCACCACGGATAAGGGTGTGATTTCCCTGTACAAGCACAGCAATCTGGTGAACGGCAAGGGCGATATGACGCTGAAGAGCAGCGAATTCAAGGAGAACTCCGACGGATCCGTTACCCTCAAGACCGGAAAGCGCCTGAACTTCTACAAGACGACGGTGGACAGCGGTACGGATTACAGCGTGGAGCTGAAGCCTTCTTACACCAGCGAAGACGGTGATTTCTACATCTACGCCACCGGCTACGTGAACATTCCGGCGGCGAACAAGACCATGGATAAGAGCGGCAACGTCACCATCGATGCGGATTACATCAAGAGCAATCCGGATATGATTAAGAAATCCGGAAGCAAGCTGGTGCTGAAGGATGCGCTCATCACCATGGCGGATAAAGTCATTCAGCCACAGGGTGCTATGGTCATCGCCGAAGTGGGCACCGGAGAGATCAAGGCCATGATCGGCGGCCGCGGCTCTCACGGAAGCGGTCTCTTCAACAGAGCGCTGAATCCGAGACAGCCGGGATCCTCCATCAAGCCGCTGGCGGTATACGGTGCGGCACTGCAGAAGAGTTACGACTACCTGCAGAAGGGCGAGAAATATCAGTATACGGATTACAACAACGACACTCAGGGAACGAAGTACTACGGCGATTACATGACCGCCGGCTCCACCATCGTGGACGAACCGCTGACCTTCGAAGGTCGGACCTGGCCGTCCAACTCCTACGGCGGATACAAGGGCCGGATCTCCATGAGAAGAGCCATGCAGCTCTCCTCCAACGTATGTGCGGTAAAAATATGGCTGCAGGTCGGTTCGGAGTATTCCGCAAATCTGGTGGAGAAGTTCGGCATCACCACCCTGAACCGCGAGGGCGATAACAACGACGAGAACGCTGCGGCTTTGGCGCTGGGCGGTCTCTCCAGCGGTGTAAAACCGATAGAAATGGCACAGGCCTTCGCCGCCATTCCGAACGGCGGAACCCGCCAGTCCTCCATCGCGTACCGGAAGGTTCTGGACCGGAACGGAAATCTCCTTCTGACTTCGGAATCCAAGGAGACAAAGGTATTGGATGAAGGCGTTGCCTACATCCTGACGGATATGATGAAGTCCGTCGTTACCCAGGGTACCGGTACCGGCGCAGCGCTGTCCGGCGTTCAGGCCGGCGGTAAGACCGGAACCACATCCAACAACTACGATATCTGGTTCAACGGTTTCACGCCGCACTATGCGGCCGCCCTTTGGATCGGTACGGACTACAACATCCAGCTGTCTTCCGATTCCTCCGGCGCAGCAGCACTGTGGGGACGGATTATGAACAACATCACGGCAGCGAAGGAAGGCGAATATCCAAGCAAGCCGGCCGATGTGGTTCAAAAAGGCAGCGAGTACTACATCAAGGGAACGGAAACCAATTCCGGCTCCTCCTATAACAATTCTTCCGGGACAAGTTCCGGTAAGAAGAATACGGAGTCCAAGAAACCGGATTCCGAATCTTCCACGGAGAACCCGTCCACCGGCGGCTCCGGAAGTGAAAGCGGCGGCAGCAGCTCCGGCGGAAACCACAACGGTGGAAGCACCGGCGGCGGCAGCAGCTCCGGCGGCAGCAGTACCGGCGGCGGTGGCAGCTCCGGCGGTGGAAATACCGGCGGCGGCAGCAACACCGGTGGCGGCGGCAATACCGGTGGTGGCGGCAACACCGGTGGCGGCGGTGACACCGGCGGCGGTGGAAATACCGGTGGCGGTGACAACACCGGTGGCGGCGGTGGCGGCGAAAATGCCGAAAACGCCCAGTAAAGGTTCCTACTCACCGATACATCGAAAAAGGCATAAAGAAACAGGACTGTCAATCGACAGTCCTGTTTCTTTATGCTATTGAGTATTATCAAATTCGTTTTTCCCCGACTTATTTCCGCTCCGCTTTCTTCTTCTCGAAGAACTGAGTCAATACGTCTTCGGATACCTCCGACTTCTTCGCCCGAGTCATCAGCTTCTCTACCACGTCAATTGGATTTGCGCCGTGGTTCACGATGCTGTCCAGTGCCATGGTAATCGGCATCTCCACGTCATACTTCTTCGACAGAGCCATTGCTGCCGGAAGCGCATTCAGACCTTCCACGACCTGACCGACTTCTTTTACCGCTTCATCCACGGACTTGCCCTGTCCGATCAGATTGCCGCAACGGTTGTTCCGGCTGTGCATGCTGGTCGCGGTAACGATCAAATCACCGATTCCCGCCAATCCGGTAAACGTCTGCTCCATGCAGCCCATCTTCGTACCCAGTCTGGAAATCTCCGCCATACCGCGGGTAATCAGTGCCGCCTTGGCATTGTCTCCGCAGCCGATGCCGTTGGCAATTCCGCAAGCCAGAGCGATGACGTTCTTCATAGCGCCGCACAGCTCCACGCCGATTACGTCCGCATTGGTATACACTCTCATGCAGGTATTGGTGAAGACGTCCTGTACGTATTTCGCCGCATCCATATCCTCACTGGCTGCAACGATTGTGGTCGGCATATCCAGCGCGATTTCCTCTGCGTGTGTCGGTCCGGACAGCGCCACCACCTTCACGTTTCCGTGCTTTCCGTCCTTGTTCAGCTCGTCCTCCAGAATCTGGGACATGGTCATGAAAGTGCTCTCCTCCACGCCCTTGCCAACATCGGCGATAATCTGTCCGTCTGCGATGTAATCCCTTGCCTTTGCGGCGGTGGAACGGATGAATACAGACGGGATGGCGAACATCAGCACGTCCTTATCCGTGCACACTTCCTCCAAGCTTCTGGTAAAACGAACACCGTCCGGAATCACCATTCCCGGCAGATTCTTATGCTTCCGGGTCGTCTCACAAGCCACCAGTTCCGCTTCCACGGCGGACCATACCAAAACATCGTGACCGCTGTTATACAGCATCCGCGCCAGGGACATACCAATCGTTCCGGCACCCAGTACACCAATCTTTTTCATACAAATATCTCCTAACATAATCATAATGTACAAATTGAGTATTTGTATTATAACACGGTCTATGGGAAAACTCTATAATTGTCTAGGAAATGACATGTCCGTCCCGGATTGCTTCCACGATTCGGCTGACCAGGCTGACTCGGTTAAAAGGAGTGATTACGTAGAATCCATCCACCGAATCTGCCATCTTTTCCGCGATTTCCACGGATACCTCCAGGGCCAGATCTTCCGCCTCTTCCCGGTTTAAACCGACATATCGCTGGATCAGTGCCTCTTCCACATCGATGCCGTTCACCTCGCTGTTCATAAAACGAGCATTTCGTTCGCTGATGACCGGCATAATTCCTCCCAGGATGTAACAATCCAAAGATTCTTTTGCCCGTCTCAGGTTCTCCAATCCTCGGTGGCTCAGCACCGGCTGCGTCAGCAGGCCCTGCATGCCCTTTTCGATTTTCTTTTCCGCCCGGCCCAGCTCCGCATCGAAATTAATGGCGTTGATATTCAGTGCACCGAACACATGGAAAGGATGGATTTCCCCCTTCTTTTCCAATCCTCGAATAAAGTGTGCCATCTTTCGGGAATTGAATTGGTAGACGCTCTTCACCTCATCTCGCTCCGCAGTTGGAATGGGATCTCCGGTAACAATCAAGAGGTTCTGCACCTCTGCGGCGCTGAGACCCATGAGAAGCGCCTGAGAGGCGTTCAGATTACGGTCGCGGCAGGTCATATGAGGAAGGGCCTCCATGCCTTCCTGCCGGAGCATGCAAGCCACCAGACTGGAATCCATCCGCGCTTTCGCCGTCGGACAGTCCGCAATGGTGATCACATCGGCACCCACATCACAGAGGCCTTTGGCATTTTCGATATACTTTCCCATGGCCGCATATCCCGATGGGTCGAATTCCACGGCAATGGGTTTCTCCCCCTGCCGCAGCTTTCGGAAGAAGGCACTCTCCTTCATTTCCGGTGCCAACGCTCTCGAAACCGAACGCAGCGTTCCGCCGGCCGAAACGTTCTTCAGTGCTTCCTTCAGCGCCGCAATGTGCTTCGGTGTGGTTCCGCAGCAGCCGCCCACAATGGCCACGCCTTTCCCCGCCAGCTCTGCCAATTCGTGGCCAAAGTATTCCGGGTCGCTCTGATAGATGGTTCGATGCTGTATGACCACCGGGCTTCCGGAATTCGGCATCACGGAAAGAGTCAATCCTTCCGTATTCATCTGCTCCAGCAAGGACTGCAGCTGCCGAACACCGCTGATGCAGTTCAGTCCCACCGCATCCACGAAAGGCGATGCCCCCGTTTCTTGCAGTAAATCCTCCCCAAAGAGTCCGTCGCGGGTATACCCGCCGGGCAGCACCGCGTAAGAAATGATAATATACGCATCCGGTACCCGGCTTCGAATGTACCGGGCACTCTCCAGGAGCCCGATGGTATTGGAATTGGTCTCGAACAGAAAGTTTTTCGCTCCCTGTTCCAGAAACGCATCGATGATATACCGATATTCCTCCCTCGTGCGCACCTCATCCAGACCGGTCACCGGACCGATATCCGCAAAAACATGTGCGCCATAGGCTTCCGCTGTCCGGCCGGCTAGCCGAAAGCCCGCCCGAATCTGGCGGAGCACCACATCGTTTCCGCCGGGATAGGCCACCCGGTTGGAGGAAAAGGTATTGGTCTTGATGGCCCGAGCACCGGCTTCCAAATACTCCCGGTGGATGGCAGAAATCAGCAAAGGTTTCTCGATGTTCGCCATCTCGCAGCCTTGCCCCGGCAGCTTCTCCGATGCGGAGAAATAGGTGCCCATTCCTCCGTCGAATACCACCGTCCCCCGGGACAGTTCCTCTCTAAAAGTCAATTGTTCCATATCTTCTCTCATCCCATCCTTCTCTAGCCCAGCACTTCTTTGGCAATCGCCACGGCGCCCTGGGCATCTTTGGAATAGTAATCCGCGCCGATTTCCTCTGCATATTCCGGTGTCATCACCGCACCGCCCACCATGATTTTACATGGGTGACCGGCCTCCCGAAGGGCCTCGATGGTAGCTTTCATAGCCGGCACTGTGGTGGTCATCAGCGCCGACAACCCGATCAGGTACACGTCGTTTTCCACTGCGGCATCCACCACGGTCTGCACCGGCACATCACGGCCCAAATCCAGCACGTCGTAACCGTAGTTTTCCAGCACCACCTTGACGATATTCTTTCCGATATCGTGAATATCCCCTTCCACCGTGGCCAGGATAATCCGCCCTTTGGATACCTGCTGGGTGCCGGAGGCGGCGATTTCTTCTTTAATCAGGTCCAGTCCGGCACATGCCGCCGTCGCCGCATTCAGAAGCTGAGGCAGGAAAAATTCCCCGCTTTCGTACAGCTCGCCCACCTTATCCAGCGCCGGAATAATCCGACCGCTGATGATATTCATAGCCTCTTCCTGCAGGAGAAGCTTCTTTGTGATTTCCCGGGTCTCCTGTTCCAGACCTTTGATGACCGCCGCCTGCAGCGGATCTTCCTTCGAATCGCTTTGGGCGCCGGACACGCCGGATTCCGTTTCGCTCTTACCGTTCCCCCCGGCATCGCTCTTATTTTCTTTTGCCGCCTTCAGCTTCGCTTTTCGCTCCGCCTCTTCCGCCGCGTAATCCCGAATGTAATTTCCGCTGTCCGCATCCTCACCGCTCAGCACCCGGAACGCCGCTACGGCATCCCGAATCGCCTTCTCGTTGATATTGACAATCGGAAAATCCAGTCCCGCTCCCATGGCCTGGGTGAGGAAACTGGTGGTGATGTACCGCCGCATCGGAAGGCCGAAGGAGATGTTGCTGACACCCAGGGCACAGTGCAGGCCGAACTCATCGTGAATGCGGCGAACCGCCCGCAGCGTCTCCCGCGCCTGTTCCTGCTGGGCCGATACCGTCAACGTCAGGCAGTCCACAATCACATCTTCCCGGGGAATCCCATATCGATCCGCTTCCCGGAGAATCCGCTCCGCCACCTGAATTCGGCCCTCCGCATCTTCCGGAATGCCATCCTCATCCATGGCCAGGCCCAGCACCGCCGTGCCGTAGTCCGCCACCAACGGAAGCACGGAATCCAGCCGCTCCCGCTCGCCGTTCACGGAATTCACAATCGGTCGTCCGTTCACCACCCGAAGGCCGGCCCGCAGCACTTCCGGATCCACGGAATCCAGCTGCAGCGGAATGTCCGTCACGCTCTGTACCGCCTGGATCACCTTCGGCATCAGCGCCACTTCGTCAACGCCCGGGGCGCCCACATTGACGTCCAGAATCTGCGCGCCGGATTCGTACTGCTCCACCGCCAGCTTCTTGATGTAGTCCATGTCTCCGTCCCGGAGAGCCTGCTGCAGTTTCTTTTTTCCCGTCGGATTGATTCGCTCTCCGATGATATTCAGTTTTCCGTATTCCGCTACCGAACCGGCAGAGCATACGCCACTCCGGGATTTCGGAATCCGTCCCGACGGATCGTAATGATTGCTTTTATAGGATAACGCACGGATAAAATCAGTATTGGTTCCGCAGCAGCCTCCGACAATGCCTACGCCCTTCTCCAGGAACGGCACCATCTCTTCCGCAAATTCTTCTGCCGTGATGTCGTATTCTCCGGTTCGCGGATCCGGCAGCCCCGCATTGGGCTTGATAATCATCGGCAGGTTCGTCCACTCCATCATGGACTCCGCAATGGGAAGGATTTCCTTCGGACCCAGAGAACAGTTGATGCCCAGCGCAGAAACGCCCAATCCCTCCAGCGTCAGCGCCATGGCGGCTGCCGAAGTTCCCAGGAAGGTGCGGCCGTTGGCCTCGAAGGACATGGTGGACCAAATCGGCAGATTGGAATGCTCTTTCGCCGCCAGCACCGCCGCTTTCATTTCATACAGATCCGTAAAGGTTTCGAACACCACCACATCCGCGCCGGCTTTCTCACCGGCCTCCACGATTTCCGCATAGGCCCGGTAAGCCTCTTCGAAAGGCAACGTTCCCAATGGTTCCAGCAGCTCACCCAGAGGACCTACGTCCAGCGCCACCATGCATTCCCGGCCCCGATCCTTCATCAAGCGTACCGCGTCCACGGCCGTTTCCACGTTCTTCTGCACCACCTCATCCACGGAATATCCGCTGCCTTTCAGCTTGTTGCCGCTGGCACCGAAGGTATTGGTGTAGATGCAATTCGTTCCGTTCTCGATATACTTCATGTGGATGTCCCGAATTTCTGTCTCATGGGTCATGCCGTACACCGCCGGGTTTTCTCCCGGCTTCAGTCCGGAATGCTGCAAATCGGTTCCCATTCCGCCGTCCAGAATAATCAATTGTTCCTTCATGCTTTCAACCTCATCTCTTAACTTCTATAACACTATTCATTTCAGTATAAATAATTCCGAAGGAGTGTTCAATTAGGTTCTTCCTATATCCAGTTATTTCTACTGTTTTTTCGATAGATGTCGATTGAAGGATTAGAGATTTTTTACAAAATTTCTATTTACAATCTGTTTTCTCAGTGATAGATTATTGTATGACAACTTGTCGTATTTGTATAACATCATACATCACAATATATTTTTACGGAACAGAGTTAGGAGAATGCCATGTCTCAGAATAAAACCAACTTAGCACAGCGAACGGCGGATACCCTTCGTGCCCAGATTCAAAGCGGAAAGGATTACGCGCCGGGCAGCAAACTGCCCAACGAGAACCATCTCGCTCTGGAGCTGGGGGTCAGCCGAACCACATTGCGGGAAGCCATCCGCATCCTGGTTGCGGAAGGACTGCTTCAGGTTCAGCGCGGCAAAGGTACCTTCGTCACGGAACGAAAAGACCGGCCGGCCGATACCCTTCCATCCTTTGATGAGAAGAAGGTTGCCCTGAAAGACCTCTACGAAGCGCGGCTGATTATTGAGCCTGCCGCGGCCGCTCTGGCCTGCCAGCGAGCAACGGATGAAGAGATTGAAGAGATTGTCCGCCTGGTGAAGGCCACTCAGGAACAGTTCACCCATGATTTTAACAACGAAGAAATCATCCAGCGGGAAATCGCCTTTCACGATGCCTTGATTCGGGCATCCCACAACCAATTCTTCGATCATTTTCTGCCGGTGGTGAATCAGACCATTCAGAAAACCTTTGAGCTGGAGTACAAATGGGATGCGGTAGCGGAAGGGGCCTATAACGACAACTTCATGATTATCGACTTTCTGCGAAAAAGAGATGCGGAAGCCATGCGCAGCGTCATGACGATTCACCTGCACCGTGCGCTGTGGACGGAACAGTTAATCTAAAAAAATATTGTTTTTATGTGAAAATCAACAAAAAAACTATTGACATTGCGGTCAGACAAGTTTATTATGTTGTCATACAACATACAACTTGGTATGGTTCACAGGTTAATTATTGGGATAATATATTAGGAGGAAAATTAGAGATGAGCAGTTACGAAAACCACAAGATTTATTATGAAGCCGATTGTGATCTGAGCGTATTGGACGGACAGAAGATCGCCGTTATCGGTTACGGAAGCCAGGGTCACGCCCATGCATTGAACCTGAAGGAATCCGGATGCGACGTCGTTGTCGGTCTGTATGAAGGTTCCAAATCCAAAGCAAAGGCAGAGGCTCAGGGTCTGAAGGTTCTCACCACCGCAGAAGCCGCTAAATGGGCGGATATCGTTATGATTCTTACCCACGATGAGACACAGGCTGCAATGTATGCAAAGGACATTGCACCGAATCTGGAAGCCGGCAATATGCTGATGTTTGCTCACGGATTTAATATTCACTACGGTCTGATCAATCCACCGGCAGACGTGGATGTTACCATGATCGCGCCAAAGGCGCCGGGACACACCGTTCGTTCCGAGTTCCAGGCAGGCAGAGGTACACCGGCACTGGTTGCCGTTCAGCAGGACGCTACCGGAAAGGCACTGGACAGAGCTCTGGCATATGCAGCAGGTCTGGGCGTTGCAAGAGCCGGCGTACTGGAGACCACATTTAGAACAGAAACCGAGACCGACCTCTTCGGCGAGCAGGCTGTTCTCTGCGGCGGCGTATGCGCACTGATGCAGGCCGGATACGAGACACTGACCGAAGCCGGTTACGACCCTCGAAATGCATACTTCGAATGCATCCACGAAATGAAACTGATTGTAGACCTAATCTACGAAAGCGGTTTTGCCGGAATGCGTTATTCCATTTCCAACACTGCTGAATTCGGTGACTATGTAACCGGTCCGAAAATCATCACCGAAGACACCAAGAAAGCGATGAAGGATATTCTTCACGACATTCAGGACGGTTCCTTCGCAAGAGGCTTCCTGGACGACATGGCCGGCGGTCAGGTTCACTTCAAGATGATGCGCCAGAGAGCATCGGAGCATCCTTGCGAATCGGTGGGCGAAGATATCCGGAAGCTGTACAGCTGGAACAAGGATGATGAGAAGCTGATTAACAACTAAGTCATCGCTATATTTACACTCCATTCAAAACAGCGGGATCCTTTTCAAAGGGTCCCGCTGTTTTCGTCGACGTGCACCACGTCTTCCGGGCCCAAGGCGCCGCCGGCGCACCGGACGTGGTGCTTCATCCCCTTTCGTCGTCAATTCTAACTATATACGCAAAAGACGGTCACCCTAAGGCAACCGTCTTTCCTTTTACAATATTCAGAATTCCTATTTCCAGAAATCCGTATCCTGCTTCAAATTGATATCTGCAGCCAGGAAATGCGGATCCTTTCCTTCCGCCTTCTGCTTCCGGTAATCCCGCAGGCATTTTACCGCGGTTCCGCCCAGCAGCAAGATGGTCGGCATATTTGTGATAACCATCAGGCCCTGCATCATATCTGCGGTGTTCCATACCAGTCCTGCCGAAGCGATGGAACCCACGAATACCAGTGCGGTGGCAAAGAGACGGAACGCCAGCAACTCGCCCGGCTTGATGTCTCTCTGAATGATGAACCGGATGCATCCCTCACAGTAGGAATAGTTTCCGATTAGTGTGGTGAATGCGAACAGGCACATTGCAAATGCGATGAAAATCGGACCGAATTTTCCAAGAGTGGATGCGGTAGCCGCCTGAACGTATCCCGCTGCATCGGCACTTCCGTCCGCAGCCAGATAATTCTGCGGAATGATGTTGGTGCTGAGGCACATGAATGCGGTTGCGGTGCAGATCAGCATGGTGTCGATGAATACGGACAGCATCTGAACCAGACCCTGTTTTGCCGGGTGGGAAACATCCGCCGTTGCCGCCGCATTCGGCGCGGAACCCATACCGGCCTCATTGGAGTAGAGACCTCTCTTGATTCCGAACATGATGCAGGATCCCGCAAAACCGCCGAAGATTGCCTGGAAGTCAAAGGCATTCTTGAAGATGCCGGCGAACATTGCCGGAATGTTTCCGATATTCAGTACCAGCACAATCAGGGAAATCGCTACATACACGATACCCATCACCGGAACCAGAACGCCGGTTACCTTTACCAGACGGTGTGCGCCGCCGATGACAACCGCACCGAACAGCACCGCCAGGATCGCGCCGATGATTGCCGGTGTGCGGTCACCGTAGAAGCTGAACACCTTGAAGGTGGACTGCAGGTTGAACGCCGCCAGCATGTTATATCCAATCGCATAGGTGAAGATAATAAGTACGGAGAAAATCACGCCCAGCCATCTCGCATTCAGCGCATCTCTCATGTAGAACGCCGGTCCGCCGTAGCTGGAGCCGTCCGCATTCTTCTTTTTGTAAATCTGCGCCAGCGTGGACTCGATGAAAGCAGACGCTCCGCCCAAGAAGGCACTGAGCCACATCCAGAAAATCGCACCGGATCCGCCGCAGATTACCGCCGTCGCCACACCGATAATATTACCGGTACCCACTCGGGATGCGGTGGATACCATCAGCGCCCCGAAGGATGAAATGCCGTTCTCTGTCTTCGGCTTTTCTGTAACCACCCGAAGGCATTCTTTGAACATCCGGATCTGAACGCCGCCGGTACGAATCGTGAAATACAATCCGCCCACCAGCAGAATCACCGGAAGAATGAATGGCTGATACAGAAAATTGCTGACCGCCAATACCACGTTATTAATTGCTTCCATAAAGTCATGCTCCTTCACATATAATTTCGAAATAAATTGTAAAAAACAACATGTCTATTTTACATTAATATTTTTTGTTTGTCTATAATTCTACACAAGAAATTTAAAAATTGTATGAACAGTATACAATTTCTACCGCAATTTCACCCATTTCCCATAAAAGAAGGATTGAATCCGCCGGGTTTTCCGTTTATCCTATACATATTAATGGGTGTGCGGAAAGCCGCATTCTCCGCGATTCAAGAAAGGAAACTCTGCATTCAATGAAAGAAATCGAACTAAAAGCACAATACGACAGCTCGAAACGACCGGAGCTGGAACAATATCTGAAGGAGCACGGCTTCCAAGAGGTCTGCTGCTTCACCCAACAAGACGAATACTTTAACCACCCGGAACGGGATTTCCGCATCACCGACGAAGCCCTTCGCATTCGCCGGGAGCAGCATGACAATGAAGCCGTCCATTGCTGCCTCACCTATAAAGGAACCAACAATTCCCGCATCGGTCAGAGCCGCCGAGAGCTGGAAACCCGGGTGGAAGATGAACACAAAATGCGCCGGATTCTGCTGGCCCTGGGTTTTCGCTCCGCTGCGGAGGTAAAGAAGCGCCGGAAAGAATACAAGAAAGAGGACCTCACCGTCTGCCTGGACGAACTGGACGGACTGGGAAGCTATGTGGAAATTGAGGTTGTCCTTCCGGAAACAGAAACGGGGTCGGAATCGGCTACGGAGAATCGTCTTCGGGAATTTCTCTCTGAACTGTCATTTATCCGTCCGGCCATCGAGCCTCTAACATACCTAGAACTGGTGATGAGGTTCCGAGGAGCCTCCCGCGCCGAAAAGGTCTCTCCGAATGCATAGAATTTTTTTACAAAAAAATACTTTTCAACGGGAATTGTTTTCCATTGTTTTTTTCACAGCCGGGTCAAAAACCCCGGCTGTTCTTTTTTGCCCTTACCTGTTCTTTACAATTTATTAACATTCCGCAAAGTCAGTTTTTACAACGGATTGGGAATTTTCCACAAGAATTTGAAAAATTGTATACAATCTCGTAAACAACTGATTGTGGATAACTAAAAACTCGGATACCCTTTGATATTCGCCTTTGAGCGTCTTTTTTTCTTTTGTCAAGAAAAGTTTTCCACAGATTTGGAATGCTTTACCTACATCATTTTGTTCTTTTCAAAAAAGGGGCAGATTGTTTCCGTTTCGAAACAATCTGCCCCTTTTCAATTTGAAAGCGTTTCTAAATTTCGGCTGCAGGAGCCCCATTTTCATTTAGAATCTTCATAAATTCCTCGCCGGTAATGGTCTCCTTCCGATACAGGTACCGTGCCAGTTCATCTAATTTCTCTCGATTTTCCAGCAGTATACCGGCCGCCTTTTCATGCTGCTGCCGCACCAGCGCTACCACCTTCTCGTCGATCTTCTTCTGGGTCTCCGCCGAGCATGCCAGTGAGGCATCTCCGCCCAGGTACCGGTTGGACACCGTCTCCAGCGCCACCATATCGAAGTCCGAACTCATTCCGTATTGGGTAATCATGGCACGGGCCATCTTGGTGGCCTGCTCGATATCGTTGGAGGCACCGGTGGTCACATCCCCAAAGACGATTTCCTCTGCCGCACGGCCGCCGGTAAAGGTGGCAATCCGGTTCTCCATCTCCTTCTTGGTCATCAGGTAGTGATTTCCTTCCTCTACCTGCATGGTGTATCCCAGCGCACCGGAAGTTCTCGGAATGATGGTGATCTTCTGAACCGGCGCCGAGTGGCTCTGCTTTGCGGCCACCAAAGCGTGACCAATCTCATGGTAGGATACGGTCCACTTCTCCCGATCCGTCAGAATCGCATTCTTCTTCTGGTATCCGGCGATAACCACTTCAATGCTCTCCTCCAGATCCGCTTCCGTGGCAAAGTGCCGCTTGTCCCGAACCGCCCGAAGGGCCGCCTCGTTCACGATATTGGCCAGCTCCGCACCGGAAGCACCGGATGCCATCCGAGCGATTTTCTCATAATCCACATTCGGCTCCACTTTAATCTTCTTCGCGTGAACCCGCAGAATCGCTTCTCGCCCCTTCAGATCCGGAAGTTCCACCGGTACTCTTCGGTCGAATCGTCCCGGTCTCGTCAATGCCGGATCCAGGGAGTCCGGACGGTTAGTCGCCGCCAAAATAATGACACCGTTGTTGCCTTCGAATCCGTCCATCTCCGTCAGCAGCTGATTCAGGGTCTGTTCCCGCTCATCGTTGCCGCCGACCTGGCCGTCTCTCTTTTTTCCGATGGTATCGATCTCATCGATAAAAACAATGCACGGCGCCTTCTCCTTCGCCTGCTTAAACAGATCCCGAACCTTCGAGGCACCCATGCCCACGAACATCTCCACGAATTCCGACCCGGAAATGGAAAAGAACGGCACATTGGACTCTCCTGCGACGGCTTTTGCCAGCATGGTCTTACCGGTTCCCGGAGGGCCCACCAGAAGCACGCCCTTCGGCATAGAGGCACCGATGGTCTTGTATTTATTCGGGTCGTGGAGATAATCCACGATTTCCTGCAAATTCTCCTTGGCCTCATCTTCCCCGGCTACATCGGAGAACTTGATGCCGTTGGTGGACTGCACGTATATCTTCGCATTGGATTTGCCCATTCCGAACATCATGGAACCGGCGCCGCCGCCGGACTTGTCCATCAGGTTCTTCTGCATCCGCTTGCCCAGCCACATGAAGAGCAGGATTGGTAAAATCCACGTCAACAGGAAGCTTGCCATCGGTGACATTGGTTCATTTATTTCCCCAGAGAACTTGGCGCCGGATTCCGACAGCCGGTCAATCAGCTCCGGATCGTTCATCTTTGCGGTTTCGTAGATCTTGTCGTCGTCCTTCAAAGTGAACACGATTTTATTTTCCTGCACCTCCACCTCTTTCACCTGCTTCTTTTCGGTCTGGGAGATAAAGGTGCTGTACTTCACATCTTGAATCTGCATCTTCTGAATATACGGTCTCAGAAAAATATTTATGCACAGAAGTACCATCAATGCACCAATCCAGAAATTAATCACCGGTTTCTTCGGTGTTTTTACCTCGTTCATAATCTACCTCATTTTCTGTGCGAATTAGCACTCTACGTATGAGACTGATAATAACACATCGTTTTTCGAAATTCCACGACTTCACCAACTCTTCATGGGAAAACTACCCAATCGACGAAGAATAATTCCCCAACAGAAAAAGGAATCCGATCTGCACCGGATTCCCCTTTCCTTATTCACCATTTATTCTTTCATTATATTGCGGCCGCTTCATCCTCGATGTTGTCCACATGAGGTCCCGCAGCGGCGATTTCTTTCTTCATGTCCGGATACTTTTCTTCAAAGTTGTCCTGGAACATCTTCGCCAGCTCTCTGGCCTGAAGATCGTACGCCTGCTTATCCTTCCAGGTATCTCTCGGATTCATGATTTCTGCCGGCACATCCGGGCAGCTCTGAGGAATGTCCAGATTAAAGAGGGCGTCGTGAACGTACTCCACGTCCTCCAGCTTTCCTTCCAGAGCCGCATGAATCATTGCCCGGGTGTACTTCAGCTTCATTCTGGAACCGGTACCGTACGCACCACCGGTCCAGCCGGTATTCACCAGATATACTTTTGTGCCGTATTTCTCCAGACGCTCGCCCAGCATCTCCGCATAGCACTCCGCTCTCAGCGGCATGAACGGTTCACCGAACAGCGTGGAGAATGTCGGCTGCGGTTCCTTGATGCCTCGCTCCGTGCCGGCCACCTTTGCGGTAAAGCCTGTCACGAACTGGTACATGGCCGCATTCTTGGACAGTCTGGAAATCGGCGGCAGTACGCCAAAGGAATCCGCTGTCAGGAAGATTACCACCTTCGGGATTCCGCCCTTTCCCGGAATCTCCGCATTATCGATAAAATCAATCGGATATCCCACACGGGTGTTCGGCGTCAGCTCCCGGTCGGAATAATCCGCTTCCCGGGTCTCGTGATCCAGAACCACGTTTTCCACCACCGAACCGAATCGAATGGCATGATAGATTTCCGGCTGCTCCTCTTCTTCCAGGTCGATGCACTTCGCGTAGCATCCCCCCTCAATATTGAACACGCCGTCGTCGGACCAGCCGTGCTCGTCATCCCCGATCAGCTTCCGCTCCGGGTCCGCCGACAGGGTGGTCTTTCCGGTTCCGGACAGTCCGAAGAATACTGCCGTCTCCCCGGTCTCCGGATCCATATTGGAAGAACAGTGCATCGGCAGCACGTTGTCTTCTACCGGCAGCACGTAATTCATGATGGAGAACACGGATTTCTTAATCTCTCCCGCATAGCTGGTTCCGGCAATGATGACAAAGTGTGCCTCGTAGTCGATGATAATCGCCGCTTCCGAATGAATGCCGTACTTCTTCGCATCGCACTTGAATCCCGGCACCGCCAGAATGGTGAAATCCGCCTCACCGTATTCTTCCAGCTGTTCCTCCGTCGGACGAATCAGCAGGTTGTGGATGAACAGGTTCTGCCACGCTTTCTCGTTGATGACCCGAATTTTCCGGGTGTACTTGCTGTCTGCACCGGCAAAACCATCGAAAACGAACACTTCTTTCCCGTTCAGATACTCAATCATATCCTCCTTAATCCGGTTAAAAATTCTCCGGTCAATCGGGCGATTGACGCTTCCCCAGTGAATCCGATCGTGCACCGCCGGGCTGTCTACAATGTATTTATCGTAAGGAGATCGGCCGGTATACTTTCCCGTTTCCACCGAAAGGGCGCCCGTCGAGGACAGGGTCGCTTCCCCCCGCTCCAGGGATTTCTTCACCAGTCTTGCCGCGCACAGATTGTGGTGCACCTGACTTGCCTGAATACCCAGCTGATCGATTCCGTACATTTCCATAACTCTCTTCTCCTATAAAAAAACCTTATATCTTCCAACCGTTTCCGACAATGCAAGGAATTCGCAATGCCGGCTCACTTGTAAAGTATATGTAAATATTGTATTATAATCAAATACTTATATTTTTATATAAACTATAGTTTTGAAGTTATATAAGGAGAAGTCATGTTTCAGGGAATGGAATACGTATATGAAGTTTACAAACAGAGGAGTTTTTCCAAGGCGGCGGCCAATCTGTACATCTCTCAGCCTTCGCTGAGCGCCAATGTGAAACGGATTGAGAAGAAGGTGGGCTATCCCCTTTTCGACCGAAGCACCAAGCCCTTGGAGCTCACCGAGTGCGGCAAGCAGTATATCCACGCGGTGCATCAGATTATGACCGCCACCACGGAATTCGAGACCTTCATCAACGATTTCGGGGAACTGCGCACCGGCTCCCTGCACTTCGGCGGGAGCAACTTCTTTTCCTCCTGGGTGCTCCCGCCTCTGCTCGCCCGATTCTCCGCCGAATATCCGGACCTGGAGATTTCCCTGGTGGAAGCAAAATCCCGGGAACTGGTGAAGCTGCTTCAGGACTCCCAGATTGACTTTATCCTGGACAACAAGGAACTGGATTTAAAGGTCTTTGACCGGCACCAGGTGGGCCGGGAGGATCTGGTCTTGGTAGTGCCCAAAAATTTCGCCATCAACATGGGACTGCGGGATTATCAAATTCCTCAGAAGGCTATTCAGGACGGGTCCTTTCGGCAGGAACAATATCCGGCCGTGGATCTGGCCCTGTTCCGAAATGAGCCTTTCATCCTGCTCCATTCCTTCAACGATACCGGAAACCGCGCCCGGCTCCTGTGCCAGGAATACGGATTTAAACCTCGCGTTGCACTGGAACTGGATCAGCAGCTCACCGCCTACAACGTGGCCGGCTCCGGCCTGGGAATTGCGTTCACCGGAGAACTCCTGATCGGCAGAGCCACCCCGGATCCCAACCTGGTGTATTACAAGCTGGCGGGGGAGAACATCACCCGAAATCTGTACTTCTATTGGAAGAAAGGCCGGTACCTCACCCAGGCCATGCAGGTCTTCATGGACACCATCGTACGCCACACCCACTTCTAGACACATAAAAATCCTAAAATACAGTACTCTATACCACAGAGAACAAGCCTTACCGCAGTTATATTAGTTAGCTACCATAGGATTCTTATTTACAGACATTTTGAGGCATGCTCGCTTGGTTACATATCTTTTGATTGGGAAGCTATTTACAGTTCTTTCCTTAAGGGCATCCCAGAAATCAACCATTATTACTTCAAACCTTAGATTTGAACAGTAATAAAATAGTAACTGCACCTGTGGTAGTAATGCTGCAGGTGCCAAACGTGGTCTATAGCGACCTAGTTTTCAATGAGCGATTGACCGAATTTTTCGGTTGACAAATACAGTCTTCTTAACACACTTAATAAACAAACTACAATACTATTACACTTCCTTCTTTTGCTATTACTGAATCTTTACTATTCAATATAAACCGAATAACCTTTTTAGCATTAGTTGTAAGCGTTACAGCTTTTTTTGATACAATAATGTACTGTCCGTCAAAAGAGTTCCTGTCGAGCTTATCTGTAAGGCCCTTTTTAAGCAAGGCATCGTTATATTCATTAAACTTTATTACATCTAGTGAGTAAATGTTGGGATCATCTGTCTTTACAAGCTTAGCTATAACATAATACCTACTCTGATAGATAATATATACTTTATTCTCTTCTATTGTAGTAATGTAATCTGGATATACCACATTATCAAAACCAACATTATTTCCATCATCAGAACAGATATATGTTCCCTTAAATTTAAATCCATTTTCTGTGTAATAGAAAGATTTAGCCAACAAACCTAATAACACAAGCACCATTGCAATGAGTATTATCGTAATGCAAGTTAATCTCTTGATTTTCATTTGTATGACCTCCTTACATACTCGGCACCTTTGACTATTATTAGACTGTAATTAAAGCGTATTCACCATACATAGGTTTTTTATAAGTATAGTTATTTTTATCTACTACTTTATTTGTATTTTGATTGTATACATATCTAACGCCCTTTTCCACTTTGTATTTAACTCTAAATCCTAAGTACTGAGTCTTTCTAGGTGTTCCATTCAAAGAATACGAATTCTCTGTCGAAACTGATGCTGATGTAGAAAGACCTAAGCCATAAATACTGCCAGAAACTGTCACTCCAAATGTTAATTGCTTAGATTGTGTAATCGTTGCTCCTTTAGGAGGAACCTTTACATTGTTAGATACTCTTTTGTACGATGTCCATTTTGTTGTTCTACTAGTAACTTTCTTCCTATAATAGTATCCATGATATTGACTTTTTTTAATATCCTTTTCATTTTCATCTGAAACAATTTCCTGATTTATACTAGAATCGAGTGACTCTTTTTCAAAACAATTCTCATTGCTTGCATAAGATGCGAAACAATTCAAACAAAGAATAATAATGAATAATGTTACCGAAAATATCCTTTTCATAATCATTTGTGATAAAAAATATCACATCCTCCTTTCGTGTTTATATAATTGAAAATGGGGGTGCGGACAAAATCCTGGACTCACATAGGACCCTCGAAGATGAATGCGGTCGAATCTTCTTGCCGCCCACACTGTACATCCGGCCGAAGGAACCTTCGTTTCTACTATAATCATTATACAGAAAAGTATTACAAAAATGTTAAGATTTTGCACACTGAATTATTAAGATTTCTTAATATTTACATTTTTTGAAAATTTGCGGTAACAAATTAAACACATTTAAAATTATTAGCGTCGGGCGGTTCAAACAGTTTGCATGGACATGTATTCACCCTACATTTCTCTTGTAAAGGACATGAAAAGAGAGTGCATCGCGAAGATGCACTCTCGATTATTTTACCCGTATAATCGAAATCCTATTTGCAAGCAGCCAGGATTGCCTTCAGGTATTCCCATGTTCTTGCGGTGGACGGGATGGACAGCTTCTCGTTCGGGGAGTGAACTTCCCTCATCTCCGGTCCGATGGATACCGCGTCGATGGCACCCCACTTCTCAGCCCACTTTCCGCATTCCAGTCCGGCATGAACCGCACCTACTTCCGGCTTTCTGCCGAAGTGCAGGTTGAAGGTGTTCACGCAGATATCCAGCAGTGTGGAGTGGTTGTTGAACTCCCATGCGCCGTAATCGCCGGAGAACTCGCACTTGCCGCCGTATGCTTCGGAAACCATCTCTACGCGCTGGCACAGGTTCTTCTTGCGGCTGTCCACGGAAGAACGAATCATCGCACCGGTCTGCATGGTGTCACCTTCCAGACGGATAAATCCGATGGACAAGGATGTCTCTACGATGCCCGGAAGCGCTACGCTCATGTGGTGAACGCCGGTCGGAATCACGAAGAGATACTTCATCAGGTTCATCTGACATTCATCCGAAACGACTTCAGTTTCCATCTCGCCGACTCTCTCCATGGTGATTTTCAGGCCCGGATCCGCGATTTCGTATTCCGACTTCAGCTCTGCCGCAACTTCGCGCATTGCCTTCTCGAATGCGATGCAATCATCCGGATGCACCAGAACTTCACCGGATACCTTATTGCAAATTGCGTTGGTAACCGCACCGCCGGTGAGGCGGACAATATTCATTCTTGCTTCTTTCAGGCAGTCCAGAAATACACGGCCGGTCAGGTCGATGGCATTGCCTCTCTCTTTATCGATATCCATTCCGGAGTGACCGCCCTGCAGTCCGTCCAGTGCGTACTTGTAGCAAACGCCGTACTTTGTTACTCTCGGAGTCTCAAATGTTGTAATGCAATCTACCGCACCGGCACAGCCTACGGTGATAACGCCTTCGGACTCGGAATCGATGTTGATAATTCTGCGAGCGGAAATCTTAGAAGGATCCAGGCCTTCTGCGCCCAGCATACCGATTTCTTCATCCACGGTAATCAATACTTCCAATGCCGGGTGGCTCACCTGATCCGAAGTCAGTACAGCCAGTGCCATTGCGATTGCGATACCGTTATCCGCACCCAGGGTCGTTCCTGCTGCGGTTACATAATCTCCGTCTACGTAGATTTCCAGCGGCTGGGTTTCGAAATCGTGTTCGTAACCTTCTGCAACAGCGGCAACCATATCCATGTGGCCCTGCAGCATCACCGGTTCAGCGGTCTCATATCCCGGAGTCGCGCCTTTATAAATAATCACGTTGCCCAGCTCATCCTGGTAGTATTCCAGATTGTTTTTCTTCGTAAAATTCACCAGATATTCGCTGATCTTTGCGTTGAACTTGGACGCACGCGGAACCGCGCTAATCTCATCAAAGTACTGGAATACAACTTTTGGCTCCAGCATACTTACATCACTCATTACCATAATCCTCCTTGTTCCATTTGGAATAAATCATCAACAATATTATACATTTTTTATACAAATAAACAAGTCGATTACTATAATTTTCTAAATAACAATTCTTGATTTTTCCGATTCGGACTAATCTCGAGGTAAAAGAATACAGTCGTACCGCACGGCTTTTCCGAAGATGGAGTACCCCGGTTTGCGCCCCGCCAGCCACGGTCCCTTCAGCGGCCGCTTGATGAGGATTTTCCGCGGGCCGGCCGCAATCGCGGCGTTCAGCAGGGTCTCCTCCTCCATACAAGGAGACTCCAGCCGGTGAATCAGCTGGAATTTCTTCTTCACCAGAGCGCTCTTCTGCCGCTCCGGGAACATGGGATCCAGCAGCACCAGATCCGGAATGCATCCGATGGAATCTTCCGACCGGTGCATTGCCTCGATGCTGTCCCCCACGTGAAGCTCCATGCGAGAAACCGGCTCCCGAAGCTCCGGCACCTCCCGGGCCCGCTCCATGGCATCCAGCAGCAAAGCAGCGATGACCGGGTTGTACTCGAAGAGGTGTACCCGGAATCCGGCCGCCGCCAGGAGCAGGGAATCCTCCCCCAGCCCGGCGGTAGCGTCGATGGCCACCGGACGCTCTATGCCCTTCATTCGGCCTGCTTTTACCAGAAACTCCCGGTTCAGATTGGAGGGGCGAAGCCGCGGAATCATGTGGGTGAAATCCCCCCGCACCGACAGCTTTCCCTGAACCAGGGAAAGGCCCCGATCGTCCGCCTGCAGGTGGAGCCGGTCCGGAGACAGTTCGGCGGAATCCGTAACCACCGGCAGCCCCAGCTTTTCGGCCCAGCGCTCCCCTGCCGCCGCATATTCTTTGGATGGAATAAACAGTGTTAAATTCATCTTATAATCCTATTCTAGTTATTAAAAACACTTCTCCAGCGTGTCCTCGTCCGGCACGTCCTGCGCAGTCCCACTGCCCACCGCGAAATACACGATTCCGCCCAGTACCAAAGCCGCCACGATTTCGTGAATCCCCAGCGGCAGTATTTTTACCCGGTTGAAAAACACAAACGTAATCAATCCCACGGTAGTGGACGCCAGGCAGGCTTTGCTGTTTCCTTTCCGCCAGTACAGACCGCCGATAATCGGCCAGAAGAACGTGGCCTCCAGCCCGCCGAATGCGAAGAGGTTGATCCACGCAATCACGTCCGGCGGATTCAGCGCAATCAGGCAGGTAAGGATTCCGATCACCGCCGTAATGCCGAAGCTGATTTTCGGCACGTTGGCCGCCGCTGCCGGATGCTTCTTCATCAGTTCCGAGGAAACATCCCGAACATCCTCTGCCTCCGGACACACCTTCCGCTTCACGATGTAATTCAAATACAGATCCTTCAGAATTGTGGCCGAGGACAGAATCAGCAGGGAGTCCACCGTGGACATCACCGCCGCCAGCGGTGCCGCCAGGAAAAATCCCGCGGCCCATCCCGGCATGTATTTCATCACCACGTACGGAATCACCTGGTCCGTGCTGGCCAGATTCGCGTTCTCCACCAGAGGATACGCCAGCGTCCCCGCCAAATGCATTCCGATCATCAGGATGCCGATCACCACCGTTCCGTAAATCATCGCCCGGTGCATGGAACGGGTATCCTTGAACCCCATGCAGCGCACCGCCGTCTGCGGAAGCCCCAGCACCGCAATGCCCACCAGCACCCAGTAGGAAATCATGTACCCCGGCTGAAGGACCGCGATGTCCTTCCCGTAGGCGCCTTTCCCCATCAGGTCCCAGCCCGGATTGGACACGTTCAGCTGATTCACGATGTCCTCCATGCCGCCGCATTGACGAATGATAAAAAACAGCATCAAAAACGTTCCGCATGTCATCACGATTCCCTGCAGGGTATCCGTCAGCACCACCGCCCGGAATCCCCCAAAAGCAGTATATAAAACCACCACCGCGCCGAACAGAAGGAGTCCGACCCAGTATGGAACGCCCGTCACCGTTTGAATCAGTGTGGCTCCGCCGATAAACTGCCCAATCATCTGGGTGATGAAGAACACCACCAATGCCAGGCCGCAAAGGACCACCACCGCCCCGGATTGATACCGGGCCCTCAGGTAATCGGAAATGGTTACCCCCTGAATCCGTCTGGAAATCAGCGCAAATTTCTTTCCCAGCACGCCCAGCGTCAGGAACGTGGCGCCAATCTGCACCCCGGCAATCCAAGACTGGGACAGGCCGAAGGTGGACGCTAACCCCGGTCCGCCCAGGAAGGAGCTGGCGCTGGTGTAGGTAGCCACTAAAGTCATGGCAAGAACCAGACCTCCCATGCCCCGGGATCCCACGAAATAGGAGCTGAGGAAATTCTCCTCACCCGCCGTCTTTCGGTTGATGTATATTCCGATTCCCAGGTTAATCAAAAGGTAGGCGCTCAGAATCGCCAGCACAATCAAATGCTTACTCTGCATGAGGGGCACCTCCCTCCGATTCTTCATCCAGGTCAAAGTCCACGAAGACTTTGCGCACTAAGAAAATCACGCCTATCACCGCAATCACAAATACGCCGGGAGTGCTGAGCACCCACCACAGGGGCAGTCCCAGTACCCGGACGCTGCAGCCGGACAGGCCGTAGGCGCAGCCCACATTCCACACGAAACAGATCAGAAAGAGGATAATAGTTGCTTTCGCCTCCCGCCGAATCTGTTTCTCCTTTTCACTTTTAGTCATCTTGTGATTCATTTTTTCTCCTTTCGGTATAGTTTCAACAAAGAATACCATCCGCTGACTATTTTCCCATTATTTCGCCTCATTGTAAAGGAAAAATGGTTTCCTGCATCGTCCTCATTAAACCTCTGAGCTAAAAGCGGTACGATTCTAATTACATTATCCGCTTTCTGCGTGCGCATTCCCATATGCCTAGATTTTTGAGAGCAGTTCACGCTTTTTGGCATAAAAGGAGGATTTAGCGTGAACGAAAATCTCCGAATTTGCGGGATTCTAATTTTGCCTCAAGGGCGTACGGCCTTCTATTCACGCTGCAAAGGGGGGCCCCCTTCAAAAAGCGTGAACTGTTTTCAAGAAACCTCTTTGCTCTCCGGAACTTGAATGGCAAAATCGTGCTGAGTCGGAAATCCGTTCACGCTAATCCGCCGAAATTGTAAGATTAGCGTGAAGTCGTTCCGAAATTCTAGGCATATTTAATTCATTTCAATTGCAGAACTCTAATTACCGACTGGACACTCGATGAAGCAACTTCAGCCAACTGGAAAATCTAAAAATCAGGGGCAGCCTTTCGGCTGCCCCCGGTGGATTCACGTATGCTATTTTGCTTTCTTCATAACCACGGTGGAGTATGCACCGTTGTACGTCTTTTTGCCGGACTTCACGAAAGCACATACCTTATAGTAGTATTTCTTGTTCTTCTTCAGCTTCTTGTTGGTGAAGGAAGTTGTTTTGGAAGATGCGGTCTTGACGCATGTGTACTTTCCCTTTTTGGAAGTTGCCCGGTACACCTTGTATCCGGATGCTCCCGCCGTCTTCTTCCACGCAACCTTCATGGCTTTCTTCTTTGCGGTCAGCTTCACGCCGGTCACCTTGCTCGGCAGAACCACCAGCGTCTTGGACATGGACAGTCCGGAACTGGCCGCCGGCTTAACGGTTACCTTCGCTACTCCCGGGTATTTTGCCTTCAGGATGCCATCCTGTGTGGCGGAAATCACCTTGGTGTTGGAGGACTTGGTGGTCTGAGAGTAGAACAGATTCACATCCTCCACCTGGTTGTAGTTCATCACTACGTAATAGTAGGTGGCGCCCTTTGTCAAGGTGTTCTTGTTGTAAAGGTTAACGTTCTTGTCGCAGAACAGGCCCTTCACGTTCAGGCATTTGTCCATCACATGGAAGGGCAGCGTGTATTCCCCTTCCAAATTGGAGTTCGTTCTTCCCTGCGTTGCCGTCGGGTACAAATCCACGGCAACATAAGAATATCCGGCTTCACTGCGGAAAACGCCAACCCATCCGGACTTCCATTGATCGTCCAGAAGTAATTTCTTCAAATCCGGATCTAATTTGTTGAACCAGGTGTCGATGGTCGCATGCTTATCTTCATCATAGAATCCAATGATAAGATCCGGTCCGGCCGTTCCGGAAGGACGCATGGCATTGTAGTATACCGAAATCTCTCCCGCACGGGTAATTGCCATAAGCTCACGAGTATTGTCCCGTTCGATGCTACTTTTTCCGTTCGCTTTACGGTACTAATTGATCAAATCCATTGCCCGGCTTCCGGCGCTTGGACATATATCTCCCGCAATCTTCACCTGGTACAGGCCGGAATACGCCGCTGTGTTTGCGGAAGCTTTCGCCTTCCGTGTCTTCCCCGCAGTTGCTTTTGCGGAGGTGACTGCGCCGGACTCATTATTTGCAATCGCAGTTGGCACACTGCTCTTTCCGGATGCGGATTGAATTCCGGCGTGTGCATCCGCCGATACCGCCAGAGTACCGAAAAGCATGATTCCTACGGTCGCCAAAAGGACCGCCAGTACATTTCCCTTTTTCATAATGTTTTTTCCCTTCTTTGAATTATGATTTAAGAATTAGCTTTAAATGTCTCTTCTCAGAAAATAATCATCCAACTTCTCTTTTCCGATAAGCGGAACTCTTGGGTGACCGGGCTTTTGCCCCTTTTTCTTTCCTACAAATTTCATGCATCTTAGAAAACGCATAAATCCAAACTGCTCTTCGCTGACCCAGAAGGCCGGTAATCTTTTTCCCTTCATATATACATATATTACCGGATAAACCCCCATCCTATACGACTTCATCTTTACCTTGCAGTATTTAATATCGCAAAGATTCCAATACTTTCTCCGATTGAAAATTCTCCTGCAAATCGTATACTCATCGAAACAAATTTCGTACGCATATGGAATACAGCCCATTGCAAAGACGATGATATTAACAATAAAAACACCGGCGCGCATTGAATTGGTCATCGATTGACCATAATACGTTAAATAAATAATACAAAAGATGCAACCAACAGGTACCATCGCTGCAATTGGTGTGTCGCCCACCTTCGAACGAATTACAACAAAAATTGTTTTTTTCTGGTTTTTTCTGCGACTTGATTCATCTCTCCAACAATGGGCTTGTCTCTTTCGTGCAATTCTCCAATTTATAATCGACGCAATTAAGAATACAATTAATACTGCTATCATATTTGTTATCCCCTTTTTCTATCCATACGATTCATGATTGCCTGTGCTGCATTTAATAGAATAGAAGGAATAACAGCATATGCTATAATCAGGCGACAAGAAGTCTCTCTAAAAATTTCTATTATTTCGGCATCTTTCAAATTGCCAAAATACATGCCCCAAATATACTGCTTTATAC
Organism: uncultured Clostridia bacterium; assembly: GCA_934278925.1. GTDB lineage: Bacteria > Bacillota > Clostridia > Peptostreptococcales > Anaerovoracaceae > Mogibacterium_A. The sequence continues at coordinate 622 of CAKQWJ010000026.1, read as the reverse complement.
CAACCAACAACAGGCTGCACATCAGTTGTATTCCCAAAATATTGATTATTCTCGATTTATTAATTGCACGTTTAAACTTTTTATACTCCGGTTGATTTACCGGATAGTATCGGTCATACCACAAATATAAGAGGCTATATAGACAAAATGGATGCTTACTCTCATATTTCTTTAACCCCTTCCATTTTCCATATTTCCTTAAAAGGAATCGGGCTTCATTTGCTCCACAAACCGATGAACCGAGCACAGAAATTGCGAAACCAATGAACATGTAGTAAACTTGCCAGCTCAGCATTTCTTTCCATAAATCTTGATACTCCACCTACTTCCACCACCTTTTAAACTTTCTTCGGATACTTCCTGCCCAATGGTGTACTGTTTTCTTTATTGAAGTCTTATAACGACCTACCGTTCGTTTAGCAGCATTGTAAATACCAGAAACAATACTCTTCTTAACAAGTGTTGAGTACACTACTCGCCGTACTCGTTTCAGACCTTTCTTTACTGATTTTAATCTCTTTCTGGCAGAAAAGAATCTTTTAATTCCGCCGATTGTAAAATCAACTTGAACATGTAATAAAATTGAAATCCATAGAGACTCTTTAGTAGAATGTATGTGACC
>CAKQWJ010000025.1 GCA_934278925.1 uncultured Clostridia bacterium | reverse complement strand
GAAAATGTGACCATTAGACATACAGTGAAATGGTCACATTTTTATATGTGTGTGACACCCTGACATTACGCGCTTACGATTATTACTCTCGTAGTGATTTATCTAGGCCGTACACCTCTCGCATTGATTTGTCATGCTCAGCATCAATGCTTGTGATGTTGATTTGGTAGCTGTCATGAGCAATACGGTTGATGATTTCTTGCGTCTCTGATGAAGAAGTTCGAAGATATCTTTCTGTTCTGTGTCAGTTGGTTTGAGAAGCATTCATTCATCCAGAATGAGAAGCACCGGATTGGAATACTTTGCCATAGTTTTACGGTAATTCCCTTCAGTTCGTGCAATGTTCAGATCCATGAGTAAGTCCGGCATACGGACATACCTGGTTTTGTAATACTGCTTGCAGGCTTCCATACCAAAGGCACATGCCATGTATGTTTTTACCACAGCCTGTTGCACCGGTAATAAAAAGATTCCGGATTTGAGACGAAAAGCGTGGAAAACCTGTTTCGACAAAAATTGTCCAAACCTTGTCTTGATATTTTGTCTCAAAAAATATATAATATTTGAGACAAAATAAGGAGGTGATTTCTTGCAAAGGGATAGCATTACCACTCAAATTTATGAGCGAATCAAAGAAGTTGGCCATGACGAGATTTACATTGTCGGCGATTTTCTGGATTTGGGTGAATATCATGCAGTACGCAAGGCGCTGTTGCGGTTAGATGAAGCTGGAAAAATTCAGAAAATCATGAGGGGCGTTTACTATTACCCGCGATACAGTGAATTGATTGATGAATACGAAGCTCCGTCACCGGGCAAGGTTGCGGATACACTGGCGAGAAAGTTTGGCTGGACGATTGCCCCGTGTGCAGATACTGCACTTAATCAGCTTGGTTTGTCAACGCAGGTTACAGCTAAATGGAGTTATATCAGCGATGGTCCCTATCATGAGTTTCAAATCGGAGCCTTTACGATAGAGTTCAGGCATAGAAACAACCGCGAGATATCAGGAATCTCCAGGCAGACAGCTACTGTTATTCAGGCATTGAAAGCCATCGGCAAGAACAATGTCACCGATGCGCAGGTGGACATTATCCGCCGTCGACTTTCGGATGAGGATAAGGCTACGATGCTGAAAGAGGCTCATCAAGTTACTGTATGGGTATACGACTTAATCAAACAGATATGTGAATAAAGGAAGGTGTAAATGAATGTACCAGCTGATAAAACAGCCGGAGGATCAGCTTCGGATTTTGTTTAGAAATACAGCCCAGAAAACTGGCTTGCACGAGGCTATTGTTGAGAAGGATTTTTGGGTCTGCCTTACCCTGGACTATCTTTTTCACAGTTGCCCTTGGAAGGAAGCATTTACATTCAAGGGCGGGACGAGCCTCTCAAAATGTTACGGTCTGATTAAGCGATTTTCCGAGGATATTGACCTGATATTAGATTGGCGTGTATTGGGATATGGATTAAATGAGCCTTGGAAGCAGCGATCTAATACAAAGCAGGACGCTTTCAACAAAGAAGCCAATAGTCGTGCAAAGACCTTTCTGTCTGAACAGCTTCTTCCGGTACTGAAAGAGGATATGAGCAAAATTTTGGGGAAAGAAGCGAGCTTCTATATTCTCCCGGAAGACCCTCAGACGATATGTTTCCAGTATCCGAAGATATTTGAAGATAGTAATACGATGCAAACCATCAGGCTTGAAATAGGGGCATTGGCAGCATGGACGCCATCTGTTGCCAAGACAATTGCTCCTTATGTTGCGGAAGCGTATCCGAGGATTTTTTCAAAGCCTGATACGACAATCCTTACTGCTTCCGCGGAGAGAACTTTCTGGGAAAAAGCGACCATCCTGCATCATGAGGCAAATCGCCCTGAGAATCTGTCCATGCCGGGAAGATACTCCCGTCATTATTATGACCTTTATTGCATTGCACATTCTGACATCAAAGAATCTGCGTATAGCAATATTGCGCTTTTGAAGCGTGTGACGGATTTCAAAATGAAATTTTATCCGCGGAAATGGGCGCATTATGAGCTTGCAATACCAGGTACGCTGAAACTCTTGCCGCCGGAGTATCGTATGGAGAATTTACAGAAAGACTACAACAGCATGAAAAATATGATGTTTGGCGAGTATCCGGATTTCCAAACACTTATGAAATTCATAGGTAACTTAGAGAAAGAAATCAATTCGCTGACCAAGTAACAGAATAAACCAATTTATTTGTAAGAGGAGCATCTGAAAAGGTGCTTCTTTTCTTTAACAGGAACAGACGTATCGTGATTTTGGTGTTAATCCATTGCTTGCTCGCCCAAAGTGGTAATAGTTATTGCTGGCTTCATGAAGAGTAGTGTGGTTATTCGGGGATCCAAGCTGGAAGTTTACATTTTTTTACCCAACTTTTATTCCCAATGTGACACAATGAGTTCAGTTGGGAATAAATGCAAAAACTTTTCAATTTTTTGCACGCATATTTTTTGTTAATCGTGTAAAAATAGTTGTAAATTTTATCGATTAAGGCTATATTGCAATCACGCAAATAATAGAAAATGCGTGCAGAAAGTCGGTGAACTATTGAATAAACACGAAATAGCAATTGATGTTTTTAATAAAGTAGGAAGCATTGCGAAGACAGCAGACTTTGTTGCCGCCGGACTGAAAAACTATGATGTTGTTTCCCTTTGCAACCAAGGTTATATAGAGCGTATTCGCAATGGCTTTTACAAACTGCCTAACGCTGAAGAACCAAAAGAAGAAGCTCTGATTTCTAAACTCCTGCCACAAGGGATTGTTTGTGTGGAGTCTGCTCTGTTTTATTATGGGTACAGCGACTTTGCTTCTCGTGAATGGACAGTAGCAGTCCCCCGTTCCTTTTCAAGAGCAATCAAAACAATGCAGGAAGTCCCTGTCAAAGCTTATTATGTTCAAAACGAGTTTTACCATTACGGTGCTACTGTAGGTGACTTTAATGGTGTTGAATTAAAAGTTTATGATCGAGAGCGAACAATCTGTGATTGCTTTAAGTATCGTTCAAAGCTTGATAGGGAAATATTCAACAAAGCAATCAACGTTTATGTAGCAGATCCGAAAAAGAATCTCGCAAATCTTTCTAAATACGCAAAGGATATGGGCGTTTATACGAAACTTATGAATGTAATGGAGGTGCTGCTCAATGGCTGATATTGCCACATCCGTACTTGCACGACTGAAAAATAAGGCTGCCGAAAGCGGAAGAAGGCAAAGAGTTTGCTGAAAAATGGTCTGCCGCTGATGGCGAATGGATGTAATTTGGAGGACGAGAAAATGGAGTGTAAAGACATTTTAAATTTAATAGCTATAATTGTAATTCCTATAGTTGCCGTCTTGATTGGACAACATTTGCAAAATAGAGCAGAAATAAGAAAAGATAAAATGCACATCTTCAAAGTGCTTATGACTTCTCGAATATATGGTTGGACACAGGAAAGTGTGCATTGCCTTAATATTATTGATATTGTGTTTTCAGATGATAAAAAAGTCCGTAATGCCTGGAAAGATTTATATGACAAATATTGCGTTAAGGACCCAGATGAAGTGCAACTCAAAAAAATTCAGAACGCTCAATATAAATTATTGGAAACAATAGCAAAATCTTTGGGATATAAGGATAAGGTTACTTGGGAAACCATTCAAAATCCATATATTCCAGATGGAATGATACGGCAACAGCAGGAACAAGCAGCATCTCTACAAGCATTCAATGAGATTTTGCTAAAAATGCAACATATGATATCCCAAAATAATAAGGTGGATGAAAACAATGAGCACTAATATATCAAAACAAAAGCGACAATTCTTCATCTGTCATTTCAGTGCTTGGTCTATGCTCAAGAATGTATTCAATATATTTCTGCCGATTTAGGCCATGGAGTTTTGCCATCTCAATAATTGTATAGATGTTAATGCTCGCTTCAGCTCCATCTACCGATGAACTGAACAGCCAGTTCTTGCGACATACAGTTAACGGACGGATTGAGTTTTCGCTCCGGTTGTTTGAAAGACTGCATGAATATTCCTCAGCAATGAAACCGCCATTCCAGAGCGTCGGGTACCGGTATTCCAGAGATGGGGTATCATGTACGGGATCATGTGTGGCAGCACCACACATGATAAAACTCCCTTGAAAAAGTTGCGATTTTTCCAAAAACTCCCTTGAAAAAGTTGTTTAAGTTGGTTATCTTTTCTGCACTGCTTTGGAAATGAAGCAGTATTTAAACCAGGGGAATACAATCCTTGTACTGGATGCGGATACTTTTGTGATTTGTATTGCATTTTTCAACCTTTTAAATATAATAAAAGTGTGATTTATAACACGAAATTACCAATAAAAGTGTGAAGAGGCGCATCTATGGAACGATTGATTATAAAAAAACTGCTGGACTGGAAGAACTCTCCCTACCGCAAGCCTTTAATCTTGAAAGGTGTCCGGCAGGTGGGAAAAACTTGGGTTTTGAAGGAGTTCGGCAAGCGTTATTATGAAAACACCGCGTATTTTAACTTTGATGAAAATGAAGAATACAAACAATTCTTCGAGACCACTAAAGATGTTGACCGCATCTTGCAGAACCTAATGCTGGCCGGCGGGCAGAAGATTGTGCCGGAAAAGACCCTCATCATCTTCGATGAGGTGCAGGATTGCCCCAAGGTTATCAACTCCATGAAGTATTTCTGCGAAAACGCACCGCAGTATCATATTGCCTGCGCAGGTTCGCTGCTGGGTATTGCTCTGGCAAAGCCATCTTCTTTCCCGGTGGGAAAGGTTAACTTCATGCAGATTGATCCCATGACCTTTACCGAGTTCCTGCTGGCGAACGGTGAGGAGAATTTGGTGAAGTATCTAGAAACGGTAGATACCCTTGAACCAATTCCCGATGCATTCTTCAATCCGCTGTACGAGAAATTAAAGATGTACTATGTCACCGGAGGAATGCCGGAATCTGTTAAGATGTGGACAGAGGCACGGGATGTTGCGGCCATGCAGGAAGCATTAGCCGGTATCATCGGAGCCTATGAACGTGATTTTGCAAAGCATCCCAACATCAACGAGTTCCCAAAGATTTCTATGATTTGGAAATCCATCCCATCTCAATTAGCAAGGGAGAACAAGAAGTTCATTTATCGGGTTGTCAAAGAAGGAGCCAGAGCCCGTGAATACGAAGACGCTCTGCAATGGTTGGTAGATGCCCGCTTGGTGCATAAGATTTACCGCAGCTCAGCGCCCGGTCTTCCGGTATCTGCGTATGATGACTTGTCTGCCTTTAAAATCTATTTGGTAGATGTCGGTCTTCTTCGCCGTCTGGCACAGTTGGCACCGACTGCTTTCGGGGAAGGAAACCGTCTGTTCACTGAGTTCAAAGGGGCATTGACCGAGAACTTTGTGCTTCAAACCTTAGTCACACAGTTTGAGGTAGTTCCCCGGTACTGGAGCCAAAGTAATCCACCATATGAAGTGGATTTCCTCATTCAACGGGAAAATGATATTTTCCCTGTTGAGGTAAAGTCGGAAGCCAACACATCCAGCAAGAGCCTAAAGAAATTTAAAGAGCTGTTCCCGGACAAAGTAAAACTTCGCATTCGCTTCTCTCTTAATAATCTCAAGTTGGATGATGATGTGCTGAACATTCCGCTGTTCATGGCTGACCAGACAGATCGATTGATTGGGTTGGCGTTGGAACAGCAGTAATTGTGAATATTTGTATTTGTCAACCGAAAATTCGGTCAATCGCTCATTGAAAACTAGGTCACTTTAGACCAAGTTTAGCACCTGCAGCATTCCTGCCACAGGTGCAGTTACTATTTCCGCGAATGAAAGATGTTTCCCCTTTTTGCCTTCAGTTGTAGTAGAATGTACTTAATCCATAGATGTACTCCTTAGAAATTGTTGGTTGGTCACATACATTCTGCTAAAGAGTCTCTATGAATTTTAAATTTATTACATGTTCAAGTTGATTTTACAATCAACCATGAGATTTTTATCTGAAAATGAGGTGGATGATGAGCAACCAGTATACGATGAAGATATATCCTGCAGGCAGAGGGCGTGATGTTTACCGAAATATCGAACTCTGCGGTAATAGTACACTAAATCAATTGTGCCGGATTATCCTGGAATCATTTGATTTTATAGATGAGCATCTGTATGAATTTTGTATGGATAACCGTATGTACAGCGAATATGCATATCAGTCAGATCCGAAAGGAGACGAACCTTCTGCAGATATTACACTGGATGAGGTCGGGCTTTGCAAAGGACAGAAATTTGCACTTCATTATGATTTTGGGGATGATTGGATGTTCACGATTACGGTTTCAAAAATCAGTGAAGTTCAGGGAGATTTTAAGCCTCGTATCATTAAGGCAAAAGGAAGCATTCAACAGTATCCAGACTGGGATGAAGATGAGTTTGACGAAGAATAATGTGCTGTTTGCGTTTGACAAGAGTTAATTTCACAGGAAGTTAAGACATAAAGTCCCTTGAAAAAGTTGCGACTTTCACAAAAACTCCCTTGCAAAAGTTGCGACTTCCATAAAAACTCCCTTGCAAAAGTTGTTCAAGTCGTTTATTTGAATTTCTTCGAGAACCCGGATTACTGTTCCGTTTTTGAAGGATCGTTGGAAATCGATAATATTACGATGCTCCTCTCTGCGCTGCTTGGGAGTGAAGCGGTATTTGAGCCGGGAAACACCATTCTTGTATTGGATGAGATTCAGGAATGCCCGGACGCAAGAACCGCATTGAAGTTTTTTCATTTGGATGGTCGCTACGATGTAATCGGAACAGGGTCTCTGCTAGGGGTAAGAGGTTACGGAAAAGAACCAAAGTCAATCCCGGTAGGATACGAAACAACCATAGACATGAATCCGTTGGATTTTGAAGAATTTCTGTGGGCGAATGGAATCTCGGACGTTGTCATTGACTCGCTGCGAAAGAATATTCGCGGAGTCACTCCGGTTCCGGAGGCGCTTCATAAAAAAATGCGTCAGCTGCTTTTGCAATATACCGTTGTGGGCGGCATGCCGGATGTGGTGCAGACCTTCGTTGACACCAAACGACTGGATGAAGTGCTGAACATGCAGCGGGACATTGTTCGCTCTTATGAAGACGATATGATAAAGTATGCGAATCAAAAGGACAAGTCCCGCATACTCGAGTGTTTTCAATCCATTCCGAAGCAGTTGAGCAAGGAGAACAAGAAGTTCCAATATTCCGTCGTAAAAAAAGGTTCTACTGCATCCAAGTATGCCGGAAGTTTGCAGTGGATTGAAGATGCGGGAATTATATCTCGATGCTATAACCTCATTTCAGATATGTTCACCAAGATGGGGCGAAAGCTGTACTATTTTCATAAGAATTCCGGATTGGAAGTGGATTTTGTAATTCGATATAAAGGGGAGTGCACGTTGGTGGAAGTAAAAGCTTCCTCCGGAAATACGAAAAGCACGAAGACAATCCTGGCGCATCCGGAAAAATATCACGTGCATTCGGCTATTAAGCTGGGCGATTACAATGTTGGTAAGAGCAGTGAAATTCTTACACTCCCGCTCTACATGGCATTTCTTCTTACAGAAGTATAGAGGGCTCCGTAGACTTCCCCCCATTGACTATTACACTGAATATTGGGTGTAATATATTCCGACATCAGGTGCAAGTGCACCGGTTTTCGGAATGGAGGGTGCCTTATGGAAATTAAACGTGATGTTTATCTGGATAAGTTGATCCGGAAAAAGAAAAATGGACTGATAAAAGTAGTGACGGGTGTAAGAAGATGCGGAAAATCATATCTGCTGTTTCATCTTTTTTCATGATCATCTGCTTTTGCACTTTCGACCGCAGATAAAGTAAATCAGGAACAACGAGGGCTTTTGCGGATTTCAGATTTCTTCAGAAAAATTGTTGTTGTTGGGGATAATATTAAAGTGCGCCGAGATGAAAACGGAATTATTACAATCGGACTGAGGAATTTTCTGCTGGACGAAAATAGTCTGAAACTGTAATCAACAAATTTATAGAGCATATCATTTCAGGGCATCGGTCTTAACGGACTGGTGCTCTTTTTATGGTTCTTTGTCAAATGGTGTTGGTGTCGTAGTTTCCCGGTTGCTTACATTCAACCACAGGGCTAATACAGAATCAACATAATCTATCCAAAATGCTTGAAAAATTTCGGGGGGGGGTATAATAGAAATTGATGTTGAAAAATAAGATTGGAAGAATAGACGGAAGGGGAAATTTCATGAGAAAGAACTTGAAAGTCCTGCTGCTGAGTTTGATTGTAGCGGCAGCAATGATTCCGATGAGCACCTTTGCAGATACCACCGCAGAGGCGGCGATGAAGAATGGTTGGGTGACCGAGAACGGCAGCAAATACTACTACGTAGATGACAAGTATGTTACCGGAAAGCACTCGATTGAAGGGAAGAATTATTTCTTCAGTGAGACAGGTGCTCTGCAGACGGGATGGATTCCATCCGGAAGCAGCAAGATGTACGCCGGAACCGACGGCGTGCTGGTGAACGATATTCAGACCATCAGCGGTAAAAAGTACTACTTTAGCGGAAATGTGATGATGACCGGTGTCCGGAAAGTATCCGGAAGCCTGTATTACTTCAACAAGGACGGCAGTGCTATCACCAAGACCGGTTGGGTGAAGTGCCCGGACAAGTACAACCGCTATTTCTACAGCGGTGGCAAGATGGCAACCGGCGTCAAGAAAATCAGCAAGAAGCTGTACTTCTTCAACACCGGCAGCGGCACCCTCAAGGACAAAGGATTCTTCAACTACAACGGTAAGACCTATTATTCCAAGGGACATGGCGTTCTGGCAACCAAGTGGCAGGCGTTGACTCGGAATAAGAAGCTGCATGGATATTATTTTTACCCAAAGACAGGTGCTATGGCGAAAAACACCAAGATTGGTTATCTGAAGATTCCGAAGAGCGGAGAGCTTCACGAAGCATATGCGCTGGGAATCCGCAAGCTGAACAAAACTCATTGGTCTCTTCGTCAGGCGTACAAGAATTCCTACAAGCTCAAGTACTACGATAGATGGTGGAGACAGAGCTCTTCAGAGAAGTATGCACTTCGCGGATTCAAGAAAGGAAAAGGCAATTGCTACGTAATGGCGGCCACTTTCTACATTCAGGCAAAACTTCTGGGATACAACGTGCATCAGGTACGGGGCAAGGTGGCACACCGGGCACCTCATTCCTGGACTGTGATTAAGCATGGTAAGAAGTACTATGTCTACGATCCGAATTTCCGGAACGAAACCGGCGGCAATGGCTGGAAGATTTGGTACGGCAAACGAGGAACCTGGAGATATACGAATTATCACAAGATGAACTAATTGAATAACAGATGGAATAGAGGTGCCCTTGGACACCTCTATTGTTGCGCAATGCGAAAGGGGAATTCAGTGAAAAGAAAATATGTAATCGTAATCGTTTCTGTGGTAACGGCACTGGTGGTCGTGGTAGGTGGAATTTTCGCCTATAAACAGTACACCTTGATGAAAGCAAAGGATGCTGCCATCGAGAAGATTTCTGACGTGAACTACTCGGACTACCGGGAGAAGGAGCAGAAGGAAATCAAGGCGCTGGTCAAGGACGGCAAAGAGCAGATTGACGAGGCCAAGAGTAAGGAAGCGGTGAACATCATCGCCAAGAATATGAAGTCGGACATTGATAAGGTGAAGACAGCGGCAGAAATCAAGACTGCGGAGGCACAGAACAAGGCTATCAAATCCTTGAACAGCTGCATCAATAAGTCCAATTACCGAAGCGAAGAGAAGAAGCAGGTAGAGAAGATTATCAGCGAATATACGAAGAAAATTCGGAAGGAAACGGACGAGAAGACAATCCGGAAGCTTCTGGAAGAGGGTAAAAGCAAGCTGGGGGATATCAAGACGGATAGTCAGTACGAATCGGAAGAATCTGCTGCAGCGGCCGCTGCATCCGGTTCCGGAAGTTCCGGCAGCTCCGGAAGTTCTTCCAAGAAATCAGGTTCGTCGAGACACTCCAATTCTGCCGGCTGCGTCGGTGGAAGCGCCAAGGATCTCTACTAGAGAGCAAAGGGGAAGGACAATTTATGCAGAAAACATATATCAAACAATTTCCGTATATTCGGATTTTCGCCTGCTTTGCCATTGTGGTGCTGCACACCCTGTTCGCCAGCAACGCGTATTACGACGGACTCATCACCGGAACGGAAAAGCTGGTAACCCAGACCGCAGAGAACATGCTTATGTGGGCGGTGCCTTGTTTTCTGATGATTACAGGCGCACTGCTCCTGGACGAGAACAAGAACCTGACCGGGGAAAAAATCTTCAAATACACTCGGCGAATGGTGATATCGCTGTTGGTATTCACGCTTCTGTTCCAGATTCTGGACTATGCCACCGGTTTCCGGAAAACCTTGCTCACCGGCTGGCTGTATCGGCTGTTCACCGGACAGAGCTGGGCCCACATGTGGTACCTCTATCTGATGATTGGCCTCTACCTCATGATGCCTTTCTACAAGATGGTGGCGGATCACGCCACGGATCGACAGATGTGGGGATTAATCGGAAGCATCGTGTTGTTCGTGTCCCTACTGCCATTGAGCCGAATCTTCGGACTGGAACCGGGATTCTACATTCCGACCACCATGATTTACCCGGCGTACCTATTCCTGGGGCATATGTTCCGGAAGAAGTCCCTGGGCAAGGTGGAATCCTGGATGCTGTTCCTGATTCCAAGCGTGATAATCATCATGTTAACCACCTACTGCAGCGCAGTGCTGGGGCAAGTGTCGGACGAAACATTCCAGATTTTATTCGGATACGGATCCATTCCGGTGGTTCTGCAGACCGCCGGAATGTATAACCTTCTGATGAATATCGATGTTAAAGAACGTTCCCGGGTGAATACGCTCAACGACTGTTCCTTCGGCATCTACCTGATTCACATGATATTCGTCACCGCGTCTATGAAGTGGTTCGGTTTCAACCCGTACCGGTACAATTTCTTGATTTTCATCGGAATGGCGCTGGTGTTCTTCGTGGCCGCATTCATCATCACATACATCCTTCGGAAAATCCCGAAGGTGAACACAATACTATAGAAGAAGGTAAAACCAATGAAACGAATCGCAAGCATATTACTAATCGCCGTGCTGGTCATCACCAGCTGTGGAATCGGAGCTTTCGCAGATGATGCAAAAGCAGAGAACGCTAAGACAGCAACAACCGAGACAAAGGCAGATGCACAGAGCAGTGATGCCTACGACATCACCAAGTGGAACTTCCATCTGGACAAGACCACATTTGAATATGGTGTGATGAAGGATAAGGCGAAGAAGTACTACGGGAAGCATGATGAGATAGCACGGGAAAAGAATATTTACAAGCATTTGAAATACACCGTACCGAAAGGCGTAGAGCCGAAGATTGGAGAGGACATAACTTTTGAGATTTGTGGAGAGAATTCTATTGGGCTGAATGATGAGATTTATCCGGAACCGGGAAAGCATACATTGCTTATAACGGCGGAAAAAGCTCCGTTCTCAGGTAGCGTTACAATTCCATTCACTGTAACTCCCTTCAAGGTGAGTCGTGCGGATTTGAGAGTTGAGAGCGCAAGATATTATTCATACAACGGAAAACCGAAAAAGCCGGGATATCAAATAGATCTTCGATACAAAGATTCATATGGGTGTGGGTGCACAAGTATTTTATGGACAAAAGAGGATTATAACGTCACATATAAATACAGTAACAATAAGAAGATTGGGACTGGTACTACCAAGATAACTGCAAAGTTCAAAGGTGATAAGACCGGCACGGTTGTTACAACAGGCAAGATAATAATTAATCCGGGCCCGACCAAGATAACAAAGTTGAAAGTCGGGAAAAAGAGCATGAAAATCAAATGGAAAAAGCAAAAGGGAATGTCCGGCTACAAAGTGAAGGTTTGTCAATTGGGCAAGGATTACGGAGTTCTAAAAGTTAAGACGTATACGATAAAAGGGAATAAGAAGAATTCGATAACGATAAAAAAACTAAAGCGTCACACGAAGTACTGCGTATATGTAGATGCCTATAAACGTGTAAAAGGCAAAACTTACAATGCTATAGATTGGAAATACAAATGGCCAAAAACTAAATAAAATCAGCATACCTGAACGGCACCAACCTATTTTTATAAAGAAAGAACATACATGAGAAAGAACAGATTCATCACAACCTTGATGCTCAGCTGCGGGATGTTGGCCTTCGCCATGCAGCTAAGCATGCAGAATACCTATGCGGCCACCCGGAGCATGAACGTAAACGAGTGGCTGCAACAGTGTCGGAGCATTTGCGTGAAGGTCACCAAAGAGAAGGCGGTCTATTCCAGTAAGGGATGCCCCACATCTTATTTCGACAAGCGATTCAAGCGCTCCCGATACGGAAAGAAGACTCGTCTCCACTGTGCGGATTATGTGTCCTGGTGCCTGCAGCGTTACAAAGTCATCCCGACAGGGCAGCGATTCTGGGTCAAAGGCCAGAAGATTAAGGGGCAGAACGCCAAGCAGATTAAGAAAAGCAAGAAGATTCAACGAATCATGATCGCCAAGAAGGGGATTCCGGCCTCGCAGCTGGTACAGCGAACCGGCACCAAATCCCTCAAGAAGGGTGATCTGGTTTCCGTTGTCCGGAAAACCGGCTCCGGTCACCACATCCAGATCTATGCCGGAACCGACGACAATGGCAAGATGATTTTCTACATGGTAAGCCACATCGCCACCAAGGGGGGCAAAAACACTCGGCTGGATCTCACCAAGATGACCACCCAGTCCCGAGATCCTTACAATAAGGACCCTCGTATCGCCATGATTATCCGGGTCAAAGGCCTGAAGTACATCGATTTCTTCAAGGTTACCACCACCGCCGGCGACCACGGCACCATCGATGAGATGCGGAACGTCAAGTGGGGCGGAAGCGGCACCTTCCACATTACTCCGGACGACGGTTACCGTATCAGCACCTTCAAGGTGGACGGTAAGATTGTAAAAATAAGCAAAACCGCCAAGTCCTACACCATCCGGAACGTCAAAGCCACTCACCGCATCGACGTCACCTTCGAGAAGGATCCGAATGCACCAGAGAAACCGGACACATCAGAGCAGCCGAGTCAGCCGGATGAATCCGGCCGGCCATCGAGTTCCGATACACAGAACCCAGACAGTGGCAAGACGGATAACGGTGAGGCAGACAATGGCGAGGCAGACAGTGCAAGCGAATCGAAGTCTGTAGGTGTAGGTGGTGCTACGGGTAACGATGCGTTGGAGGAAGATGGAGAGTAAGTAAGAAAGGAAAGTTACAATGATGAGAAGAAGCAAATTAATATCGTTAATGATTATTATCAGTACATTTATGTTGCTTAGTACAGTAACAGTATCTGCAAAGACGGTGTCGGAACATGAGCCGAATGATAGCATGGGTAAGGCAAATACATTTAATATTGGTGATAAAGTAAAAGGGAAAATATACAAGGGAAAAGGGCATGATGAATATGACTGGTTTGTATTTACTGCACCAGAGTCAGGCAAGATTTGCTTGGATATACAGGTTCCTAATCCTAGTGGGCATGAGGCGAATTTTGACGTTTATAATGATGAATTTCAAGAACTGTTTTCAGAGAAAATGGGAGCTGGTATTAAATCTCCGAGATGCAAGGGAACAATAGATGTGAAGTGTGGAAAAAAGTATTACATCTCTGTTTGGGAATGGTACGGAGATGGAAATGAATATACTTTTACAACAAAATACGCAATCGACAAAACAAAAATCACGAAAGTAAAAGCAAAAAAGACAAGTGCAAAGGTAACCTGGAAAAAGAAAAATGAAGCTTCGTACTACCAGATTAGATACGCAAGCCCATCATCGTATTCTCGTTTCGGTTGGACGAAAGGAAAAACAATCAAAGCTTCAAGAAATACATCTAGCAAGACAATAACGAAACTGAAAAAGAAACATTCTTACTATGTAACTGTTCGTGTTGTTCGCGTTGTGCAGGGTAAAACATATTATTCTGGATGGTCTGGGAAAAAGCTGATTAAAACGAAGAGAAAATAGAATTTTCTAGTGTAGCTGATTTATAAAAAGGTGTTTCGGGGTGGAGGATATGAGCGTCATTATATCTGTATACAGCAAGGCAGCGTTTAAGGAGTTTCTGCTACCTGCGACGGATAATGTAGACTTTACAATGACCTTGGAAGATGACCACCCAGTCCCGGGATCCTTACAGTAAGGACCCTCGTATCGCCATGATCATCCGGATTAAAGGCCTGAAGTACACCGATTTCTTCAAGGTTACCACCACCGCCGGCGACTACGGCACCATCGATGAGACGCGGAACGTCAAGTGGGGCGGAAGCGTCACCTTCCACATTACCCCGGACGACGGTTACCGTATCAGCACCTTCAAGTTGGACGGTAAGATTGTAAAAATAAGCAAAACCGCCAAGTCCTACACCATCCGGAACGTCAAAGCCACTCACCGCATTGACGTCACCTTCGAGAAGGATCCGAATGCACCAGAGAAACCGGACACATCAGAGCAGCCGGATGAATCCGGCCGGCCATCGAGTTCCGATGCACAGAACCCAGACAGTGGCAAGACGGATAACGGTGAGGCAGACAGTGCGAAGGCTGATAGCGCAAAGGAATCGAAATCTTCAGGCGCTGATGGAAAGACGGATGATTTGAAGAAGACTGAGGGGGACTCCGTGCTAGGGGGTGCAGACAATTAGCGGAGTAGGCAATCGCTCGTACCGGATGCTGATGCGTTCCCTATTCGATTTTTGCCCCATGCTTCTATAGGCCGCTTTTAATAAAAGTGTGATTAAAAACACATAATACCAAATAAAAGTGTGAACGAGGTTAGTATGGTTATTACAAAACACAAACCGTAATATAGAGAGGGAGAATTATGAAAAAATTAAAGAAAGCTGCTGCCGGAGTCTTAACGCTGGCTCTTAGCTTCAGTATTGCCGTCACCAGCGTTGCGCCTACATTCGCTGACGATACAGGAAAGAACTTGGAAGAACTCCAGAAGGCGGTTACGAAGGCACAGGAAGAATATGATGCGGCGGAAAATGCTTATGATAATGCACCGAAGAAATTTCTTGAAGATAGAATGTGTGATAAACATAAGAGCACTCTAAACTTCAATCAATACATAGAGAATATTCAAAATGCAACTGGGAAAAATGCAGAGGAACTTCATACTGCAATGGAAAACCGTAAAAAGGAATTTACCACAGCTGACGGAAAAGAAGATATACAAAAGAAAAAATCCTATGCTCAAAAATGGATCAGTTTCGATAATCTTAAGCTTCAATCTAAATGGTTGGAGGCTTTGAATCAACGACGCGCTACAGATAAGAATAAACAATCAATCGAAGAATTAGGAAAGAGTTATAGTAATAATCGACTTAAAATAAACCCTGAACTTGTCATGGATTCAATGATGAGTGCTATGATAGGTTATTATACAGATACTTGGCATGTTTTAGGCCGCAGTAGCGTTGCGCATAAGGAATGGTGGGGGTTCAATGAAAACCAGGCATTTGCAAGTTCATTTCCGATAGAATTATGGTATGATGAGGAACTTTCCCTATACAATGAAGGAGAACGTAATATTGATGACATTGGGCATTACTTAAATTGTATGTGCGGTGGCGGAAAAGATATTACGGGATTTGGGTTTTATGGCGGAGAATATACTACTAGGAAATTTTCTGCAATGAGATGTAGCTCACTTGAGGACGGAGAAACAGGCTACACCTCCGAAGAATGGCTGAAAGAGGTAAATGAAGCCGAAGCGCCACTGAAGAAAAACCTGGATGAAGCAAAGGCAAATCTGGATGCAGCAAAGAAGGCACTGGAAGAAGCAACAAAGCCGGATTTTGCAAATGCGGATGCAGCAAAAGAAAAGGCAAATAAGCTGAACAAAGCGGATTATACCGAGAAAACCTGGAATGCTGTAGAAACCGCTCTGAACGAACTGAACAAGGCATACCAGAACGAGAATCTGACACAGGAAGATTTGGATAAAGTCGTTGCAAATCTGAACGATGCAATGAATAAGCTGGAGAAGAAACCGGTAAATCCGAATCCGGAGCCATCAAAGCCTGAACCATCAAATCCGGAACCGGAAAATCCAAAGGAAGATATCGCTGTGCATAAGGCAGTTCTTTCGGCTTCGAAATACACCTATAACGGAAAGACTCATACTCCGTCCGTAAAGGTATACGATCAGAAGGGAAAGATGCTTTCAGCGGATCGGTATACCGTAAAATATTCCTCCGGAAGAAAGAATCTGGGTTCCTATACCGTAAGCGTTTACGGAAAGGGTGATGTTACAGGCACGGCAAGTGCAAAATACGTTATCACTCCGGCAAAGATGAAGACCCCTTCGGTTAAAGCCGGAAAGAAGAAAATCACCGTAAAGTGGAAGAAGCTTGGTGGTGGCAGTCAGAGCTATCAGATTTATGTTCTGAAGAAGGGAACAAAGAAGGCAAAGTATTACACCAGTACAGGCTCTTCTAAGACCATTAAGAAGCTTTCTAAGAAGAAGTATTATTACACGAAGATTCGAAGCTACAAGAAAATTAACGGGAAGACCTACTACGGGACATGGTCAAATACAAAGAAAGTCAAAGTAAAGTAAGAAAATGATTTCACTTTCGAAGGAGGATTCCCAATAAGAGGTTACTATGAAAGTAAGAAATAAACTTATTGCATCTGCAGTAGCTGTATAGTTTATTCCGTTCTCTCTTTCTTTAATAAATATACCTGAAACCAGGGATTCTTGATACGCATCGCAAGGATGCAATCACAGCTGACGAGAGTTGAGCCGCTCTGAAAGTGCAGACGCAACTACAGGATGCTAAGGACTACAAGAGCAACGCCGAAGAAAAAGAGGACCCTCTGTTTCCTTGCAATTCACACTGTCAGTAGGTGTGTACTATTGTGTCCATAATCGTTTGAATGGTATTACAAGTATCATCAAAAGAAATGTCCTTTGCGTACTCATACTCGTGACTGTATTTCTCCCATCGCTTGCGTAGCGTATCGCTTTCGCGAATCTCTTTCATAATCTCCGGGTAGTCTGACAGAACCATTTCACTGCCACGTTTCTGCGTTGTCCGTTCTAAGGCACGACGTAACGTTGCTTTATCGCACTCTGTACCGTGCAGTGCATATAGTTCTGCATGACGAGCTGTGCCGAGATGTGCTTCTCGGCCGCTTTGTTTTTAATGAAAGCTTTTAGCTGCATCGGATTTTTTGTAATCATAGCAAAACCTCCATGTAGCGCAGTACCTTGGGTTTTACGCGAAGCTGGTCTGCGCATTTCATCAATTTATGAATGTTCTTATCCTTGGACGCTGCATAGCGTTTCATCGCTTCTCCGACAACCTGGACATCGCTGCCGCTGCCACGCAGAATGTCGCACAGTGTTCGCTCTAAATCGTAAACACGAATTGGATTGCCGGAGGGGGATTCAATTTCAATTGTGCCGAAGTCGTAGTTTTCCGGCACAACACGCTTAATGGTTAAGTTCTCCTGCTTTAATGACGATGCATTGTAGCCCTTGGGAAAGGTCATCGTATATTTCGCCGGGGTACGGTCTGAATAGCCTAGCAGATACAGGGCGGTATCGTGCGAGTAAATCCCGCGCCCATACTTGCGCTGCAAGAGGTAGAAATCATCCTCCCATTCACTGCTCCGCACATATAGACCACGCCCGAAGCGGTAGATTTCACCGTTCTTAACAAGTTCTTGTAAAATGCTGCGATGCAGTCCGGCTTTTGTCACCTGTGCTGCGGTAATCGTGCCGCCCTCTGACGCTTCCAGCAGTTCTTCGATTTTATCTTTGGCATTCATACTTCTCACCTCACTTTGACAACTACACATTATATTATAGAAAAATGATGTGTGGTTGTCAATCGCGAAGTGACGACCGCACATTAAATCATATAAAAATAATGTGCGACTGTCTACAAAACTGCAACCACGCAAAACGCCCCGGGATCCGTCATCGGACGAACCCTCGGGGCGTTTCACTATTTTTATACCTTATAGAATTCTTTATACCACTCGGCGAACTTCCGCAGCCCGGCTCTCAGGTCGGTGTTCGGTTTGAATCCGTAGTCCCGTTCCAGCGCGCCGGTGTCCGCATAGGTCACCGGAACATCTCCCGGCTGCATCGGCACCAGTTTTTTATGAGCCTCGAAATCATAGTCTGCCGGAAGGACCTCTGCGCGAATCAGCTCCTCCTGAAGGATGGTCACGAAGTCCAGCAGGTTTTCCGGATTGCTGTTTCCGATGTTGTATACCGCATACGGCGGAATCGGGAGCCCGTCCTCGCCGACAGCTTTCTCCGGCGCGCCTTTCATCACACGCTTCACGCCTTCCACGATATCGTCCACGAAAGTGAAGTCCCGCTTGCAGTTTCCGTAATTGAAAATCTGAATGGTTTCGCCCTTCCGCAGCTTATTGGTAAAACCAAAATACGCCATGTCCGGTCGTCCGGCCGGTCCGTATACGGTGAAGAACCGGAGACCGGTAGACGGAATATTATACAGCTTGCTGTAGGCATGGGCCAGCAATTCGTTGCTCTTCTTTGTAGCCGCGTAGAGGGAAACCGGGTTGTCCACCTTATCTTCGGTGCTGTACGGCACTTTTTTGTTGGAGCCGTATACCGAAGAAGAGGAGGCATATACCAGATGTTCCACCGCCGGTTCGGCGTGCCGGCAGGCTTCCAGAATATTATAGAAACCAATCAAGTTACTCTGAATGTATGCATCCGGATTGGTGATGGAATATCTTACGCCCGCCTGCGCTGCGAGGTTTACAACGACCGTCGGCTTGTAGTCCGCAAAGAGGCGGTCGATTACAGCGCGGTCTGCCAAATCTCCCTTGATAAAATGATAGGAACAGCTGCTCTCGGCAGCGGCTTTTTCGATTTCCGAAAGCCGCCACTCCTTGATGCTTACATCGTAATAATCGTTTACGTTATCCAGCCCGATGACAGTGGCCTTCGACTCGGACTTCAGCAGCTCCAGCACCAGATTCGAGCCGATAAAACCGGCGGAACCGGTCACGAGAATTGTTTTTCCGGTAAGATCGATATTCTGCATGTTCGCCCCCTTAGTCTCTCTTGAAAATATCTCGAGTATATACCTTCTCTGCGACATCGTCCAGGCATTCATCATACCGGTTGGCGATGATGGCGTGGGACTTGTTCTTGAACCGTTTCAGATTGTTCACCACCTTGCTTCCGTAGAAGGTGCTGCCGTCTTCCAAAGTTGGTTCATAGATAATCACGTTGGCACCCTTGGCCTTGATCCGTTTCATAACGCCCTGAATGGAAGACTGCCGGAAGTTATCCGAGTTACTTTTCATAGTGAGTCGGTATACACCGATGGTGACGTTCTTCTCCGCATCGTGCTCCGCATCGTATTCACTGTTCGCACCGTATGCGCCTGCCATCTCCAGCACCTGATCCGCGATGAAATCCTTCCGGGTGCGGTTGGATTCCACGATGGCCGTCATCATCTCCTGCGGCACATCCGCGTAGTTGGCCAGCAGCTGCTTGGTGTCTTTTGGCAAACAGTAGCCGCCGTAACCGAAGGACGGGTTGTTGTAGTGGTCGCCGATGCGGGGGTCGAGGCACACGCCCTGGATGATTTCCCGGGTGTTCAGGCCCTTCATCTCCGCGTAGGTGTCCAGCTCGTTGAAGTAGGAAACCCGCAGAGCCAGGTAGGTGTTGGCGAAGAGTTTTACCGCCTCTGCCTCCGTAAAGCCCATGAACAGGGTGTCGATGTTCTCCTTAATGGCGCCCTGCTGCAGGAGGGTGGCGAAGGTCTGCGCCTTCTCCTTGCTGTCCTCATCGCAGGAAACGATGATGCGGGAAGGGTACAGGTTGTCGTACAGCGCCTTGGACTCCCGCAGGAACTCCGGGCTGAAAATGATGTTTTTGGTGTGGTACTTCTCCCGAACGGAGGCGGTGAATCCCACCGGAATGGTGGATTTGATGATCATCATGGCATCTGGGTTCACCTTCTGCACCAGTTCGATGACCGCTTCCACGGCGGAGCAGTCGAAGAAATTCTTCTTGCTGTCGTAGTTGGTGGGAGTGGCGATGATGACGTACTCCGCGTTCCGGTACGCCTCCTCTCCGTCCAGAGTGGCGGTGATATCCAGGTCTTTGTGGGCCAGGTAATCCTCGATGTAATCGTCCTGAATGGTGGACTCCCGGCGGTTGATTTTGTCCACCCGCTCTTCCAAAATATCCACGCAGGTAACGTGATTGTGCTGCGCCAGCAGGGTGGCCACGCTGAGCCCCACGTAACCCGTGCCCGCAACGGCAATCTTGTACTTCCGGTCTGCTTTTACATGAGCCGCATGCTCCTCCGCAAAAACATCCGTCGGGTCGAACTCCAGCGCCTCCGCCAGATCCTGCAGCTGCTTGATGGAAGGCACGTAGTTGTGGTTCTCCATATGGCTGATCATGGTTCGGTTCATGCCGCACTTCTCCGCCAGGTCCTTCTTCGTCAGCCCCAAAGCCTCACGCCGGGCCTGAACGGTGGAGACGAGCTTGTCCATGGATAGTTTCTTCATATCGATTCCTTTCATATACCAATCATAAAAATATTTTACGCCAGATCGTCGAACAATTCTTCCGTATAGATTCCGCCGCGGATCAGCTTGGCGAAGCTCTTCCGGACTTCCGGCACATCTTCTTTGTAGGTCATGCCGTACCACGTGTCGTCGGTGGGGAGAACTTTGACGGAAATATCGTCTGCCTCCAGAAGATCGCCCACGTGGATGGGAATCAGGAACTCGGACTTCAGCGGGTTCTGGGGAACTTCTTTACGGAAGAAGTCCCGGAAGCCCTGCTCCAGCTGCTGCAGGTAGTCCGGTTGGAAACCCCACATGTTCATGGAGACCAGGGAGCCGGTGTCGATGGCGGTGCCGTCGGCTTCCGCCCCCTCCGGGGTCTTTCGGATGTTCCGGGTTTCCTTGATTCGAGTGAGATAATGGTCCTTCATGTGGCAGATGCCTCGGGTGACACCCCCGTTGTCCGACAGGGTGTTCTTCAGCACGAAGCCCGCCATGCAGTGCTCCCCGTTCTCCGAGGTGAGGGCTTCGTGGATCCGGCGGAATCCCTCTTTTCCGTAGTAGTCATCGGCATTGATCACGATGAAGGGTTCCCGAATCAGATCTTTGGCCGCCAACACCGCCTGTCCGGTACCCCAGGGTTTGGTGCGGCCTTCCGGCAGCTCTCCCGGGATGTCGCGGATATCCTGGAAGGCGTAGTGCACTTCCACGCCGCTCTTTCGGCAGACGGCTTCGATTCGGTTCCCGATGACTTCTCGGAAATCCGCTTCGATATCCTTTCGGATGATAAAAATAATTTTGTTAAAGCCGGCTTCGACGGCATCGTGGATGGAATAATCCATAATGATGTGGCCGTTGGTATCTACCGGTTCCAGCTGTTTAATGCCGCCCCCGAAGCGAGAACCGATACCCGCTGCCATAATTACGAGTGATGTTTTCATAGTCATTTTTCCTGTTCTTTGTGTTGCACTAATAAGTAGAAATGATACTCAGAATATCACGAGAGGATATTTTAAATATCACGAAAGTATATTCATTATAGCACAAAGAGAACGGTTTTTGGCAAAAAATATTAAATTATGCTATTAATAATAATGCAAACTGTGGTATAATAGCACCCGACAACGTGTCGATTCGATGTGAAATACAAAAAATGAATTTCACGGTCACCGAGAAAACAAATAATCGATATAAATTAAGCAATGTTTATGCTAAAATAATATGAAACATTATGACTTTTTATATCTTTTTTGAGATAAGAACAGCAGATAGGAAATAGGATAATCGGATTAGTATGAATCAGGCAGTAGTTGTTTTTACCAGAATCCCGGAAGCGGGAAGAACCAAAACGAGATTGATGCCCTATTTGAAGCCGGAGGAGTGTGCCGGACTGCACATGGCATTCCTGCAGGACCTTTCGGAGGCCCTGACGGATACCATCGCGGACGTGTTCGTGGCGCATACCGGTGGCGGACCCAACGAAGCGGCGTTTCGGGAACTGTTCCCGGGGGCCCAGTTCTTCGAACAGGAAGGAGACGGTCTGGGGGAGCGGATGTACCATGCACTGAGCCGGGCCATGTCCGTAGGATATGAGCGGTGCATCCTCATCGGAACGGATGTCCCCTACGCGGACAAAGTGGATTTCAACCGTGCCTTCACTATTCTTCGGGAGAAGGATTACGTGCTGGGACCCACGGAAGACGGCGGATATTGGCTGATCGGAGCCCGGGCCGGAGAAGAGCGCATGATGAAACCTCTTTTTTCCCTGGGCGAGTACAGCCATTCGGAAGTGCTTCAGGATACGCTGGAGATGATTCCAAGCTGGAAGAGTTACGGCCTTCTGGACGAGAAGTGGGATATCGATACCATCGAGGATTTGCTCCTGTTCCGGGAAAGTGCGAAGGGCCATTCCGGGGAGTACTTGAAAAAACACCATGTCATTTCCGTCATCGTACCCGTGTACAACGAGGTGGCGCTGGTGCAGCCTTTTGTGAAGAATCTGGAGCGGCTGGATGGCCGGTGCGAGATCATCCTCGTGGACGGCGGCAGCAGTGACGGAACCCGGGCGGTGCTCCGAGAGGCGGAAGACGAGAGCGGCGGAAAGATTCGTTTCCTGGAGAGTCCAAAGGGCCGGGGAACGCAGATGAATATCGGTGCGGACGCGGCCAACGGCGACATTCTGTTCTTCCTGCACATCGATGCGCAGCTGCCGAAACATCCGGTGGAAGAGATCCTTTCGGTGATGGAGAAAGTGGACGCGGGCTGCTTCGGAATCCGTTTCCGCAGCCGGAACTTCTTCATGTGGACCAACAAGGTGATTTCCAACCGGCGGGCGGCGAAAGGCATTATTTTCGGCGATCAGGGACTCTTTATCAAGCGGGAAGTGTTCTACGAAGCGGGCATGTTCCCGGAGATTCCGATTATGGAAGATTATCAGTTCGCCCTGACCCTGCGGGATATGGGCGTTGCCACGGCCATGACGGAGAATACCCTGCTGGTGTCCGACCGGCGCTACCGGGGAAGCACCATCCGAAAATTGATGGTGATGAAGCATATGGCGAACCTGCGGAAACGTTACCGGGCGGGAGAAGACCCGGCAAAGCTGTTTGAAGAATATCCGGATATCCGCTAGTCGGGATGAAGAAACGAGGTGACCGTAATGGATGTGAAGAACAACAAAGTGGACGCAAACGGAAAGAAACGAAAATACATATATGAATCCAGATATCAGCAGATTGCCGTGGAACTGGCACAGAAAATTGCGGATGGCTGGTACACCATCGGGGAGAAAATCAGCGCTCGGTCCACCTTGGCCAGCAACTACAACGTCTCTCCGGAGACGGCGCGGAAAGCGGTGAATATTCTGGTGGACCTGGGCATCGTGACCATTCGCCAGGGAAGCGGAACTTATGTGGCTTCCCGGGAGAAGGCCCACCTCTTCGTGGAGCGGTATCAGAATACGGTATCCATGCAGGAGATTCGCCGGGAGATATCGGAATGCGTGAACCGGCAGCAGGAGGAGCTGGACCATCTGTCCAAGCTGCTGAAAACTCTGGTGGGACAGACGAAGCGAAGCCATTCTACCGCTTCTTTCGTACCCTACGATATCCGCATCGATGAGCACTGCGCGTATTTGGGCAAATCCATCGGCGAGCTGAATATCTGGCAGCAGACCGGAGCCACCATTGTGGCGATTAAGAGAAGCACGGATTACGTGATTTCCCCGGGACCGTACGAACGAATTCAGGAGAACGACGTGATTCTTTTTGTGGGAAACGAACTGTCCAAACAGCGGATGAACAACCTCTTCGACGTGATTGAAGAGTCGGAGGAGGCGGAGGAGTAACCCATGAAGACGGCCATGAGCACCCTGTGCTACATTCAGCAGGAGGTCCGGGGACGGGAATCCTACCTGATGCTGCACCGGGTGACGAAGAAGAACGATATCAACCACGACAAGTGGATCGGCGTAGGAGGTCATTTCGAAAAAGGAGAAAGTCCGGAGGAATGCATTCTCCGGGAGACCCGGGAGGAGACGGGATACACCTTGCGGGAGTACCGATTCCGGGGGCTGGTGACCTTCTGCTACGGCGATGAGGTGACGGAATACATGCACCTGTTCACTGCAACGGCTTTTGACGGCCAGGGAATTCCCTGCGACGAAGGGGTGCTGGAATGGGTTCCCGTGGACGAAATCGGAGCGCTGGAGCTGTGGACGGGGGACCGGATTTTTCTGAGCCTCCTGTGCCAGCGGGAAGAATTCTTTTCCCTGAAGCTGCAGTACGCCTTGGACGACACCCTGGAGTACGCAGCGCTGGACGGAAAGAAAATGGATTTTGAAAAATATCTGGAAACGCACCGAATCTAGCGCGGCGGAGTTTCCAAAGGATGGGACGGATTGATGAATATTTTAGTTGTAAGCGATACTCACGGCGCGATTGACCGGGCGGAGGAGATGTACCGGCGGCTGAGTGAAGGGATGACTGTGGATGCCCTGATTCACTGCGGGGACCACTACACGGATGCCCTGAAGCTGGGAGAGCGGCTGGGTCTGCCGGTGACCTGTGTCCATGGAAACTGCGATGGTCAGATGACGCGGGAGGTGCAGGTGCTGGAAACCCCCGCCGGCCGAATCGCTGTGACTCACGGGCACACGGAGAACGTCAAGTGGCACCTCCAGAACCTGTGCTATCTGGCGGAAGAGTACGGCTGCCGATGTGTTTGTTTTGGCCACACCCACGTGCCGGTGAACGAGACCGTGGCGGGCATTCACCTGCTGAATCCCGGGAGCTTGACGAATCCGCGGGGTGGGAGCAAACCTTCCTGCGCTCTGATTGTGGCAACGGCAAAAGCCCTGACCGCCACCATTGTGAACTATTAGAACTGCCCGGATCAGGCAGAGTAAGGAGATCTGGAACGAATGAATTATCTGGACAATTATCACCGCTGGCTGGAAAGCGACGCGGTGGATGAGGATACAAAAAAAGAATTGCGGGAAATCCAGGGGAATCCGGAGGAAATCGAGAGCCGGTTCACCTCCATGCTGGAGTTCGGCACGGCGGGACTGCGAGGCGTGATGCAGGCCGGCTTGAACGGCATGAACGTGTACACGGTGCGCCATGCCACCCAGGCATTTGCCAACATCATTCGGAACTGCGGCGAGAGCATCGGCGACGGCGTGACCATCGCCCACGACTGCCGGAACAATTCCCGGGCCTTCGCCTGCGAAGCGGCGTCCGTGCTGATGGCCAACGGAATTCACGTGAATCTTTTCGAGGATTTGAGACCGACCCCGGAGCTGTCTTTTGCCATCCGGGAGACCGGTTCCATCGCGGGCATCAACATTACCGCCAGCCATAACACCAAAGAATTCAACGGTTACAAGGCATACTGGGCGGATGGGGCGCAGATGCCGCCGGAGCATGCCGAGAAGGTGTCCCGGGAGATGGCGCGCATCGATGTCTTCGATGATATTCAGCGCATCGATCTGGAGGAAGCGGCCTCCGGAGGACTGCTTACCATCATCGGTGCGGAGATGGACGAAAAATACATGAGCGCGGTGCTGGCTCAGTCCGTGGGCCGGGAGTTCGTGGCCGCGGCGCCGGATGATTTTGAAATTGTTTTTACCCCATTCCACGGGGCCGGATATCGGCTGGTACCGGAGGTGCTGCATCGGATCGGCATGAAGCACATCATTCCGGTGCCGGAGCAGATGGTGGTGGATGGAAACTTCCCTACCGTGGCGTCGCCGAACCCGGAGAACGTGGAGGGCTTCAAGATGGCTATTGCCCTGGCGAAGGAGAAGGATTCGGAGCTGATCATCGGAACGGATCCGGATGCGGACCGCTGCGGCGTGGTGGTTCGGAACGGCGAGGAGTATCAGGCTCTCACCGGGAACCAGATCGGCGTGCTCTTGCTGGACTACCTGATTTCGGTGCGCAAGGCCAAAGGGATTCTGCCGGAGAACGCGGCGGCGGTGAAAAGCATTGTCACCACGCCGATGGCGAACCGAATCTGCGAAATGAACGGCGTCTCCATACACGAGGTTTTCACCGGATTTAAATTCATCGGGGAGAAGATCAAGGAGTTCCTGGAGACCGGCGAATACAGTTTCATCTTCGGATTCGAGGAGAGCATCGGCTTCCTGGCGGGTACCTATGCCCGGGATAAGGATGCGGTGGTGGCCTCCATGCTGGTGGCGGAAATGGCTTGCTATTATCGGAACCGGAATATGAATCTGGTGCAGGCATTGCAGGCGCTTTACGAAAAATACGGGTTCTATCGGGAGCACACCACTTCCGTTCAGTACGAAGGGTTCGATGCCGGCGAGAAGATGCGGGCTCGGATGGATCGAATCCGCAAAGACGTCCCGACGGAAATCGGACTTCCGGTTCTTCGGATTCGGGATTACGAAAAACAGGAAATTCTGGACAGGGCTACCGGCGAACGGGTGTCCACCGGAATGGAACCGTCCAACGTGCTCTACTACGAGCTGGCGGACCGCTGCAATCTGGCGGTTCGGCCGTCCGGAACGGAACCGAAAATTAAAATCTATGTGATGGCACAGGGGGATTCCATGGAGAAGGCGGAGGCCAATCTCCGATGCATTGAAGACGGCATAATGGAAATGCTGAAACGAGAGAATTAACCGGAAAGGATAAATGGATGGATATTCGCGTGAACCTGAATTGTTCGGGAGTCGACGAAGAAGCAATTAAGAATAGAAGAGATGCGGCAGCAGAAAAACTTCGGGCGCTGTGGTCCGGGGAGATGGAGTACACCGGCTGGGTGGATTACCCGGCACGGTGCAGCGAAGAGGAGATTCGCCGGCTGGAAGAGGCGGCGGACGGCATTCGCGGAAACAGCGAGGTTTTTCTGGTTCTGGGGGCTGGCGGATCCTTTATGGGGGCAAAAGCAGTGATCGATCTGCTGCAGTCTCCGGATTCCGGCATGGAAGTGATTTTCGCAGGATACAATTTCAGCGCTCGCTACGTGATGGAAATCATGCGGCGAGTAGGCGACCGGGATGTGTCCCTTTGCGTGATATCCAAATCCGGCACCACTATGGAAACCCTGACCGCGTACAGCATATTTGAAAAATGGATGAAGGAACGGTACGGGACGGAAGCTGTTTCCCGCACCTACGTGATTACCGGGGAGGAGTCCAACTATCTCCGGAACAAGGCGGAGGAAGAAGGCATTGCCTGCTTCAGCCTGGAGAAAAACATCGGCGGACGGTATTCCGTGTTCTCACCGGTAGGGCTGCTGCCGATTGCGGTGGCGGGAATTTCCATCCGGGAATTCCTGAACGGCGCAAAGGCGCTGGCGAAGGCAGAGGCCTTTGATGGGGATGCTCTGGACTATGCCATTGCCCGGCAGGAGCTGTATGCCCGGGGACGGAACGTGGAAGTCTTCGAGTCCTTCGATCCCTACTTCAATTACTTCGGGGAGTGGCTGAAACAGCTCTTCGGGGAAAGCGAAGGAAAAGAAGGAAGAGGAATTCTTCCCTACACATTAATATTCAGCCGGGACCTCCATTCCATGGGCCAGTTTCTACAGCAGGGTCACCCTTGCTTCTTTGAAACGCTGTTCACCCTCTCCGATGAGGGAATCGGCGCGGCCACGGATTACCCGATTCCGGAAACGGCACTGGATTACCTGGTGGGCAAAACCCTGAACCAGATCAACAAGTGCGCGGAGCGGGGCGTCTTCGACGCTCACGTGAAAGCGGGAATCCCGGTCATCGAGATTTCCATGCCGAGCCAGGACACGTACCACGTGGGAATGCTGATGTATTTCTTTGAAGTGCAGTGTGCGGTGTCGGCGCTGCTGGCGGAGGTGTGTCCTTTCGACCAGCCGGGAGTGGAAGCCTACAAGCGGGAGACCCGGGCCCACATCCGGGAGCTGGCGGAATAGGTGCTGCTTGTGGACAAGCGGGACCGGTACTTGAAGAAAAGATAGAAAAAATGAAGAACCAAAAAGTGTGCGGCACGAGGTATGCGCACACATTTGGAATGGAAAATCCCACAGATTCAAGGCTTGGATCTGTGGGATTTTTGTATAAAGAAAAACCCGCGTTAGGCGCGGAGCTCCGTTCGAGTTGGCGCCCGGGTGCCTGGAAAGCCTTAATCTTCGGCAGAGAGGCGCCAACATTATGCCATGGAGTCCGCGGGGAGGCAGTTCGAGTTGGCGCCTGGGTGGCGGGTAAGCCTTGATCTTCCGTAGTGAGGCGCCAACATTATGCCATGGAGCCCGCGGGGAGGCAGTTCGAGTTGGCGCCTGGGTGCCGGGAAAGCCTTAATCTTCCGTAGAGAGGCGCCAACAGCGGACTCTATTTCCCGTCTGCTTTCAAAAAATCAGAAGAAATTGACGACGAAACCCTCTTCCCAGAGGGTCCGTCGTCAATTTCCCCGCGGCCGCCGGGTAGATTAGAGTTCAATGCCCGAGGGAGAGGGCGGGATGAGGTCCGGGAAGAAGGAAATTCGGGTGAAAATAAGTGATTTCGGATCTTGGATGAAACCTGGTTAGATCGGGTGGCGCGACAGAAATACTAGATTGACGACAGACTTTCCGGAAGCGAGCGTCTGTCGTCAATTTTTGATGGTGTCGAATGCAGATTAGAGCAGGCGACACGAGGAGATGAATAGAATTGACGACGAACGAGGGTAGAGCAGGCGTTCGTCGTCAATTCTTTCCTTTTTGGGAAATATAGAGGCAGAAAGTGATGCACGGGGGGGCGCCCTCCGTGCATCACTTTTCATCTGAATCCGGCCCCGTTCCGGCCGTCATGCCAGCGTCGGAATCAGTTCCGATGCCACCCGAATGAACTCTTTAGAGGCCAGGGACAGGGAACGTTTTGGATGAAAGCCCATGCCCAGGGTCCGGGAGTAGGATGGAGTGGTGCGGACCATGCAGATTTCATCCTTGTGTTCTTCCACGACCATTTTCGGCAGGAGGCTGATGCCCAGGCCGTTTTTCACCATGGAGATGGTGGTGGAGGGTTCGTTGCATACGTAGGTGGTCATGGGAACGACGCCGCTGTCCATGAAGGCGGAATGAATGTCGTAATCCACCGCACCCGGGGAGGCGATGAAGGGGAAATCCATGAAGCCGTAGATGGGGAACGTCTCGAAATAGGAGGGCGGAAGCGGGTGGTTTCGCTTCATGACGGCCACCAGAGGATCTTTGGCGATGGCTTTGAACTTGATGGGGGAATCCTTGCGCCAGCTGAGGAAACCGAAATCCACTTCCCCGTTCATAATCCAGGACTCGATATCCTCCATGCCTCCTTCCCGGATGGAGTAGGAGACATTGGGATACTGCGCCTGGAAGGCGTTGATAATCCGGGGAAGCCAGCGGGCAGCCACGCTGGCGTAGGTGGCAATGACCAGGGAGCCGCACTGGATTCCCTGTAGACTGTGTGCCGCTTCCATGAAATTTTTCTCCTGAATCATCAGGTTTCGAGTGTAGGGCACCAAGAATTCCGCATCAGAGGTCAATTCCACTCCGTGCTTCGTTCGGGTGAACAGGGTCACGCCCAGCTCGCTTTCCAATTTGCTGATGGAGTGGCTGACGCCGGATTGGGTGTAGCCGAAACGCTGGGCGGTGATGGATAGATTTTTTTGAATCCACAATATCAAGAAAAAGTCGAATGCGTGCCAGATCCATAGGGTTACCTCGGGTTTGTTATAGATGAAAACTATAATTGTTTTTAGAAAATCAAGATATGAATAAAATTCAGAGATTCACAAGTTTGTGTAAGTTTACTTATATCACACCTCCCCATATAATGCAAGTGCGTCAGACAGATGCGATTAGTTCAATTAAGGAGGATTAAAAATGTCGATTACACAGGAAACAATGCAAAAGCATCTCAAAGATCCTGCGGTCTTCTGCTGCAGAAGAGAGAAGGGACTGGTAATCAGTGCGGCCGATCTGGAAGATCCGGGTCTGTTCCCGGATATGGAAGAATCCGGACTGATTGAGTTCACCGACGATGGACTGACCATCGAGCAGGTTATTGGATGCACACTTGTTCAGGATGTGGATGCACTGACACCAATCAAGGCGGAGTACCTCAACAAAGTGAATGAGGTTGAAGAGGCAAAGCCGGAAGCGCCGGCAGCAGCACCGGCAGAAGAGGTGAAAGCCGAAGCAAATCATCCGGCAGTAGGAGGAAATGGAATGATTCATATTGAGATTGGAAAAGCAGAGAAGTTCGATGGACTCAAGCTGGACGTACCTGTATTTGCAGGAGCGGCACCGGCAGCAGCACCGGCGGAAGCATCGGAAGCCGCGCGCACCGGTGAGAAAAATGTAATCCGAAACCTGGTAAAGAAGCACATCAAAATCAATGATGTAAAGCTGGGCGACAAGACATCCATCAAGGGCGGTGTAATCACAATCGACAAGAGCATTGTTGAGAAAGCGGTGGGAGAAGATGTTCTTTGCAAGAGCCTTGCCCTGGACATTATCCATCCGGACGAAAGACATGTCTATACAGAAACCATCATGGACGTTTGCCCAATCGCCACCAAAGTAGAAGGTGCATTGGGTGAGGGCGTAACCAAGGTGTGTGACGGCGTTGTATTCATGCTGACCGGCGTGGACGAAGACGGCACACAGGTTCACGAATTCGGTTCTTCCGAAGGATATCTGGACGAAAAGATGTACTTCGGCCATCCGGGTTGTGCAGATGAAAATGACATCATCATCCGCTGCCATGCAGTCATCGAAAGACTGTCCGGAATGACCAGACCGGGACCTTTTGCAGCACACAAGTGCCAGGACTTCATCATCCAGTCCGTAAGAGATCAGCTGAAGGATTACGACGGTGAAGTGGTTCGGGAAGAAGTATGTGAAGACGTTCGCAGAGCAGGAAACCCTCGCGTCGTTCTGGTAAAAGAAATTATGGGACAGGGTGCAATGCACGACAATGTTATCTGTCCGACCGAGCCATGCGGAATTCTGGGTGGCCAGAAGAACGTAGACTGCGGCAACGTTCCGATCATCCTAACACCGAACCAGGTAAGAGACGGATCCATTCACGCACTCACCTGCATCGGACCGGCTACAAAGGAAATGACTCGTCACTACATCCGTGAGCCGCTGGTAGAAGGACTGGCAGCAGACTCCGAACTGGACCTGATCGGCGTTATCTGCATCGGTTCCCCTCAGGTAAACGATGAGAAGCTGTGGGTATCCGAGAGACTGGGCTCCCTGCTGGAAGCAATGGATCTGGACGGCTGCATCATCACCACTGAAGGATTCGGCAACAACCACATCGACTTCGTTCAGCACATCGGACAGGCCGGAAAGAGAGACATCCCGGTAGTGGGAGTTTCCTTCTGCGCATATCAGGGTCAGCTGGTTGTGGGCAACGAATATGCCACTGCAATGGTAGAGGAAAACATGGACAAGGGCGGATTCGAGAACGATATCGCCGGATGCTCCTGCGTTACAGCGGAGGTTGCCGTAAGAGCAATCAGCATGCTGAAAAATAAAATGGCAGGCGTCGAGGTTCTTCCGGCAGAGAAGAAGTGGAACAACGATGTCATCAACAGCAACAACAGAATCCTGGGTCTCCCGGAGACAAAGCTGGTAGAGAGCGGTACACTTCACTAATGAATCCGGACTATATTATCAATCCCGTAATGATGGGCGGCATCATCAACGGATACGACGGAGAGTATGCCAAAATTAACCTCTTTGGCCGTCTCGGCGTCATCAAGATCAAACCGGAATTAATTGACGGAAATGCAGAACTTGGCAGTATCATGGAATTTTACTTCAGTTACATTCAGGTGGTAAAAGATCCGTACGATTATGATGCCTCCCGGATGGTTGCCGGCGGGGAAATAAATCCAAGCTTGCTTGGCGGCAAAATCATTGAGGTCAACGACACCGCAGTCATGGTGTCCATTATGAATAATATAGGGACTGTCGCTGTTCCCAGACGATGGGTTTTTACCTCGATGGTGCTCGAAGTTGGAGAAGACGTGGAGTTCTACTTCAGCCCAATGAGAATCATCGGTAAAAGCAGCGTGCAATCCAATCCAATTAAGGAGGAAAACTAATGAAACTTACAACCACAGAAGGATTGAGATCCGAGATCTTCGTTCCACTCACACCAAAGCCGGTTTTCACCGAACTGAAGAAGCCGCTGAGCGAATGCAAGGTGGCATTCATCACTGCCGGCGGAATTCATAAAAAAAGCCAGACTCCGTTCAACACGTCCGGCGACTTCTCTTACAGAACAATAGAGTTCGACACTCCATCCGATGAGCTCATGGTAACCCACGGTGGATTCGACAACTCCGATATCAACAAGGATGTGAACGCCATGTTCCCAATCGATCGTCTGCACGAACTGGTAGACGAAGGCTTCATCGGCTCCCTCCCGGATGAAACCTACACCTTCATGGGCGGCGGCGGAAACGTTGAGAAGTTCACCAATGAGACCGGTCCGGAAATCGCAAAGAAGCTGAAGGCACAGGGTGTTGATATCGTGCTGTGTACCGGCGGATGCGGCACTTGTCACCGTTCCGCAACCATCGTTACCAGATGCTGTGAGGCCGAAGGCATGAGCTGCGTGGTAATCGCGGCGCTCCCTCCAATCGCAAGACAGCAGGGTGCACCGAGAATTACCGCACCGCACGTTCCGATCGGTTCCAATGCCGGCGAGCCGAACAACATCCCTCAGCAGACGGCAATCATCAAGGAATCTCTGGAATGGGTTCGGGACTGCCCAAGCTTCAACCAGACGAAAGTACTTCCGTACGAGTACAGACATAACGTACTCAAACTTCCCACACCCAAAAGGTGTGATGAACATTGAAAATTCAATAATTTAGCCGTATAAAAAAGGCACAAAT
>CAKQWJ010000024.1 GCA_934278925.1 uncultured Clostridia bacterium | reverse complement strand
CGACAGGACTTGGTGCAAAGGAAACGGAGAAACAAGGGCCGGCGGGTTTTCGTGCACCAATTCCGCGCCGGCCGCGAGCGAAAAAGCCGGCAGGACGTGGTGCCCAAGACGAAGAAACAAGGACTAGGGGGCGGTGAGGCACCACGCCCGCCCGCCAGGCGAAGACCAATCCGCCCGCTCGCCGAAAGCCCATTCCCCCGCCCGCTCATACGGAAGTTTATAAACTTCCGTATGATAATAAAAGTGTACTGAAGGGGAATTTTTTCTGTGGCATAATACTTTCACCGGAAAGAGGTCAGCGCTGCGATACCGGAAATAATATGAAAGGAGATGCAATATGAAGAGAACAATCCGTGTTCGGATTGCCGACAGGTTTTCAGGTCTTCCGGAGGAATCCGGGCTTTCGAGCTTTCCGGAGGAACCCATAAGGTTGGCTCTTCCGAGCAGGCGGAGCCTCTCAAGGTTTCTGACCTTCTTGGTTTTCATGGTCCTATTGATTCTCATGCTGTCCCGGCTGGGAACCGCGTTCCCGGCAGAAGCGACCACCTCGTCCCCATCAGCCTATACATACGAGGATTGGAAGCATTCACTGGACCGGGTAGCGGAGAATTTGGACAAGGACGGATTCCATTACAGCGTAAACGGAGGGAAGGGAACTTACCGGAAAAGCAAAGAGACGCGGCGCGTGACCAACTGTGCCATCTACGTGTCCTGGGCGCTTCAGGATGCGGGAATCATCAAGAAGGGACAGGTTTTCTGGATTGACAAAGGAGGTGCCATTCGGGGAAAGCGGAAAACCTGCATTACGAAAAACAGTAAATTAAAAATACTTCATCCACACAAAAAAGCGAAGCATGCGGGCCTTAAGAAAGGAGATATTTGCGGCTGGGACAGCCATATCCATACGGCGGTGTACGCCGGAAGGGATGCCAAAGGACGGACTTTGTGGTATTCCGCCGGCCGAGACGGCGGCGTGAAGAAGAACGGAAAGTGGTATTTTAAAGCCGGTAAAACCAAAGCGAAGGTGCGGGCGGCCCGGTACGACGGAAAGATCGCCACGGTGATTCGCATTCGGAATTTAAAGGCGGCCCCGGCCCCAAAATCAAAAAAAGCAAAAGCGCAGTCAAAGCCGGCGGCCGCGGCAAAAGCAGACGAAGAGATACTAAATCATCCGGACGAGACTTCCGGGGTGGAATTTGAAGAAATCGTCCCGGAATACGAATCGGAAGAGGAGGTGAGTGAACCGGAAGACGGCGAACCGACGGATTCGCCGGACGCACCGGGTCCGAATCCGGATTCAACGGATGCGGAAGAACCAACGGAAAATGTAATCAGTGGAGGTGAGACTTCCGACGAACCTCGGGATTTTGAGACGGAAGAAAACGAACCGCAGGATGAGGAAGATGCGACGGTGGATGACTCCGCCAACGAGACCATTCTGGACCTGGACAAGAACGAGGTCATTTCCGTCAAGGACGGAACGCGGAAGAAAATCCAAGACGGTTACGAGAAAAGCCGGGGCATCAAGAAGCCGGACACGAAAAGCCGGGATACCAAGGAACGGGAGGCGAAAAGCCGGAACACCAAAGAAGAGACAAATACACTCCGAAGAATCGATACCCCGGAAACCGGCGACGATGGTTTTGCGGTGGCTATGGTGCTGCTAATCCTCAGCTGCATCGGACTTCTGTTGATGGCGCATCGCCGAAATCCGGAAAGTTGACCCTGCGGAAACATCTGTGGTATTCTGTATAACAGTTTAAAAAACACGTATCACAGATGGGAGAAAACAGTGAGATTATTTATATTACGACATGGACAAACGGATTTGAATCTGGCCCGGAAGGTGCAGGGGCACATGGATGTGGACCTGAACGCCACCGGTATTGAACAGGCAGAAGATTTGGCAAAGGTGGTTCGGGAGAAAAACCTTCGTTTCGATGCAATCTATTGCAGCCCCCTGAGAAGGGCGCTGGATACCTGCGAAATCGTTACCGGACAGAGCCGAGACACGTTTCACGTGGATAATCGAATTGAGGAATTTGATTTCGGCGAGCTGGAAGGCTATGCCTACCGGGAGCTTCCCGGAGAGTCGCAGAAATTCTTTTCCGCACCGGACGAATTTCAGCCGGCGGGGAGAGGGGAGACTTTTCAACATCTGATTCAGCGGATAACGGACTTTTTGGAAGAACTGAAGACCCGGGAACAGGGAAATGTGCTGGTGGCGTCCCACGGAACGGCCATTCACGCCATGCTCCTCTATTTCCGGCACAAGGAGCTGAAAAATTTCTGGGATGAGGATGTGCACAACTGCGATTTGATGATTGTGGACTGCATCGACGGCGAATACGTCGTCCGAGATGAGAAAATTGCGGTAGAGAAAAAAGAAACCGGTTACCTCTAAAGGGTAACCGGTTCGTAATCGAATCGCTTGATGGATTTATCCTCTTCAATCCGATAGACATGGTATTCCTCCGGGACCAACTCCGTCCCCTCCAGGAATACCTTTTTTGATTCGTCGAATTTCTCCGGCTTCACCCGAACGGCGATTCCGCAGCTGGTGGAGATGTGCCGAGGCACCGGCATGATGGTGCAGCCCACCGGCTTCAGCAGCTTCTCGGTGGAAATGGCTCCGTGAGTGGATTCGAAGGTGTACAGGTAAAAAGTATCCGTCATGAACACCACCCTCTCCTACAGAGTGATAACCTTGGAAACTTCCTGCATTGCACCCAGGATGTCATACATGTTGCTGACGGTTCCCACCTTGCAGTCTTCCTTGATTCCGAAGAAGTTCAGGCAAGTGCCGCATATCAGAACCTTGGTTCCCTTCTCAATCAGGGTGTTCAGGTTCTCAACAATCTGAGGCTCTACGCCGGTGGTCAGTTTTACGCCGCCGTTCATGAAGAGCACGTAGGTCGGGATGTTCTCGCTTTCGGACAGAGTGAAGATGGCCATCTTTGCCAGGTTCATTCCCAGCTCCGGATCGCCGTTTCCCAGACCTTCCTTGTTGAAGAATACCGCATAGCTTCCTTCGTCAAAGCCGTGAGCGGATTCCGGAATATTGCCGTCGCCGTCCGCAAACGTTGCAACGAACTTCTCGCCTTCCGGTGTAACGGTGATTTCTCTTCCATATGTTTTTCCCAGGCGGGACAGGTTGTCAATCTGAGTCTGACCATCTACCAGAATGGACAGGTCCTGAGTGCCGTTGTCCAGCTCTTTCTTTGCCATGATTACAGGAATTGGGCATGCTTTGCCTGCAGCATCTAATCTCATAATGAATTCCTCCTATTATTAAACATAAATATACAAGTAAATAGTATCACCAAATGGCGTTTTTTCAAATAGAAAAATCTTATAAAAGAAAATTCGTCCCGCGAAGGTTTCCGGCGAGACCGAACGATAAAACTCCCGCAAAGCGAATTGCCCGTAAGACTTCACAGAATAGGAATAATGTTGTAGAATTACTTATCATTGAATATAGCAATAAGGAGAAAGAGATATGAAAGAATTTATCATTGAAATGGAAAACGGCGGCGTAATGGAAGGGGAACTGTACGAAGACATCGCACCGAAGACGGTGGAGAACTTCGAATCCCTGATTGAAAAGAAGTTCTACGACGGACTGATTTTCCATCGTGTCATTCCGGGATTCATGATTCAGGGCGGATGCCCGAACGGAAACGGCATGGGCGGCCCGGGATATACCATTCCGGGAGAATTCAACTCCAACGGTTTTAAGAACGACCTGAAGCACACTCGAGGCGTTCTCTCCATGGCAAGAGCGATGGACCCGAATTCCGGCGGATCCCAGTTCTTCATCATGGTAGCGGATGCACCGCATCTGGACGGAGATTATGCCGCATTCGGAAAGATTACCAAGGGCATGGAAGTAGCGGATGCCATCGTGAACACCAAGCGGGATTCGTGGATGGACAAGCCGCTGGAAGATCAGAAGATCAAGAGCATTCGCATGAAGTAAGGCCGAGGACGGCAGG
This sequence comes from uncultured Clostridia bacterium, assembly GCA_934278925.1. GTDB lineage: Bacteria > Bacillota > Clostridia > Peptostreptococcales > Anaerovoracaceae > Mogibacterium_A. The sequence goes on along the minus strand of CAKQWJ010000024.1, from coordinate 30,140 downwards.
AAAAGAAAGGGAAGAGAGAGCAGTATGCAGCAGGAACGAAATATCATCGTAATTGGACATAAGAATCCGGATACGGATTCCATCTGCTCCGCTATCGCATATGCACATTTGAAAAACATGACCACCCACAGTCATCACTACGTTCCGATGCGGGCGGGAGAAATCAGTCAGGAGACCATGTACGTACTGGACCGCTTCAACATGCGGGTTCCGAATTACTTGGGCGATATCGGTGCTCAGGTATGTGACATGGAAATTCGCCGCACGCCCGGGGCGTCCAAGGACATGACCATCAAGCAGGCATGGGATTTCATGGCAGAGACGGATGCGGTGACACTTGCGGTGACGGAAGAGGACCGGGTCATCGGACTAATCACCAAGGGAGACATCGCCCAGACCTTTATGGAGGCAGAGGATAGTCTGTTCCTGTCTCGCATGAAGCCGCGGTACCGGGATATTGCGGATACCGTGAAGGGCACCATCGTGGTAGGCGATGGCGACGACCGCTTTGAAGAAGGCAAGGTATTGGTAGGTGCGGCCATGGTGGAGCGCATGCAGGAGCACATCGAGCCGGGAGATTTGATGCTCATGGTGGACCGGGTGGAAAACCAGATCGGCGCCCTGGAGAAGGGAGCGAAAGTACTGATTCTTTGTCTGGGAGCCAAGGCCAGCGAAGAAGTTATCGTGAAGGCCCGGGCAGAAAAGGCGGTCATCATCGAGACATCGCTGGATACTTTTGCGGTTTGCATGGAAATCCACAAAAGCGTTCCCCTGGAATCTTTCATGCTAAAAGAAGACATCATGACGTTCCGGATGGATGACTATACCGACAAGGTGCGGGCGGTCATGGCGTCCACCCGCCACAGAGCTTTTCCGGTGGTGGATTCCAACGACTGTTACGTGGGAACCATCTCCCGCCGGAACCTGCTGGGAATCCAGAAGAAGCGAGTGATTCTGGTGGATCACAACGAGACATCACAGGCCGTGGACAACATCAACGAGGCGGAGATTCTGGAAATTGTGGACCATCACCGCCTGGGCACCTTGCAGACATTGCAGCCGATTTACTTCGTCAATCAGCCGGTGGGCTGTACGGCGACGATTCTGTACGAGATGTTCGTGGAGAAGGGAATTGAGATTGGATCATCCATTGCCGGACTGCTGTGCGCGGCGATAATTTCGGACACGCTGATGTTCCGATCTCCGACCTGCACGCTGAAGGACAAGATGGCCGCAGGCGCATTGGCGCTGCTGGCGGACATCGATATTGAAGATTTTGCCACGGAAATGTTCGAAGCGGGCTCGGATCTGGGCAACAAGTCGGAAGAGGAAATCTTCTATCAGGATTACAAGAAGTTCACCTTCGGAAACACCAGCTTCGGCGTGGGTCAGATCAGTTCCATGAGTGCGGACGAGCTTCAGGAAATCAAGAATCGGATTCAGCCGCTGCTTCGCCACGAGTGCGGAAAGAACGGCGTATCCATGGTCTTCTTCCTGCTGACGGATATTCGGAACTCCTCGTCGGAAATGCTGTACGCCGGTGACCGGGCAGAGGAGCTGGCGGACATCGCCTTTAAGGATGCGCCGAAGAGTGACGGAAGCTATTATTTGGAAGGGGTTCTGTCCCGAAAGAAGCAGCTAATCCCGGCATTTATGCGGGCGATTAACTTGATGTAAAAGGGTCGTGAAAAGTTTTCAAAATACGCAAAAGAATTTTGAACATAAATCAAAAGATTAACATGAAAATCTATTGAAAGCAAGGTTTCAATGTGATAATGTAATGGCTGTGCTATTCGGACTCCATATCCGGACTCGGGTGGTACAGCATTTTATTTTTTGGTAAAAATTGAGGGAAGGAAATGGATTACACGAAGGTGCTGAAGGGAATCCTCGATCTCGGGGAGGCAATGATTAACAGCGGTGCAGAGATTGGCCGTGTGGAGGACAGCTTGTATCGGCTGTGCGATGCGTATGGTTTCAAAAGAAGAAATTGTTGGGTGATTTCGTCCAACATACAGGCGACGGTGGAGACTCCGGATGGGGAAACGCTGACGCAGATTCGTCACGTCCCGGGGGGCGAGATGAATTTCGACCGTCTGGATTATCTGAACAATCTCTCTCGTTTCATTTGTAAAAACAAACCGGATGCACCGGAACTTCAGGCAAAGCTCCAGGAGGTAATGAATCGTCCGGAGCAGCCGAGATGGCAGCACTATATGGCCGGTGTCATGGGCGGTGCCGGATTCGCGGTCTTCTTCAATACTAATTTTATGGACACCATCGTAGCGGTGCTGGCATCCCTGATTATCGTGGCGCTGGGCGAAGTGCTTGGAAAATATGAGCACAATCCGCTGATTTTTAACGCGATTATCGCCTGCATCGTGGAGACCTTTATCATCCTGGCAGTGGCATTTGGATTGGGCGATCACGTGAACTACATCACCATCGGTGTGGTGATGCTGCTGATTTCCGGAATCGGATTCACCAACGGTATCCGGGACCTGCTGCACAGGGATACCCTGTCCGGCATTGTGAATATCTGGAATTCCGTGCTGGGCGCGACCGGTATTGCTTTGGGAATCGCATTGCCGATTCTGCTTCTGAAAGGAGTGCTGTAAGATGTTGGTAATTGCTTCGAGTTTCACAACGCAGCTCATATCCTGCACAATCGCTTGCGTAGGATTCGCATATTGGTTTAACGTAAAAGGCATCCAGGTGCTGTACTCCGGAATCGGGGCGTTCTTTACCTGGGCGGTATATTATGTATGTTTTGAAATGACCAACAGCAACTTCCAGGCGACATTGTTCGGCGCCATCTTTGTGGCCATCTTTGCTCAGATTATGGCCAGGGTGAACCGGGCACCGGCAACGATTTTCCTGTGTGTCTGCGTGTTCCCGCTGGTTCCGGGACCGAATCTCTACTACATGATGTACTATCTGGTACTGGAGAATTATAAAGTGGCCAAGGAAGAGGCGCTGACACTGGTGCTCACCTGCGTGGGCATTGCCCTGGGCTTCATCGTGGTGGACATTTTCAACAAGTACATCGTAATCATCTGGAAACGATTGAAGGGTCAGCTGGTATCGGAACACGGAGAACGGTACTAATCTCTTTTTGGGAGAGGAAAAATAAAGAATGCCTTTCGGTTTGTTAAAAAAAGGACCGGCCGGAAGACTTGACAGAAATATTGTTAGCTTATACAATAAATACCATGGTTGGTTTATTGTATAAGCTAAATTTTTTTAACATCTGAACTGTAAGGAAGGAATGGAGATGAAAAACAAGTACATTGCAAAACGCTACTGGAAGGACAGCTCGTCCCCGATGGGTGCAGTAAACGCAAAGGCAAAGCAGTATGACGACGTGATCAATCTGAGTTTGGGCGATCCGGACCTGCTGACCGACAAGGGCGTCATCGAGCAGGCCTACAAGGATACTCTGGCAGGTCACACCAAGTATACGGAGTTCCGCGGCGATCCGGAACTGAGAGCGGAGATTTGCAAGTTCTATAAAGATGAATACGATATGGATGTAACGGATGATGAAATCATCATCACGGCAGCCGGCACGCTGGCAATGCATCTGGTAATGGAAACGATTCTGGACGACGGAGACGAAGTAATCCTTCAGGCGCCGTACTTCACACCGTATCCGAAGCAGGTGGAGATGTCGAGAGGTATCCCGGTAGAGCTTCCGACTTATGAGGAGGAAGATTTCCAGATTAACGTGGAGAGATTGGAGTCCCTGATTACCGAGAGAACCAAGGCTATCGTTCTGAACACACCGAGCAATCCGACCGGCAGCTGCCTCACCGTGGAGACCATGGAGAAGATTGCAGCAATTGCGGAGAAGTACGACCTGCTGGTGGTATGCGATGATATCTACACTGCATTCAGCTATCAGAATCCGTTCGTACCGTTCGCATCCCTGCCGGGTATGAGAAAGCGTACGATCATCATCAACACCGTATCCAAGAACTTCACCATGACCGGATGGCGTGTGGGCAACATCATCGCTCCGGCGGACTTCATCAAGGTGATGACGGACGTGAACATGAGCGTTGCATTTACGGTAGCGGCACCGACTCAGAGAGCCGCACTGGCTGCATATCGGACCTACAAGGATTTCCAGCCGGCAATGGTAGAAGAATACAAGAAGAGAGTGTTCTACGCAGCGGAGAGAATCAACGCACTGAACAACATGCATGTGCTGTATCCGCCAAAGGGTGCGTTCTACCTCTTCATCAACATCAAGGATACCGGGCTGACTTCCATGGAAGTGGCTGAGAAGATTCTGGACGAAGCACACGTTCTGACCCTTCCGGGCAACGCATTCGGCGACTGCGGCGAAGGATTCCTGCGAATCGCATGTACCTGCGGCTGCGAGGAGCTGGGCAAGGCCTTCGACCGAATCGGCGCAATGGACCTGTTCAATCCGAACAAATAAGCATTAAAAACGGTTCGTTACGAATATTTGTGGGATAGTTACCGGTAACTATCCCACTTTTTTAGTTTTTCACTTTTTCTTCGGAGCATTTGATGTTATGGGCAAATCCATCCGCAAATTAGAGTTTTACAAATACGTAGAATTAAATATGCCTAGAATTTCAAAGCGGCTTCACGCTATTTTTATAATTCGGGCGGATTAGCGTGAATATTATTTTTGCTGTACACGTTTTCGTCATGTAATTCTCTTTGCACAAACCATCCGTTGAAAAAAATTCACGCTGTTTGAGGGAAAACATCTTTATCAGCGTGAACAGACTGTGATTCTCCACAGCTTGAAAATTAGAGTTTCGCAAAAGTGGCGAAATGCGTTCACGCTAAATCCACATTTTCTGTCAAAAAGCGTGAACGGCCTTTGTAATTCTAGACATATAAGATTGTTTGTGCAAACCATAGATAATATAATTAGGATTCATATTATTAACTTGGAACTACCGTAACGCGTAACCCGAAAGGAGCCGTATACGAAGCGGAAATCCCAACAAGAAAAGGTGATACTCCTTTTATATAAGATTCGTTTTTTTGATGGGGATGTTTTGAATTTTGAAACCGGAGGAAGGTTGAATGTGGAACCATTTTGCGGTATATTATTAGCAGTTATGGAGACGACAAAGAAGACAACAGTGAAGATTATCATAGCAAAAGATCCAAAGAAGCGGAAACCTCAATGGACAGGAGTCATAGTGTATGCACTCCTGCTTATTTTCGTGTTTAATTTTTTTGATTGGAACCGGCCCTACGGCGGGTACACTCGCTATGAGGTGGAGGTCAACCGGGAAATTGTGGCTCGGGAACAGAAGGGGGATGTGGCCAAGATTGAGAAGGACATTTCCTTGATGGATGCCCGGCTGAAGAATGGCGATTCCCTCAGCGGAAAGCGTGCTTGGTACATGGAGCGATTCCGGAACTGCGTGGTGGTGGGAGATTCTCTCACCGAGGGATTGAGCGTCTATCAGTGGCTCTCGAAGAAGCAGGTATTCAGTTCCGTGGGCGCTTCCCTGATTAACGATGAGAAATTGTTCCGAAAGGCGGCGGCCACCTATCCGAAGGCGGCATTCTTTGCATTCGGAATGAACGACACCATCAATTACCGGGGCGATTCCAAAGCCTTCATCAAGCGGTACGAGAAACTGCTGGATGGAGTGCACAAGAAGAGCCCGAAGACGAAGATTTATATCTGCAGCATCTCTACGCCGACCAACAAGGCCATCAAGCAGAAGAAATCTTTGGGAAATTACAAGAAATTCAACAAGGCCCTGCAGGAGATGTGCGACGACAAGGGCTATACTTACGTGGATGCCAGCCGGATTTTGCCGACGCATAAGGACCTCTATGCGGGAGACGGAATTCATGCGGCCAGCGCGTACTATCCGATGTGGATGGATAAAATGATAGAAAAGGCAAATCTATAAATGAGAGGAACGATGGATAAACAATTGAATCGAATCCCGCCGGTGCTGGTGCGTCTGGCACTGATTTTGGTGCTGTTCCTGTTCCTGCGGGGAATATACGCTTCCGCCAGCGCCCGGGATGTAGACATGGCGGATATCCGAAGTGCCATGCTGCAGAATACGGATATGGGCAAAATGAAAGAGTGCAACGATCGGAAGCTGATGCAGTTCATGGGCATCAACTACGAGAACTACGATTCCTATCTGTACTACAAGAGCAAGGAATCCCTGGGTGTGGATGAAGTGCTGGTGGTAAAAGTACGCAGCGCCGCGGATCTGGACGGCCTGAAGGATGCCGCGGAGAACCGGGTGCAGTCTCAGGAGAAGGCCTTCGACGGCTACGGAACCAACCAGATGAAACTGCTGGCCAATGCGGTGATTGAGACAAAAGGAAACTACCTGTTCTATTGCGTTGCCGAGAACCCGGGAAAATACGAGGAGGTGTTCCGACATGCTGTTCAGTAGTATCCTCTTCTTATTGTACTTCCTTCCGGCGACCTTGGCGATTTATTACCTGGTGCCGAGAAAGAATATCGAGGCTCGGAACCTGGTGCTCCTGGCGGCCAGCCTGCTGTTCTACAGCTGGGGAGAACCGGTGTACATCGTATTGATGATCTACAGCGCGTTCCTGAACTATTACAGCGCCCTGCAGATCGGCAGAGCCCAGGAAAAGGGACGTTCCGGCAAGGGCTCCATGCTCTTCGCCCTGTTCATGAACCTGCTGGTGCTGGGATTCTTTAAATACTTCGGATTCCTGATGGATACCTTCAACTCCCTGACGGGACTGCACATCCATTACACGGCATTGTCCCTGCCGATTGGAATCTCTTTTTACACCTTCCAGGCGCTGTCCTATATTTTCGACGTATACCGGAAGAACGTGGGAGCTCAGAAAAGCTTTCTGCGCTTCACCCTGTACTTGTCCCTGTTTCCGCAGCTCATTGCGGGTCCAATCGTCAAGTACCGGGATGTGGAGGAGCAGCTCAGCGTTCGTTCCACAGATTGGATCGATTTTGGAGAAGGCACCAAGCGGTTTATTTTCGGCCTGGGCAAAAAAGTCCTGCTGGCCAACAATTTCGGCGCCCTGTACGCCGCCATCGGTGCGCTGCCGGACAGCGATGTTTCCGTGGTGACCTACTGGATCGGAATCGGCGCTTACACATTGCAGATCTATTTCGACTTCAGCGGATATTCGGACATGGCCATCGGCCTGGGACGGATGTTCGGCTTTGAGTTCAGCGAAAACTTCAACTATCCGTACATCTCCGACAGCATCACGGAGTTCTGGAGAAGATGGCACATTTCCCTGAGCACCTGGTTCCGGGAGTACGTGTACATTCCGCTGGGCGGTAATCGGGTTACGGTACCGAGACATATTCTGAACCTGCTGATCGTGTGGTCCCTCACCGGACTGTGGCACGGCGCCAGCTGGAACTTCGTGCTGTGGGGTACCTATTACGGCGTGCTCCTGATTGTAGAGAAATACGTGCTGCACCCTTACATGGAGAAATGGCCGGGATGGGTGCGCCACCTGTACACATTGGTCATCGTGATGATCGGCTGGACATTCTTCAGCATTACGGATTTCGGTGCCATGAAAAAATATTTTGCGGTGATGCTGGGCGTATCCGGCCACGCATTCGCCAACATGAAAACCCTGTACCTCCTGCGCACTCACGGAATTCTCCTGGCGCTGGGCATGTGCCTCAGCACGCCGGCACCGATGAAGTGGTTTCGGGAGCGGCTGGAAAAGGAAGGGCACGAGTGGCAGGGCATCGTTCTGCTGATGCTGATTCTCATTCTCAGCATCGCGTACCTGGTGTTCGGATCCTACAATCCGTTCCTGTATTTCCGGTTCTAGGGAAAAAAGGGAAGCGCATCACGAGCCTCCCGCAAGATATATGAAAGGTAAATTATGGTTGACAGAAAGTTTAAAATGTCAAAAATACTGGGAATCTGCTTCCTGGCGGTAATCTTCGGACTGCAGCTTCTGGGAATTCTTATCCCGGACCGGAAGACTTCCGCTGCGGAGAACCGGGCGCTTCAGACCTTCCCCGCATTTCGGGTGTCAGAGTATTTGGATGGCCGGTTTGAAAGCAAGATGGACGATTATGCCAACGACCAGATTCCGGGCCGCAACCGCTTCATTCAGGTGAAGGCGGCGGCAGACAAGACCGTGGGGGTTCTGGAGAACAACGGGGTCTACCGGGCAAAAAACGATTATCTGATGGAGAACCTCACCACGCCGGATCCGAAGAACCTCAAGGAGACGGAATCGGCACTGGCGGGCTTTGCGAAGAGCCATTCCAAGCTGAAGATGCATTTTCTGCTGGCACCCAACGCCGGAAACATCCTTTCGGAGGACCTGCCGACCACGGTACAAATGGCCGATCAGAATAAGCAGATGGACGACTTCTACGCTTCTGTGGAGAAGTCCGGAATCACTCCGATTGACATTCGGTCTGCTTTTATAAAAGAAAAAGACAACGTGCAGCTGTACTACCGGACGGACCACCACTGGACGACGGATGGAGCATATGTGGCATACCGGAATTCCATCGGTGCCCTGACCGGGGAAAAGCCGGAGGAGTTTGCGCCGAAGGTGGTGAAGAATGATTTTCGGGGAACGCTGTATTCCAAGAGCGGTTTCGTGAACGGAATGGACGATGCCATCAAGATTTACCTTCCGGCGAACCGGGATTACCGCAAATCCGTGATTTATTACACGGACACGCAGAAAAAGACGGCGGAATTCTATCAGCTGAAGAATCTGAAGAAGAAGGATGCCTACACGGTGTTCGGGGGAAGCAACCATCCGATGTATACCATCGAAACCCCGGTGGCCGGTCGGAAACGCCTGTTGCTGATTAAGGATTCCTACGCAAATAGTTTTATTCCGTTCCTGACGCAGCACTACCGGGAAATCGTGGTGGTGGATCCGCGATACTACTTTGAGAATCTGGAGGATCTGATTCAGTCGGAGAAAATCACGGACGTGCTGTTCCTGTACAACGCCAACACCTTCTTTGGGGACGATTCCCTGAAAATCATGCTGGGGGACACGGAGTAGGTGCCGGAGGATGTAAAATTTGAAATTGGAAAGGTCGGCTTTCGGGCCGGCTTTTCTCGTGCGGAAATGTTTTTGATTCCAAAATTTTCAGCAAATAATTCATGTTTATAAATAAAAAATCTTGAGGAAAGTCATTTCATATCGGGGGCGATTGGAGTATAATCCATGGGAGAAATTATTATGTAGGAGATTATGATGAATGAGCAATTGGGAGTGATGAATCCAATTACGGAGGGGCGTATTGGACGGGCGATGTTTCGGTATTTTCTGCCGTTGGTCGCCGGAACTATTTTTCAGCAGATTTACAGTTTGGCAGATGCGGTGATTGTGGGCCGGTTCGTGGGAAAAGCGGGGCTGGCGGCAATCGGCGGATCTGCCACTACCGTTATATACATCGTGACGATGGTGTTCACGTCGATGTTCGCAGGCGCGTCCGTGACCCTGTCCCAATACTTCGGGGCCCGGGAGGAAAAGAAATTGCACGAGGCCCTGCACACCATGGCGGCATTCGGCATCCTGGTATCCGTCGTGACGACGGTGGGAGGCGTGGCTCTCAGCCGGTGGGCGATGGTGATGATGCGGACGCCGGAAAGCCTGATGACCTATTCCGTTCAGTATATGGTAATCTATTTCGGCGGCGTGTCCACGGTGATTCTGTACAATATGGGATCATCCATCCTGCGGGCAATCGGCGATTCTAAGCGGCCGTTCCACTATCTGATTGTGTGCTGCGTGCTGAATATCGTCCTGGATATTCTGTTCGTGGTGGTATGGAAAAAAGAAGTTGCCGGTGCGGCGTGGGCAACCGTCATTTCTCAGGGTGTCAGTGCGTTCCTGGTGATGCGGGCGCTGGTGCGGAATAAGGAAATGGAAGGGATCCCCTTCCGCCTGTCCCTTCGGGTTCGAGACCTGAAAGCCGGATTCAACGGCAAAATCCTGAAACATCAGATGCGGCTGGGCACGCCGGGATCGATTCAGTCGGTGGCCTACGGCATCTCGAACATACTGATTCAGGCCTGCATCAACGGGTTCGGAGAGGACATCGTGGCGGCCTGGGCGGCGTACTTTAAAACCGATGTTATCATCTGGGCGATTCTGAATGCCTTCGGCGTGACGGTCACGACATTCGTGGGCCAGAACTACGGTGCCGGAAAGAAGGAACGGGTATTCCAAAGCGTGCGGATCGGATTGGTGCAGGCGTCGCTGCTGGTGGTGGCGATTGTGATATTGCTGATTAGCTGTGCCCACCCGCTTCTGTGCCTTTTCCTGACGGACGAAGATGTCATCCAGATCGGTGTGACCATGATGCATCAATTCATGCCGTGGTACGTCCTGTCCGTCATCCTGGAGATTTTCAACGGTGCACTGCGAGGGCTGGGAGATGTAAAGATTCCAACCATCATCACCACCTGCTGCATCCTGGGGCTGCGGATTCCATGGGTGACATGGATTGTTCCGGCATACCACGAGGTGCTGACGGTCATTCTCAGCTACCCGATGACCTGGTCGCTGGCACTGATGATGATCATTCCGTATTATCTGCATCGGAAAAAACAAATGGGAAGAGCTTTGTGGTAAGGTAGAGTAAGATAAGGCAAGGACCGGAATCCGGGACGTGCGGATGTGCGCCCCGGATCCCGGTCCTTTCTGTTGAGATGGCGGCCCGAACCCCGGGCCTGAAATTGAGAAAAGGCGGCCCGGTCGCCGGCCGCCGGCTAGCAAAAGCCCCGTACCGCTCGCAGCGCGAGCGGTACGGGGCTTTCCTATCCTGCCGCCTACACCGGAAATGTGGCAGTAATCCGGAGGGACTTCCCGTCCGGAGTGTAGGCGGCAATTTTTCCGCCGTGGGCTCGGACCACCGCCTGGGCGATGGAGAGGCCGATGCCGTGCCCGCCGGTTTCACTGTTTCGGGAACTGTCTGCCCGGTAGAACCGGTCGAAAAGATGCGGGATGGAGTCCTTTTGGATCTCATCCACGGAATTGCTCACCGTGAGGAAAATGTTTTTGCCCTGACGGTAGAAGCTGAGCCGGATATCGCCGGAATCCGAAGAATATTTGAACGCGTTGTCCAAGAGGATGCTCACCAGTTTGCGGAGGGCACTTTCGTCGCCCCGCAGGAACAGGTCGTCCGCCACGTCGTACTTGTATTTTTTCTCGGAAACCAGAGCCCGGGATTCGAAGGAATGAGCCACGTCGCCAACGATTTTCGAGAAATTCAGCCGCTTCATGTTGACGGAGGTTTTCTGTACCTCTTCCATGCGGGTCAGGTACACCAGCTCCTCGGTGAGGGTGGACAGGCGCCGAGTCTGCTGCCGGATGTCCTCCAGCCACTCATTGGGCGCATCGTCCGGCTGCTCCATCTCCAGAACGGAAATGTCCGCATTGATGATGGTCAGGGGCGTGCGAATTTCGTGTCCCGCATCGGTGATGAAGCGCTGCTGCTTTTCGTAGCTTTCTGCCACCGGCCGGAGAATTCTTCCGGAGAAAAAGATGATCAGTGAGGAAATGATGGTGACACCGATGAGACACACCAGAATGCTCACGTTTCGGAACGCCCGGAAATTGTCCAGGGACCGGGAGCAATCCAGGTAGATGTAGCGGATTCCGCTTTTTTCCGTCACCCGAGTGCATCGGAAGTCTTCAATAAAAGCACACTTTCCGTCCTTCGAAAGCTTCCGTTCCGCTTTTTTCTGAATGGCTTCCAGCGCATCCCTGTCCACTGCCAACAGCTGGGAGGAATCCACTTCCCGCAGGGTTCCGGCGGAATTGGTCAGCACCGAAAAATACCGGGTCTCAAATGGCTGCGCAGAAGTGCGGGCTTTGTTGTCCAGCTGAATTCGGAAAATATAGCTGCGGTCGTTGGTATCATCATTCGGATTCAATTTAGAAAAGCGGCGCTTCTTCCGGATGATGATTGTGGATTCCTCTTTCACGTCGCCGCTGCCGGAAACCTCCGCGGAATCACGTCTTTCTTTTATCAGCAGGCTTTCCGGGAACGTCCCGTGGTTGGCTGCCAGAACCGAAAGGGTCCAGTCGGAACGGGTCACCACGTTTTGGTAGCTGATGCCGTTGATGATGATTGTCAGCAGCGTGATGGTGAAAAGTACCGAGAGGACGGTTACTGTGATGAAGCGGCGCCGTAGTTTTTTTACCATATTAGTCCTCTTCCTCCACCACCAGGGAGTACCCCACGTTTCGGGTGGCCTTAATCAGCACGTTCGCCCCCAAAGTCTTGAACTTCCGGCGAAGATAGGAAATGTACACCCAGATGATGCTGGTCTCCGCATCGCTGTCCAGCCCCCAGATCCGCTCGAAAATCTGCTCCGTGGACAGCACCTGCCCCGGATTGCTCATGAGGAGCTCCATCAGCTGAAACTCCTTGTTGGCCAGCCGGATGGAATTCTCCCCGCAGGCCAGCTCGTAGTTGGTGCGGTCCAGGGTCACGTTCCCCAGCTGCAGCACGGAACTCGGATTCTTGGTCTGCACCCGAGTAATGGCCCGAATCCGTGCCAGCAGTTCCTTCGGCTCGAAGGGCTTCGTCAGATAATCGTTGGCGCCGCTGTCCAGCCCCAGCACTTTGTCGTCCACCTCGGAGCGGGCGGTGAGAATCAGCACCGGCGTCAGGTCGTTCCGCTCCCGCAGCGTGCGCAGCACCGTCAGGCCGTCCACCTTTGGCATCATCAGATCCAGAATGACGGCGTCGTAACTGCTCACATCCAGAAAATCCAGGGCTTCCTCCCCGTTATACGCCGCATCCACCGAGTAGTGGCTGCTCTCCAGAATCCGGGTCAGCGCCCGGGAGAGAGATTTTTCGTCTTCCGCAAGAAGTAGTCGCATACGCTTTTTTCCTTTCCGCTAAAAACATTTTCGCTAAAAATATCTTCTATTTATATGTCCTGCGTTTCCGGCCAATCCCAACAAAGATTGCGCACATCGCCAGCTCCATCAGAAGAAATATTTCTCCGATTCGAAGGGCCGTGTCGGAGAAGAAGCCCTCCGGCAACAGGTTGATGAGATTGTCTTTCGCCGGGTCCAGAATCCACAGGTCGTTATCAAAGAACAGATGATGAAATACTACGAAATACCGGTCGAAACTTCCGGAAACGATCAGCGCGGTAAGGCCGGTAATCCCCAGCAGAACGCCGGTTATTTTTGGGACCCGAGCGATGAAGTCCGCGAGCCGGTTCGGATGCCTCTTTCGGTTGAACCAAAGCCCTGCGAGAATTCCAATGCTGATGAGGAACGCGATATTTCGAAGCCGGAACCCGCCCAGAAAAAGCGCCCGGCAATCCTTCAGGTGGGCTTTCTCCCGGTCCGAGAAGAATTCTTTCCGCTCCCCGTCCAGGGTGGTCATCACGGTGAGATCTTTTCGGTCCCCTTTGAGGTAGTCCATCATCTCTTCCGTCACCTGCAGCGCAGATTCCATGGACATCTCGCCTCGAACATCCTCCAGCACCATGTATTTGTCGTATTCTTTTTCGAACCAACCCGGCGTCCGGTAGAGCAGCACCTCCGCGGCGGTGAGCAGCAGGCACAGCATCATTGTCAAGCTGAACAGGAGGCTCAGCACCAAAGCGGCCCCGAGGCATCGTCGTTTGTCTTCCATATTATATCCCTTTCCGTATCATACCCGGAATACCTTAAGCGGAGCTGAGTTCCGGCGGGTATCCCGATAAAATATTATATCTTTCAGCGGGGAACATATCAACTGTTGGAGCCGGCTCCCGGACGCAAGGAAGGTCATTAACGAGGCCGGTATCATCTGAAATCGACATGGAAATGTGATTATTTATAATAAATTAGTGGTTTAATAAGCAAAAAAGTATTCTTTTGAGTACCCCTTCAAACCGTACTGTTATGATAAAATAAGCCATCATGGAGATGTAACGCATGAATGGCCGGCAAGTACGAAATCTCAAGGAACGCCGGCCGGACATTATCCTCGCCTTCGGGTTGCAGGAGGGGATAAGGAAGGGGGAAAAATGATAGGCTATTTTCGAAAGCGAAAAAGAGCTGCCTGGATCGTGACACTTTTGCTGTCCGTGACCATCCTGTTCGGGATGTCCGGAACAACCGTGTCCGCGGCAGCCGGTGCCGTGGCAGACGATACCACCGTTAACCACTGGCACGATTCTATTGCACAGGATGACACCACAAGGAATATCGGTAGAATCTGGACGGACAAGTCCGTATCTGCCGGAAATATTTCGGTGAACAATGCCGGAACGAAGACCATAGAGAAGAAGGGGGATTCCGACTTCTTGGTAGGTCTGTCCGCACTGTCTTCCGCCGCGAAGGTTATGGGACAGTCCGCTGTTCCGCTGGACATCGTAATGGTGCTGGACGTATCCGGAAGTATGAATGACGACGATAAAATGAGCACCCTGAAGACGGCGGTGAACTCTTTTATTGACGAGACGGCAAAGACCAACAGCGAGCGGTCCAACGAGAACCTGCACAGCCGGATTTCCTTGGTGAAGTTCGCCGGGAATAAGACCGACAAGGAGGGAAATGACACCTACCAAGAAATGGGATTGTTTGGACCATTTGGACCGTCGTACAACTACACTCAGATTGTGAGCAAATACAAGGCATACACCAACGACAACAAGGCGGAGCTGAAGAACACGGTCAATGCGCTGCAGCCGGCAGGAGCGACTTCGGCGGATTATGCTATGGATCATGCCAAGACTTTGGTGAACCAAAGCAAGAGCGACGAGGCCGCCAATCCGGACCGCAAGAACGTGAAGCGCATCGTCATCTTCTTCACCGACGGTGAGCCGAATCATGGCAGCGGTTTTAGCGAAACCGTAGCTAATTCGGCAATTCAGACGGCAAAGGGCATTAAGAATGACGCCACCATATACTCCATCGGTGTGTTCAAGGATGCGGATGCCGGCACCACCGAAGACAAGTTCAACGCCTACATGCACGGCATGTCCAGCAACTATCCGGACGCGACCGCGTACAACAATCTGGGCACCCGTGCCACGAATTCAGACGGAAGCCAGACCGCCTTCTACAAGGCTGCAACCCATGCTTCGGAGCTGAATCATATCTTCAATGAAATTCAGGAAGAAATCATCGCAACGGCCCAGTCTCCGACGGAAGTGGAAGCCGGTGCGGATCCGACGCAGAGCGGCTACGTGACTCTGGTGGACCGGCTGGGGGACTACATGCAGGTAGATGATTTGAATTCCCTGCTGTACGCAGACAACCTGTACCACTACACGAAGAAGGACGTGACCAAGGAAGGAAACACCACAAAGGTAACCTACACCTTTGAGGCGGAGATTCCGGACACGAATCACGTATATCCAACGGGAAATCTGAGAGATATCAAGATTACCGTGGAGAAAGCCGATGGGGAGACCGCATTGGCGACGGGCGACAAGGTGACCGTGAAGATTCCGGCCAACCTGATTCCGCTGAGATATTATGAAATTTCCAAAGACAACAAGATGACCATCGACGACACCTATCCATGTCGACTCTTCTACGACGTGAGCCTGAAGGCAGCGGCAGAGGAGAAGCTGGAGAGACCGGACGAAGCGATGGAGGCTTATATTGCCGCAAATTCCAACGAAGACGGTCAGGTGGTATTCTATGCCAACAAGTACGATGAGAAGTCTTCCGACCGGGATTCGGAAGGCATCGGCGCACATGCCAACTTCACGCCGGCATCCACCAACGACTTCTACTATTTCCAGGAAGACAAGGTGCTGTACACGGATGAAGCCTGCACCGTACCGGCGAAGGGGACCATCGATACCAGCGGCGACACCACGTACTACTACCAGCGTCAGTACTACGAAAAAGACGCTTCCGGAAATGCGGTGAAGAAGACTTACACCGTAAAAATTCCGGGCAACAGCAATACTCTCTTGGAGGGCTACGCTGAGAAAAACACTAAGACCGGCGAATGGTACATTCCGGCCGGATCGCCTAGAACCACCAGTCTCACTTATTTTACCGAGAACAAGGCGGACGGCGCCAACAAATCTCAGACATCCAATCGGGTAATCAAGCCGGTATGGGAGAACAACTACGCCGGAAAAACCGTACAGACATATCTTGGCAACAACGGAAAGCTGGTGAAAGAGCTTCCGGGCGAGCTGGACATTCGGAAAACCGTACAGGCGGCAGAGGGCCATCAGGTTCCGGACAGCCTGAAGGATCAAGAATTTGAGTACAAATTGACATTTGACGGCGGTACAAAAGAAAAATACACCGCTCAGAAGTACACCGGCGCGGACAAAGAGGGAGACGAGTTCACTGTCAAGTCCGGAGATACCTTTAAATTAAAGGACGATCAGACCTTGAAGATTTACGGTGTGGATGGCGGAACCAAGTACACCGTAACCGAGGCAAAACCGGAGCATTTCACCGGAAGCGCTGCACAGCGGAATGCCGGTGAAGGCAGCGAGACCGGAACGAACAAGGACGGCGGAGTATATGCAAAGGGAACCGTTGCCGGCAAGGATGCCGCAGTGGTGGATTATACCAATATCTATCAGGCAGATTCCACAACCCTGAAGGGTTCCGAGTCCCTGAAGATTAAGAAGAATTTCGAAACCGCATCCGGTGCATCCGCATGGGATATGGATTATCTGCAGGATGCGGAATTCCGGTTCATCCTGAGCCCGCTGGACAACGAATGTCCGATGCCAGAGGATGCCGCTGTTGTGAACGGCATGAAGGTTTCCCAGCTGAACGTAAACTCCAAGGCGGAAATCGAAAAGTCCTTTGGCGATATTGAGTACACCCAGCCGGGAACTTACGAGTACCAGATTACGGAAAAGGATCCGGGGAATACGGCGAAGCAGGGCGTAACCTATTCTAACGCATCGTATCGCGTTACCGTAAAGGTGACCGATGAGAACGGCAGCCTGAAGGCGAATGCCACCATGAAGAAAATCCGCAAGGATGACGGATCGGAAGTGGCAAACCCAACTGCTGTGGACAACAAAACCGCGGCATTTGCGAACGTATATGATGCGAAAGAGCAGACCGTTACTCTGAGTGCCGGAAAAGAATTTACGGATTACACCGGAACCAAGACTTTAAAGGACGGCGACTATAAGTTCCGACTCACACCGGTGACCGAAGGTGCACCGCTGCGGGACGGCGCTTCCGGACACGTGGACGCATCCAACATCGGAAATGGCGTAAAATTCGGAAGCATCACCTTTACGGCAGAGCACGCAAAGGGTGCAACGCAGGATAAACCGCTCACTTACGAGTACAAGATGAAGGAAATCCTGCCGGAAGGTGCGACCGCATCCAACCACTACACCGTAGACGGATTGAACTATGACAACGCGGAATACAAAGTACGCATCAACGTATACATCGATGACGTGGACGGTCAGGACACGGTAGTTGCGGATTACAAGTATCTGGATGCAAACGGAAGAGAACTGCAGACCGTGCCGATTTTCCGGAACTCCTACAAAGCAGATGCCGTAACCCTTACCGGAAACACGGCACTTGCGGGCGAGAAGACCCTCACCGGAAGAGACGGAAAGACCGACGAAGCATTTAACTTCAAATTGACACCGGATGCAGAGACGCAGAAGGCGATTGAGAAGAACGATGTTTCCATCGCCGAGAACGGAGATACCGCTTCGGTAAAGAATCTGAAGAACGGCGAGGCAAAGGACTTTGGATTCGGCAATGTCACCTTCCGAAAAGAAGGCGTATATCACTTTGACATTACCGAGAAGGTACCGGGGACACCGGCCGGCGGAATGACCTATGACCGCCACGCCACCAAGGTGACCGTGACCGTAACCGACGATGCGGATCACCCGGGCAAGCTCAAAGCCAAGGTGGAATACAACAACGGTACCGTATCGGATAAGACGGACAAAGCCGTATTCAAGAACAACTACGAATCCAGCCTGGTATACGGAACCACCGGTGCCCTGAACATTCAGAAGGTGCTGAACGGCCGTACCATGAAGGCGGGCGAGTTTGAATTCACCTACGGACCGAAGGACGGCCAGACGGCGAAAATCACCAACCCGAACCAGCGCGGATCCGGCGAACCGGACACCATGAATGTTCTGGCGGATCTTTCCTTCGACCAGACCATGTCCGGAAAGACCCAGACCTACATCGTTCGGGAAACCAAGGGAAGCATCAAGGGTGTGACCTACGACGAACGAATCGGTACCGTGGAAATCACACCACAGGATAACGGCGACGGAACCATGCACGTGGTAACCAAGGTAACCATGAAGAACGCAGACGGTTCCGGCGAATCGGTAAAAACATACGACAGCTCCAACCAGAATTCCGGCACTCCGACCGTTCGGTTCACCAACACCTACGCGGCGGCAGCGACGGATCCGGTACAGGTTATCACCGGTTTCAACAAGAAGCTCACCGGAAGAGAGTGGAAGGACGGCGAAACCTTTACCTTTAAGCTGAAGAACGTATCGAAACCGGACGGCGTGGAAACCGCACCGATGCCGGAGAATGACGAAGTTACCGTCAGCAAGGCAGATGTGGAGGACGGCAAAGCACCGATTGAATTCGGCGCGCTGACCTTCAAGAAGGCGGGCGAGTATAAGTATCAGTTGAAAGAGCAGGTACCGAGTCCGGAAGCAGCGGGCATGACCTACGACAAGGCGGTTCGCGACATTACCGTCACCGTTACCGATAACGGAACGGGCAAGCTCACCGCAGCGGTAACCGCTGTCAGCGGAAGCAAGACATTTACAAATGAATACACGACAGAAGATCTGCCGATGGATCAGGTTCTGGGACTGAGCATGACCAAAGTTCTGACCGGCCGGGACATGACGGAAGATGATTTTGGTTTTACCCTGAAAGGCACAGACGAAGCGTCGGCGAAGAAGCTGAACATTGCGGAAGACGGTGCAACCGTACCGGGCAAAGCCGGTGCGGACGGCGAGACCGTTACCGTACTGAGCGGACTGAACATGACCCTGAAGCAGGCGGATATCGGAAAGACGTACGCATACACCTTCGAAGAGGTGAAGGGCTCCGCAAAGGGCATCGTCTACGATGAGAGCCAGTATAAGCTGGAAATCACCGCAAAAGACGGCGGCGACGGAACGCTGAAGGCGGAAGTGGTACTGAAGGACAAGTCCGGCGAGGAATTGTTCCGGAAGACCGTAAGCAACGAGAACCCGGCAATGGGCGAAAAGGGCATCACCATCGCTTTTGCGAACCGGTACGACGGATCCACGGATGTTTCCGGCGGAACCAAGGCGGATATCAACGCGACCAAGAAGTTGACCGGCCGGAAGCTGAAAGCCGGCGAGTTCACCTTTGAACTGATGACGAAGCCGGGAGACGGCAGCGAAGGCACCGTACTTCAGACCAAGGAGAACGGCGCGGACGGCAGCATCCATTTCGATGCGCTGAGCTACCGGACCAATGAAAAGGCGGCCGGAAACGGCACCGTACTGAAAAAGGCGGTAGAAGATGGATACGCTACCAAGACCACCAAGGATGGCAAGGCAGTATACACCGTGAACTACCGTGTGGCAGAATCGGCAAACAACCTGCCAAAGGGAGTTACCGTGACTGCGGGAAGCTTCGATCTCTCGGTAGAGGTTACAGACAACAACGACGGAACCCTCACCGCGAAGACCATCTATCCGAAGGATTCCGGAGATAAGTGTGAATTTGTGAACACCTACGGAACCGGCGAAGCCGTTCCGGTGAACGTATCCGGAAGCAAGACTTTGGAAGCGGAGGAAGGATTGAATCCGCCGGATATCAGCGGCAAGTTCACCTTCACGCTGAAGGCGCTGACCGAAGGCGCTCCGATGCTGAAGGATGCAACGGTTAGCAACGACGGAAACGGCAACGTAACCTTCGGAACGCTGGCATTCACTATTGACAATCTGGAAGACGTGGACCCGGCAGATGACGGTTCCCGCGAAAAGACCTTCAAGTACAGCGTGACGGAGTCCGGAAGCGTACCGGGCGTTGTGAACGATTCCAAGAGCACTAAGGAATTTGAACTCACCCTGAAGGATGACGGAGAAGGACACCTGTCGGTAAGCCGGAATCCGGAGACCGATAACCTGTTTGCTTTTACCAACACCTATCGAGTAGAGGAACTGTCCTCCAGCGTAACGGATCAGATTGACATCACCAAGAAATTGGATGGAAGAAATCTGAAGGACGGCGAATTCAAGTTCCGTCTGATGGAGGACGGCAAGGTGATCTCGGAAGCGGCAAATGACGCAAACGGCAAGGTGACCTTCGATAAGATGACCTACACGAAGCCGGGAAGCCACACCTACACTGTCTGTGAGGTGAACGACGGCAAGGGCGGCGTGGTCTATGACAGCAACAGCTACACCGTATACACACTGGTTGTGGACAACGGAAACGGCAAGCTGGAAGCGTCCCACCGCATCGACAAGGAAATCTCCGGCGACCAGCCGGCTTCGGAGGACATTACCTTCGCCAACAAGTATCAGGCAAAGCCGACATCGGTAAGCCTGGGTGTTGCAAAGCGTCTGAACAACGCAAAACTGAAGAGTGGACAGTTCACCTTCGTGCTGAAGGATGCGAACGGCGAGGAAGTGGAACGTGCTAAGAATACGGCAAAAGGAAGCGTTCAGTTTGAAACAATTTCGTTCGATAAGGCCGGAACGTACAATTACACCATCGAAGAGCTGAATGACAAGCAGAAGGGCATCACCTACGACACCAAGGTTCACCATGTGACCATTAAGGTGACAGATGATGGTGAAGGTTCCCTGGAGGCAGAGCTGACCGGCGACACGGCGGTATTCATCAACAGCTATGATAACGGTGACAACGGCGGCGGCAACGGCGGCAACGGTAAAACACCGGTTGTAACGCCGACCGGCATCCAGACAGGAGACTACACCAGTGGTTTCATGGGAATGGTAGTGCTGTTCCTGTCCGCATGTGCGAGCCTGGCAGTGACCCTTCGCAAGAAGAGAGCATAGCACTAGGGGTTTCATAACGGATGAAACCGTAAAGGAAATGTATCCTATCAATTAATCCCCAAAATAAAGGGAGCAGCGATTTCGATTTCGAAATCGCTGCTTTCCTATTTGTTTCATATTCCCCGGAGGGCCAGGCACTACTCCACCTCAATCTGGCAGACCTTCATGGCGTTCAGTGCATTCCGGTGCTGCTCCGGGGTGACGCCGGCACAACATTTTTCCAGGACCCGGATTGGAGTTTCCGGGAAGGCCGCTTTGAGAATCATGGCATTGGAAATCACACAGATATCCGTGCACAGACCTATCAGGGTGATGGAAGAAATCGGATCCTCATCGTCCTCCAGGAGCTGGATGCATTTTGGCAGCTCCAGGGAACCGAAGGATGGTTTGTTCAGTTCCATCACGGTGTCCGGCACGTCGGCGGCTTCCGCAATGACCGGGTTCAGTTCCCAGCCCTCCGTGCCCTCCACGCAGTGAATTACCGGAAGATGCTCCCCCTCCTGGGTATGGAGGTAAAACTTCTGGTGCGTATCCCGGGTGCAGATAACCGGGCCGTCCCAGCCCCGAATGGTCTCCGCCACCGCCGGCACGATGGCTTCCGCCTCTTTGGTACCCAGCGCGCCATCCACAAAATCATTTTGCATATCTACAACAATCAGAAAATCCATAATCTGTTCCTTTCTCTATTGAATTGACATCGGTTTTCCAGAGGTACCGCTCAATTCACAGCACCTCACTTCCTCTAAATTATATCGGCGGTAAAAAGAAATAACAACCCCCAAAAGTTTCCGTCCGGCCGGTGGGCTTTTTTCTCCTCAAGAGTTTGACAGCATGCCCCTACAAGTGGTAAAATCAGCCCATTACGGGACTTTCCGAAAACGGATCCCGCCGGAAATCGAGAGGAACATATATTTATGACGAAAAGTAATTTTTTGCTGATTAACCGGAAGCCGCAGGTGCTGGAAGAAGTGATTCCGGGGGAGAAGGGCCTGATTTTTCTGGGGAAGGATCGGCGCATCCTGGACCACGGGGTTTTGGTCATGGATTCGGGCGTTCGGGCTTGCCTGTACTGTGATGACGTGCGCAACCTGACATTCCTGGTGGACCGGCCGGGCGCTTACGGCATTGAGACACTTATTTTTGCCGCAAAAGAAAAATACGAGAAGGTGCGGGATGCCATCAAGAAGGATTATCCGAAGCTGGAGATGAGCCCCCAGAACAAGAAGCTGAACCGGTATGCGGAACGGCTGATGGAGAAGCTGAAAGACGGCCAGGACGTGCGAATTGTGGATGCCGTTCGGGCGGAGGATGTGATTATCTGTCCGGAGTGCGGGGTGCAGTGCGCACCGGGGAGCCAATATTGCATGGAGTGCGGCGCGGAGCTTCCGCAGAAGTAGACGAAGATCGAGGAGAGTTGAGAATGAGAAGATTGTATAGAGAAGATAAGCCGAAGTTTTACACCATCGTGATGGCGTTCTGGGTGGCCCTGGGCACGTTTGGGATTTTCCGGGGATGGAGCACCTTGAGCCTGGTGATGTGCGCCAGCATGGCGGCGTCGGCGTTCCTGTTCATCGGAACCTCCAAAAAGGATGCGGCATGGATTGCGGAGCACGGCGATCCGGATGAGTATGAGAAGAAGATGAAGCAGCTGGAAAAAGAAGCGGCGCTCCGTGCGGCCCAGGAGGCAGCACCGGAGTTTTCCGAGATGCCGGAACGTCCTTTCGTGGATGCCGAGGGCGAGATCGAAGAAGCCGTGGATGCGGATTTCGAGGTAGAGAAGTAGAGAAATAGAAAGGACGCTATGGACGAGAGGTTCATAGCGTTTTTTATGGATGAACAGCACGAATTAGAGTTGCGTATAAAAACATAATTCAATATGCCTAGATTTTTCCGGCGAGTTCACGCTAATCGCCCCCAAAGCTTCAAATAGCGTGAATGCGTTTTCAACCAGAGGTTCAAGAACGCTCTTTTCCTGAAGCAGCTGAATCCTCGGTTCACGCTTTTCTGCGAAAAAAGGCCAATCAGCGTGAACGCATTGACATCTTGAAAACACAAAAATTAGAATTTCGCGAAATCGGACAAAATCCGTTCACGCTAAATCACCCATTTTGGAAAATTAGCGTGAATTCGCTTTAAAAATCTAGGCACATGAGGATTTTGGCGAACTGTACATACAATGAGAATAGAACGCCGTGCAACCTCATCGCAACCTTACCCAACTACTCTAAAAAAGCGGATAACCGCAGCCCCGCTGCGATTACCCGCTTTTTCTTCCGCTAATTCAAAGAATTACTTTCCGATGTATCTGCTCTCGATGTAGTATCTCTTCTCGTTGGCTTCGCCCATGGAGAAGGTCTTTCTTGGCAGCGCGCCGTCAGCGGCAACTGCCGGGAAGAGCATGAATTTGTCCATTGCCGGGAGGTAGAAACCTGCATTGCCGGCTTCCTTGGACAGGGACTCTACGGCTTTGGAACCGTGGATGTAGTCGATGTCCGCATCTTCTCTTTCCTTCACGATAACGTCCAGTGCGTTCTGGAGTGCGCCGACTTCCAACTTGTTGGCCGGATCGGTTACAACGATGGTTCCGCGCTGCTCGCCGGTAACGTAAGGAATTGCGAACTCACCTTCTTTTGCCTGATATCCGTCTTCTGCCAGGTGCGCACCGCCGTTCTCCTGCTGCAGCAGTTCAACGGTCTCGTTTACCAGATCCATGCCGGACTGACCCTTCTTTGCGAAGATCACACGGTGAATCGGCTCGAATACGATGCCCTCATCGTGGATATTCTCGATCTCGCACAGGGCGTAGCGAGCCGGATGGTTCTCCGCTTCTTCCGGAGTCAGGGTCTTCTTCAGGTTCTCCCACATGGTCTTTGCGGTTGCCAGGGAGTGGTTTCCGTCGCCCATTGCCTGGAAAATCACGTTGCCTTCGCCATACTTCTCAACGGCTTTGTCGAAGAGTACGGACAGGGCATCCTTTGCGCCTTCCAGATCCTTCTCTGCGATGAAGGAACCGGTGATGTGTCCGCCCTCCAGCATCAGGTCGGTATCATATACCGGAGTCTGAGGTGCGTTCACCAGCGGCTCGATAACGCTCTTGTCCGGATCGTCGATCAGAATCAGGATGTGCGGCATCTCAATCGGTGCACCTTCACGGATGCGCAGACGAGGTGGGATTCTTTCGATTACAGTGCCTTCGGTTGCACGGGTCAGGGAAGTGGATCCCTTGCTGAAGTCATACGCTTCCAGATCCGTAGCGATTACCAGACCGGTACGGGTACGTCCCTCAGCGGTTCTCTTGATGAGCATGCAGCCCGGTTCCAGAGTGCGGAGAGTACCGTCTGCCAGATACTGATCCATGGTCTTGCGGATGTCTGCGGACTTCTCCGCCTCCGCTTCTTTTCCCAGGAAAATTTCCGGAAGCATCAGGCGAAGAGTGGATGGTGCATCCCCAACGATTTCCTCTACCTGTTCCCAATATTCCGGTTCCGAAGTGTACTGGTCACAAGCAACTACTGCCCACTTGCTGTAGTCGGTGCCTTCCTTTGGAAGCATGATTTCCGGAATATGGAATCCGAATGTTCCCCAATCATATTTAGCCATAATTAAGTCCTCCTGTTAGTTATGAAATCACATGGAGCGTCAAATTGCTCACACTTAATATATTATCTCTTAAATCGCATAGAATTTCAACTGAAAAAACTCGGTAAAAATAAGGATTTTACGATATTTTGGTCGCTACCGGCACGGTTTTGTGTTATCATCTACAGTATGCCTAAAGAATACTTATTTCAGGAGGATATATAAATATGAAGATTATTGTTGCCGGTACCGGTAAGGTGGGAAACCTTCTGGCGGATCAGCTCACGAGAGACGGGCACGATCTGGTGGTAATCGATAAGAATTCTGTCGCTTTGGAAGCGGCTTTGGAGCAGTATGACGTGATGTCCATCGAGGGCAACAGCGCATCGGTGAGCGTTCTTCGCGCCGCCAACATCGGGCAGACGGATCTGCTGATTGCGGCCACCGGTGAGGACGAGACCAATCTGCTCACCTGTCTTACGGCAAAAGGATTGAATCCGGACATCACAACCATCGCCCGGGTTCGCTCTCCGGAATACATGGAAAGTACGGACATGCTGGAGGAACAGCTGGGCCTGTCCCTCACCGTTAATCCGGAATTCCAGACGGCCCACGAAATCAGCAGTCTCCTTCGGTACCCGGGATTCCTGAGCCGGGAAGAATTCGTCAACGGACTGGTAGATCTGGTGGAACTGCACGTTACCGCTAACAGTCCGATTTGCGACAAGCCGCTGTACAAGATTGCGGATATCGTGAAATGCCAGATTCTGGTATGCGTAGTGGCTCGCCGGGACGAGGTCATCATTCCGTCCGGTGAATTTGTTTTGCAGGAGGGAGATCACGTGTACGTCACCGCTTCCGCCAGCAACCTCACCACGCTGTTGCACAACCTGAACATCGTCACCAAACGAATCCGGAACGTCACCATTACCGGCGGCGGACGGATTACCTACTACCTGGCAAAGCGGCTGGAGGACGACCGCATCGGGGTGAAGATTATCGAGCAGCGGAGAGACCGCTGTGAATACCTGGCGGACCGCCTTCACGACGCCACCATCATTCAGGGTGACGCCTCCAAAGAGTCGGTGCTGGACCGGGAACACATTGAGAAAGCAGATGCTTTTATCTCCATGACCGGAATGGACGAGCTGAACGTCATCACGTCCCTGTACGCTAACGAGCTGAAGGTGCCGAAGGTGGTCACCAAGCTGGGCCGGGGAGAGAATATTTCCCTGATTGCCAACATGCCGGTGGGCAGCGTCATCACACCGAAGATTCTTTGCGGCAATACCATTCTCCGGTACGTGCGGGCCATGCAGAACGGATCCGATGCGGCGGAGACCTTGCACTCCATCGCCGGCGGAAGAGCGCAGGCGTACGAGTTCAAGGTGAACGAGGACACCTGGCACTGCAATGAATCGCTGAAGGATATTGAATTTAAAAAGAACATTCTTCTGGCCACCATCACGAGGGACCGGAAGATCGAATTCCCGGGGGGAAACAGCTACTTCCAGCCGGGAGACCGTGTAATCGTGGTATCCAACGGATCCATGCCGATTATACAGCTGAACGATATTTTTGAGGAGGATAAAGAAGAAACGGATGAATTATAAGATAATGATGCGGGTGTGCTCCTGGATTCTCGTCATCGAGATCGGGTGCATGGTACCATCCCTGGGAGTTGCCATCTACACGGGGGATCAGATGGCCGTTATCGGATTCATCGGCGCCATGGCGGCCGCCGGCGCCCTGTCCTTATTAATGTATGCCGGATCCGTTCGGCGCCGGATGAATTTCTACGCCAAAGAGGGAATGCTGGTAACCGCTTTTGCCTGGATTCTTTTGAGTATCGTCGGGGCACTGCCATTCTACCTGTCCGGACGAATTCCGGGATTTGTGGATGCCCTGTTCGAGATTATTTCCGGTTTCACCACCACGGGAGCGTCGGTGGTGTCGGATGTGGAGGGCCTGGGCAAGGGATTGCTTTTCTGGCGGTCCTTCAGCCACTGGATTGGCGGAATGGGCGTGCTGGTGTTCTTCCTGGCCATCATTCCTTCGGCTCACAAAGGCGAGGGATATTCCCTTCACCTGCTGAGAGCCGAGTCGCCGGGACCTTCCGTGAACAAAATGGTCCCGAGAATGCGGGATACGGCCACAGCGCTGTATCGAATCTACGTAATTCTCACCGTAATCAACATCGTGCTGCTTCTTCTTTCGGGAATGAAGCCTTTCGATTCTTTCTGTATCGCATTCGGAACCGCCGGCACCGGAGGTTTTGCGGTACTGAATTCCGGATGCGCGGACTACACACCGATGGCTCAGTGGATTACCACGGTGTTCATGCTGCTGTTCGGCATCAACTTCAGCGTGTACTACATGATGGCCCACAAGCGCTTTAAGGAGGCCGTCAAAGGGGAAGAGCTGCGGCTGTATTTACTGATTGTGTTCGCCAGCATTGCCGGCATCGCCGCCAACCTGATACGTTCCGGAAGCACGCATCCGCTGGGCAAGAACGTACGGGATGCAGCCTTCCAGGTGGCATCCATCATCACCACCACGGGGTATTCCACCGCGGACTTCAATCTGTGGCCGGATTTCTCCCAGACCATCCTGATCTGCCTGATGTTCGTGGGTGCCTGTGCCGGAAGTACCGGCGGCGGCATCAAGGTTTCTCGAATTTTGATTTTATTCAAATCCGCCAGACGAAACCTGCACAACGTATTCCATCCGGAGGAAATCCGGACCGTGCGAATCGACGGAGAGCGGGTCAGCGAGAAGACCATTCAGCACGTTCAGGCTTACCTGGCGCTGTACGTGTTCATCGTCATCATCAGCTTCCTGCTGGTGTCCCTGGACCCGAAGGAATTCTCCATGACCACCAATTTCTCGGCGGTGATGGCCACCTTCAATAACATCGGACCGGGCTTCGACGCGGTGGGACCGATGTCCAACTTCTCGGCGTACAGCGATTTCTCGAAAATCGTCATGTGCATCGACATGCTGCTGGGCCGTCTGGAGATCTATCCGATTCTCACCATGCTGGCCTACAGCACTTACAAGAAAGCGTAATATACGGCAAAAATAAAGAGCGGCGACTCCGGCGGGGGCGCCGCTCTTTTTGGTTGCGCCCTTTCCCGGGAGCACGTATAATGATGAAAAGAAGCATCGACGTAAGACGGAGGATGATTTTATGTATGAGAATGGAAGAATATATATGGGTCTGACGGGGGACAAGCGGGTGGAAATGGTGCTGAAAATGTGCAATCGCCACGGGCTGATTTCCGGCGCCAGCGGAACCGGCAAAACGGTCACCATGAAGGTGATGGCGGAATCCTTTTCCGACGCGGGCGTGCCGGTGTTCATGTGCGATGTAAAAGGAGATGTGGCGGGCATCTGTGCACCGGGGCAGAGCACGGAGGATATGGAGAAGCGCATCGACCGTTTCGGCCTTCGGGAGACTTTTACTTACCGGGAATATCCTACCACCTTCTGGGATATCTATCAGGAGGGCGGTCACCCCATCCGGGTCACCGTCAGCGAGATGGGGCCGGAGCTTCTCAGCCGGATTCTGGGACTGACGGATGTGCAGGAAGGCATCCTTCACATCGTGTTCCGCATCGCCGATGACAAGGGCCTTCTGCTGACCGACCTGAAGGATCTGCGGGTCATGCTGAACTACGTGAGCGAGCACCGCTCGGAATACATGATGACCTACGGAAACATTACGCCTCAGTCGGTGGCAGCCATCCTGCGGGCGCTGCTGCCCTTGGAGCAGCAGGGCGGCGACCTGTTCTTCGGAGAGCCGGCCCTGGACATTCAGGACTGGATCCGCACCGATGCCGATGGCCGGGGCATGATCAACGTGCTGGATTCGGTGAAACTGGTGCAGAATCCGACGCTGTACGCCACTTTCCTTCTGTGGCTGCTGTCGGAGCTGTTCGAAAGCCTGCCGGAATCCGGCGACTTGGACAAGCCGCGCCTGGTATTTTTCTTCGATGAGGCCCACACGCTGTTCCGAGATGTGCCGAAGGTGCTGCTGCAGAAAATCGAGCAGACGGTGAAACTGATTCGCTCCCGGGGCGTGGGGGTGTATTTCGTGACCCAGAGCCCCAGCGATATTCCGGACACGGTGCTGGCCCAGCTTTCCAATCGGGTGCAGCATGCCTTGCGCGCCTACACGCCGGCGGAGCTGAAGGCGGTGCGCACCGCCGCTCAGACCTTCCGTGCCAATCCGGAGTTCCAGACGGAGGATGCCATCATGGAGCTGGGCGTGGGCGAAGCGCTGACCTCCTTCCTGGACGAAGAGGGCGTGCCGACGGTTGTGGAGCGCACGAAAATCATCTGTCCCCAGAGCTCCATGGCGCCGCCGGATCCGATGTTTCGCTCCAAAGCCATGCTGCACGACGGCATGGAGAAGTACGACGACTCCGTGGACAACGAG
Source organism: uncultured Clostridia bacterium (assembly GCA_934278925.1). Classification (GTDB taxonomy): domain Bacteria; phylum Bacillota; class Clostridia; order Peptostreptococcales; family Anaerovoracaceae; genus Mogibacterium_A. The sequence goes on along the minus strand of CAKQWJ010000024.1, from coordinate 1,127 downwards.
TCCGCCTACGAAGTATTGACGGCGGAGGCGGTAAAAGCAGAAGCCGCCGCGGAAGAGGAGGCCGACCGCAAAATCCGGGAAAAAGAAGAGGCCGCCGCAGAGAAGCAGCGCCTGAAGGAGGAAGAGGCGGCGAAAAAGCGCCTTCAGAAATTGGAAGATGAGGAGCGGCGCCGCCAACAGAAACTGGAAGATCAGGCCCTTCGCAAGAAGGAGCGCCAACAGGAAAAGGCGGAAGCCGATGCCCGCCGCCGGGCGGATCGGATTGAAGCCGAGCTGCTGGCCGTGGGGGCCAGTGTCCTGACCCGGGGCCTGCTGGGGGTACTGCAGAGCCAGTCGAAGAAATAGAGATTATAGGTGCAAAAACATAGGTGCAAAAAGACAGATTCCCACACGAAAGGTGTGGGAATCTGTCTTTTTGGCGGATTGGCGGGATGCTTTGCTGCCGGTAGGAGGTCATGTTGGTGCCCTGCTGCCCGCAAAGCCTTAATCCTTCGTCTGGTCACGCCAACATGAGGCGGGTTTTCTCGGTCGGCTGGAGGTAATGTTGGCGCCTTGCTGTCCGCAAAGCCTTGATCCTTCGTCGGGTCACGCCAACATGACTAAGAATTTTCAGGCCGGCGGGCGAGTATGTTGGCGCCTTGCTGCCCGCAAAGCCTTGATCCTTCGTCGGCTCACGCCAACATGACTGGGATTTTTCAGGCTGGCGGGTGAGTATGTTGGCGCCTTGCTGCCCGCAAAGCTTTAATCCTTCGTTGAGTCACGCCAACATGGCTGGGATTTTTCAGGCCGGCGGGCGGGCATGTTGGCGCCTTGCTGCCCGCAAAGCCTTGATCCTTCGTCGGCTCACGCCAACATGACTGGGATTTTTCAGGCTGGCGGGTGAGTATGTTGGCGCCTTGCTGCCCGCAAAGTCTTGATTCTTCGTCGAGTCACGTCAACAATAGGAAATAGGATTATCGTGAATGTTGGCGAGTGTTATTTGAGCGTTAGAAAGTTGATTGCTATTGAAAAACATTGATATTGCTAGAATTTTGCTTGTGTTAATTGAGTGTTAGACAATATGAAGTGACCTCACATTTGTAGCAACGTGGATTTACCCGTATACTTGAATAGTCACTACACTACTC
>CAKQWJ010000023.1 GCA_934278925.1 uncultured Clostridia bacterium | reverse complement strand
TAGCCCCCCTACCAGAATTTACTTTTGCAAAGCGGAAAGTTTTTGGCTGAACTGGAACTTACTTTTTCAATTCACCAATTTTTTCATTGTTGTCCGCATTGTACAAAGTTACTTCAGTTTTCGCAATCCCAGAAGGATAATAGGTCGGATAATCTTTCCCCTTCTGCACAGCAACTTCCACTTTCGCGTTTTCTGACGTTGCTTCCATTCGAGAAGATTGAAGTTTCCCCAGTATCGGTGCATCGGGAGACGTACTGTCCACATAAAACAATGACAGTGTTCCGTCTCCGGTATTCCCCACTTTGTCTTTTCCACGAATAACAACCGCATACTTTCCTTCGGCTAATCCGGAAGTATTCAGCGAATAAGAACCACTTTTGCCGGAACCGCTGATATCTTTGTATGCAAACACCTTGCCATTCGCATTGGCTAAAGCATAGGTATTATTCTGCTGACTGTACTTTACTAATTTGACCTGTGCATTGGCAAATACGTTGCTTTCCAGGCCGCTCCACTTCACTGTAATGTTCTTGGTTCCCTTTGGTATTGCATTCCGATCCACCGATACGGTTGGCTTGCTTGGAACTGCTGGTGAAGGTACGGTATAATTTACGGTCAGTTTCGGTCGTTTGCTGGCAGTTCCATACCGCCCTCCATAGAATTCACAGAATGTTGCGGAAGAACTGCTCTCCGATGTGGCTCTAAGAAGCATTCCATAATTCTTGTAACTTCCCTTCGCCCATCCCTGCACCAGAGAAGTGACGTTCAATGTATGACTTGCGGTTCCTCCGGTTAATTTCGCCGTTGCCACCGCTGTTCCGTTATATGAAGGTTGACTGCTGTATTTTATTTTTCCCAAGTCCCAACTTCCGGTAACTCGGTAAACTCCTACCGTAGGATATGGTTTGGTGTTATTCCGCTCATTTAGTTTTAATGTTGCACTAGAAATATATGCTTTGGAAATCTTAGACTGTAGATTCGGAAATTTTACATAAGTTCTGCAAACACCATCTTTGGGTCCATATCCAATGCACATCTTAATAATTCCACTGCTGTAATAATTTGAATTTGCATGTTTGCTGAGTACATATACATCCTTAATTGTTGCAGAATCGTTCAGTGTTATTGTAGGATCTATAGTAACGGGATATACCCTGTTATCATCTTTCAAATAGTCTTCTGATACAGTTAATGTCACTTCATAAATTCCTTTATCAGAATCTATGACCGTATAGTCATACTCGGCATCCTCACTAAATCCTTGGCTCTCACTATCCGAGGCATCTGTCATAAACGGTTCCGACAGCACCCCTTTTACTTTCTTCGTTTCATTATCTCGAATCAGAATTGCACGATGTTCTTTTTCAAGGTACCTTCCTCTGCACTGTAAGATGAACCGGAATTGATTCACTTCCGGTTTCTTCTTTAAAACGATATTTTCTTTCAGCCCGAAATCCGTTGGAAAATATTCATACTGGACTGCAGTATCTCCTCCCGCATACCTAATGCCGGTGGTTTCTTCCTGCGTTTTATAATACAGATTCTCTGTTTTCTCTTGGATTGTTTTATCCATTTCCAAGATCGTGTTCTCTTCCTTTCCAACTGGGTAAAAAGAAACTTTATTTCTCTTTTCCTCTAGTTGTACCGGATTTTCTTTCGTAATAGTCTCTGGGAGAGTAATATTGGCAAAACCATTCTGGTTCCTATATACTGTTTTTCCCTCTTCATTCGTTTTCTTAATGGAGTTGTCAATATCCTCAAGTTCACCATTTTCATCTTGCGTACGCACATCTGCTTGATAGACATCCATACTTCGGGTTCCATCGGGATTCTTGAAAATCGTGTAATCGGTTCCTTTTTCCAGAACTTCGGATTTTGACAAATCGTTTGGAAGAGTTTCGGAAGACTCTTTCGTATCAGTTGCATTCGTATCGCCATAGGCGAACCACTCTGCTGAACTGAACAAAATTTCAAAAACAAGAATAAAAACTAAGAAAAATGAAATAGACTTTAATCTTCTAGAATAGGCATGTGTCATCGTGGAGTCTCCATTCGGGGCTTCAGGGGCTACGTCTTTCTACTCCAAGTTTACCATATGTACATATTTCCATACAAGGGTCCAAATTTGATTATCGTCTTTCTTCGCGAAAAAAAACGGGAGCAGCACACCTTAGTGTGATACTCCCTGTTATCGTTTCTTTCTTTCGCGCCGGTACAGTCTGAATTACTTGCCCAGCACTTCAATAGCTTCCTTCCGGTCCTCTGCCTTGAATACGGCGGAGCCGGCAACCAGGATGTCGGTGCCGACGGATTTCAGCTCTTCGCAGTTCTGAAGGTTGACTCCGCCATCCACTTCGATGACGAAATCGTATCCGTTTGCCTTCCGGATTTCATCCAGGCGGCGAATTTTGTCCAGCGCTCTCGGAATGAATTTCTGTCCGCCAAAACCCGGGTTCACGGACATAATCAGAATCATGTCCACTTTGTCCAGCACATCCTCCACCATCACGATTGGGGTGGCCGGATTCAGGGCAACGCCGGCTTTCACTCCGGTGCTGTGAATATGCTGAATCGTCCGGTCCAGATGACGGCAAGCCTCCTGATGAACGGTAATGAATTCCGTGTTCGGTGTCACGAAATCCTCGATGTACCGGTCCGGATCCTCGATCATCAGATGGACATCGTAAGGAATCGCTGCGACCGAATTCAAACTTTTCATCACCCCTACGCCAAAGCTGATGTTTGGGACAAAGGCGCCGTCCATAACGTCCACATGGATGTAATCTGCGCCGAAATCACCGATTTCCTGTACGTCCGCTCCCAGCTTGGAGAAATCTGCCGATAGAATTGATGGTGCTACTTTTGCCATTTCTGAACCTCTTCATACATTTTCAAATAACTGTCATATCTCGTTCTGCAGATTTCGCCCTCTGCCAGGGCTTCCTTCACGCCGCATGCCGGCTCGTTGATGTGCACGCAGTCGCCGTAACGACAATGGGCGCCGGGTTCCCGGAATTCCGGGAAGAAGTTTCGAAGCTCCCGAGGATCCATCTCCGGCAAGTCCAGAGAGGTAAATCCCGGCGTGTCGTACACGTAGGTGGCGTGATCCAGGGGAAAAATTTCCACGTGCCGCGTGGTGTGCTTTCCCCGGCCGGTCTTCTCGCTGAGGTTTCCGGTCTCCGCATCCGCATCCGCTATCAACGCGTTCAGCAAAGTGGATTTGCCCACGCCGGACGGTCCCGCCAGAGCCACGCTCTGCCCCGCAACCGCCTTGCGAAGGTCGTCCACACCCTCTCCGGTGACGCTGCTGATGGGATATACGGGATACACCTCCCGGTACATATTCTCCAGCTCCTGCATCCGCTCTTCCGATGCCAGATCCGCTTTCGTAAAAACAAGGATCGGCCGAATCCCGGTGAGCTCGCAGTACACCGTCAGCTTGTCCACCGCCAGGGGAATCATCTCCGGTGTTTCCGCCGAAGAAACGATGACCAGCGTGTCCAAATTGGATACCGGCGGACGCTTCAGAATATTCCGGCGCGGGAGTACTTTTGTGATAATGCACTCCCCGTCTTCCGCACGGATTTCATATTCCACCTCGTCTCCCACATAGATGGTATCCTTCTTTCGGCGCTTCAGATTTCCCCGGGCATTTCCCTGGATGATTTCTTTTCCATCGGAGACGTAATAGAAGCCCCCGATTCCTTTTACTACTTTTCCAATCATATGCTAATCGTCCACCGAATTGCTGCCGTTGTCGTCGCTGTCGGTATTCGACGGCTTCTTGTTCGGCTTATTGTTGTCGTTGGTCTTCGGTGCCCCCTTGCTGACCTCAATGTCAATCCGGGTTCCCTTATTCAGCTCGGTGTTTGCCGCATACTGCTGCCACATTACGTAGCCGCTGCCGTAGGCATTGCTTTCCTCGTAGGTTACCTTGCCCACCCTGAAGCCCGCACTTCGGAGCGCCTGCTTCGCCTCGGTGAGGGTTCGTCCGGTAATGGACGGCACGGTGGACTTCTGAACGCCCTTTCCGTCGCTGACCACGATGTTCACCTGGGTGCCGTGGTCGGCTTCCTCGCCGCCGCTCGGATCCTGGGAAATGATAGTGCCTGCCGCTTCGGTGGAAGTCTGCTGCTTAATCGTACCCAGCTCGTAATCCGACGATTTCAGCATCTCTTCCGCTTCGCTTTCGTTGTGGCCCACCAGATTCGGCACGGTTCCGGCCTGCGGTCCCTTGCTCACGTGAACGGTGATGGAAGATCCCTTCTTCGCCTTCGAACCGGACTCCGGATCCTGCTCCGCAATCTGACCCTTGGAGTAGTCGTTGGAGTAGACCTCCTTGCCCTCCTTCAGCTTAAAGCCGGCCGCTTCCGCTTCCTTCTTAGCTTGTTTTACCGTCATTCCGTAGAGGTCCGGAACGTCCTTCTGTCCGGAGAAGAGACCGTTGAATCCGGCAACCGCAACGCCCAGGCCCACCGCCAGCACCGCGGCTATCGCAATCAGGATGCGGCGCTTCTTCTGCGCTTTGGTCAGCTTCTTCTTCGGTTTTTTCTTCTTTCGGGATTTCCGGTCGTAGGACTCATCGTCGTCCTCATCCTCGTAATCCTCGTCCTCGTCGTTCTGACCCTTCCGGCTCTGTTCCACCTGTTCGGAGGCTTCGTTAAAAATAGAATTTCCTACCATACGGGTGACGAATTCAATATTGTTCAGCTCTTCGATCAACTCGTCCGCACTGCTGTAGCGGTTCGTCTGGAATTTGCTGGTAGCCTTCAGCACGCACTGCTCCAACGCCGGCGGAATGCCATCCACCAACTGGCTCGGCGGGGTGATTTCTTCATTGATGTGCTTGAGGGCAATGGTTACCGGATTATCTCCGTCGAAAGGAACCTGTCCCGTGAGCATCTCGTACATAACGATTCCCAGGGAATAGATATCCGAACGCTCGTCCACGTAATTTCCCCGCGCCTGTTCCGGCGAGAAATAGTGAACCGAACCGATGATTTTGCTTCCGGTGGACATGGTGGCATCGTTCACCGCTTTGGCGATTCCGAAGTCCGCCAGCTTCACGATTCCATCCGTCGTAACCATGATATTGTGCGGCTTTACGTCGCGGTGAATGATTTTGTTCCGGTGCGCCACCCGAAGTGCTGCCGCCACCTGTTTGGTGATCTCGATGACACGGCGATAATCCATCGGCGCTTCTTTCGCGATGATCTCATTCAGGGTCTGGCCTTCCACCAGTTCCATCACGATGTAGTTGATATTTCCTTCTCTGCCTACATCGTATACCCCGACGATATTCTGATGAGACAGTCCCGCTGCCGCTTGAGACTCCCGCTTGAAGTTCTCCACAAATGTTGGGTCCTTCGTAAACTCCGGCCGCAGAATCTTAATGGCGATAAACCGGTTCAGCAGCTTGTCCTTTGCCTTATACACAACGGCCATGCCGCCGTCTCCGATTTTCTCCAGCAGTTCATAGCGACCCGCCAGCAATCTGTTACTCATAATTGTCCTCCACCATACTTACACAAATAACCGAGATGTTGTCGTTTCCACCGTTTGCATTGGCCCGATCCACCAATTCTTTGGCACAGGCCTTCATATCATCGGTTGAAGTCATCAATTCCAGGATTTCCTCTTCCGACACTTCGTCGTACAGCCCGTCGCTGCAGAGCAGAATTCGATCCGTGGGTTCAATATAAATATTGAAGCAATCCGGATTGTTGTAGGAATTCGCTCCGATGGCCCGGGTGATTACGTTTTTCTTCCGATGGTGCTCCGCCTCGCTGCGGGTAATTGCACCCATCATAACCAGGTCATTCACATAGGTGTGATCCACCGTAATTTGATGAATCTCCTTTCCGTGAATGAAGTACACCCGGCTGTCTCCCACATTCGCAATGTACAGAATCCGGTCTCGAACGTAAGCAAACACCAATGTGGTGGCCATTCCGGCACACTCCGGAATAGAATGAGCCATCTGCTTAATGGCTTCGTTCACGTAATCCACCGCATCCTCAAAGTACCGAAAAATCCGGTCGGATCCTTCCAGCTTCTCAATGGGGTTGTTCTCAAAATATTCGCTCACGATATCCAGCGTCTTGTTGCTGGCAATCTCTCCGGCCCGGTTTCCGCCCACGCCGTCCGCCAGCATAAAAACATTATGCCGCGTCAGCACGCGAATCGCATCCTCGTTCTGGGTTCGCTTTTTTCCTTTGTCTGTATAATATCCTATTTCCATTATTTTCCCCGTCAATTTACTCCGGCTTCTCCAGTACGGTATAGAAAAAGCCAGTCTTATTATACGGTAAAATCAGCCTTTTTTCAATAACCCGACTGTCCGGCATGCGTTTTTGGAATGCCTCCACGACTTTTTCATTTTCTTCTTTATTAATTGTGCAGGTGGAATACATCACTCTTCCGCCCGGTTTTGCATATTTCCACGCGTTTTCCAGAATCCGGCGCTGGATTTTCACCAGGTCCGCGTACTCTCCGGTATGGTCCCGCAGCTTGATTTCCGGCTTCACCGGGATGGTGCCCAGTCCGGAGCACGGCACATCCGCCACCACCGCATCGTAGCAGCCTTCCAGCTCCGAATAGAACACGGTCGCATCCTTCACTTCGGTCTCCACGGAATGAAGGCCCAGCCGCTCCGCATTTCTCCGAATCAGCTCCGTCCGATGTGGATGAATATCCCAGGCTTCCACGGTGCCGCAATCCCCCATCCGTTCCGCGATTCCCGTGGTCTTCCCCCCGGGTGCCGCGCACATGTCCAGCACCTTGGAACCCGCTTTCGGCGCCAATGCCTGAATCGCCATCTGGGAGGAAATGCCTTGCACAGAATAGTGCCCCTTTCGGAACAAATCGTTCTGAATCAAGGCGCCCCCCTCCGTCAGAATGCCGTTATCGCAGTCCGCCGAGGGCGTTCCCTCAATCTCCAGTTCTCGGAGCTGCTGCAGAAGCGCTTCCCGGTCCTGCTTCATCGGATTGTTCCGAAGCGCCACGGGCACCGGCTGATTAAAGGCGTCCAGAATCCGGATTCCCTCTTCCGATCCGTACTGACCCAGCATCAGCTTTACCAAATTCTCCTGACAGGAATACCGAACGGCCAAAGCGTGTCGGTCGCTTCCGCCCGGCAAATTCATTTTTTTACCGCCCCGGAGATAGCTTCGAAGGACGCCGTTGATAAAACCACGATTGGGTCTGTCCACAGCGCCGGCCAGCTCCACGATTTCGTTGACGCATACCGCATCCGGGATGCTGTCCACTTCGTTCAGGAGAAAAATTCCCATGCGAAGAAGAACCTTCGTCCGGCTTTTCATGCCCCGGAGTCCGTTCCGGCAAAGGCCGGCAATAACGTAATCCAGAGCCATGGAGCGACGAAGGATTTCTTTCACAACATAACGAACAAAGCCGGGAGAACAGTTCGTTCCGTCCTCCAGGGCTTCGTTCATCGCAATATTCGAATAGGCTTCCTGAGAATAAATCTTCCGAAGCGCATTGTAACTCACTCGAAAATCTTGGTTCATCTATCTGTCATTACTTCCGCGGATCAGCAGGATCCGGATGAGAGATGCAACGGCGGTTGCCAGCGCGGCCACATACGTCATCGCCGCGGCATGAAGCACTTTGCGGCTTCCGCTGTAATCGAAATCGCTCACCATGCCGATGGATGTCATCTGCTTCAGCGCCCGATTGCTGGCATTCAGTTCTACCGGCAGTGTTACCAGGTGGAACAGGATTACAAATACAAAGCACAGCGCGCCCAGATTGAACAGCAGGGAGCCGTACCGGCTGGAGGTGGAGAAAATCAATCCCAGCATGATCAGCGGCCAAGAGAAGGTGGACGTCAAGTTCACCAGCGGGACGATTCCGTTCCGAATCCGTACCGGCGCGTAATTGGTGGCATGCTGAATCGCGTGTCCCACCTCGTGGCAGGCGATGCACATGGCCGCAATGGAATCCGTGTGGTATACCGCCCGGGACAGGTTTACCGAGTTGCTTCTCGGGTCGAAATAGTTGTTCAAGTCGTCACCGCCGTTCAGGATGTTGATCGGCACGCCGGACAGCCCGTTGGCATCCAGCATCATCCGAGCCGCTTGGGCACCGGTCAGGCGCCGGCTGTTCTCCACCTGAGAATATCTGGAATAGGCCCGCTTGATTCTGCCCTGGACGATCATGGTAAAAATCATCGCCGGAATCAGTACAATCATCGAGCTGTAATATCCCATTCCTCCGTAGTACATAGTTACTCTCCTTTCGTCAGTCGATCTCCCACAGACACGCCCGCGCCTCGCAGAAAATCTCCTGCACTCATCCGTTTCTTTCCCTGCAGCTGGACTTCCAGAATCCGGAGTTTTCCCCGGCCGCAGTCCACCGTAAAGGATTTCTTGTCCACCGCGGAGATCACGCCTCCGTCGTGGGCACCCTCTTCTTCCAGCACTTCCGCCCGGAAGAATTTAATCTGCTTTCCATTAAGAAAACTGTACAGCGCCGGCCACGGATCGTACGCACGGATTTTCCGTTCTTCCGATGCCGCATCCCCGCTGAAATCCGTCAATCCGTCTTCCTTCCGAATCATGGATGCGTAGGTATGCTCTTCCTCGTTCTGCGGGGTGTAGACGGCAGTTCCGTTCACAATCTCCGGAATGGTCTTCACCAGAAGCTCCGCCCCCAGCACCGACAGCTTATCCGCCAGTTCATGGATGGTCATGCCTTCAATGTTCATTTCCGCTTTGGAGATCATATCTCCCGTATCCAAGCCTTTGGCCATCTTCATGATGGTCACGCCGGTGGTTTTATCTCCCTGAAGGATGGAATACTGCATCGGCGCCGCGCCCCGAAGTTTCGGAAGCAGGGATCCGTGCACGTTGATGCAGTCGTACTTCGGTGCATTCAGCACCCGTTCCGGAAGCAGCTGGCCGAAGGCCGCCACCACGATAAAATCCGGTTCCAAGGCTTCCAGTTCCTGCATGAATTCCTCATCCTTGCGAATCTGCTGCGGCTGTGCCACCGGAAGTCCGTGCTGCAGCGCACATTCTTTTACCGGGGAGAAGGTGATTTTACCGCGATTGCCCCGGCGGTCCGGCTGGGTGACCACCATCGGAATCTCGTAGCCGCATTCAATCAGCTTTTCCAGTGAAGGCACCGCAAACTCCGGCGTTCCCATAAAAACAATCTTCATCTACCGCTCCTCTTCTTCCTGTTCCTTCAGGATTTCCGCATATTCCTCGTTGGTCATCACGTTGTCCGAACGGTCGGTGTAGAGAATTCCATCCAGGTGATCGTATTCGTGACAGATGCAGGTGGCCGCAAAACCGTCAAATACCAGGTCCTGCATTTCGCCTTCCGCGTCCAGTCCCTGAATGCGTACCTTCTCCGGACGAACCACGTGTCCGATGTAGCCCGGCACGCTGAGGCAGCCCTCCATGGAGTCCTGCTCCCCTTCCTTCTCCAGAATCTCCGGATTGATGAACACGTAATTGTGTTCCGGATCCTCCAGGTCCGGACGGCACACGAACATCCGCTTCATGATTCCGATCTGCGGCGCCGCCAGGCCTACGCCGTCGGCTTCGATCATGGTGTCGATCATGTCATGGGTCAGGGTCTGAATGTGCTTCGTCACCTCTTTCACCGGTTTGCATTTCTTTGCGAGGATCTCGTCCCCTTTCTCTACGATTTTACGAATAGCCATTGTTCCTCCTACACGATGCCATACGGATTGACATCAATTTCAATATATATTGTCGACTTCTGCTGAATCATCCGGTCCCGATACCGCATGTACATCTGAATGAATCCACTGCGGGACCCTTTCGGCGCTTTGATCAGAAAGGTCACCCGCTTCCGTTCCGTATTCCCCCGGAGCACTTCCTCCCGAGGCCGGTAAATCATGGATTTATCCGGCAGATTCTGCATATTTTCCAATTTCCCTTTGAAATCCTCCGCATACTCCATCGCGGTCCGATCCCCCGGTCGGTATTTTTCCCCTTCTGTAAAGGATACCGCAATTAAATCGGAATATGGTGGATAATTCATGATATTTCGGTGGAGTAATTCCGACTCATAGAATCCGTCGTAATCCCCTTGAGCGGCAAAAGCGATGGCCTCCGCCTCCGGGTTATAGGTCTGAATCACCACCCGGCTGGATTCCGAACTCCGCCCCGCTCTTCCGGACACCTGAGTCACCAGCTGATAGGTGCGCTCCGACGCCCGGTAATCCGGGATGTTCAGGGAGATATCCGCATTCACGATGCCCACCAGTCCCACATTTCGGAAATCCAGACCCTTCGCCAGAATCTGAGTGCCGATGAGAATATTCGTCCGCTGATGGACAAAATCCGACATGGTGCGGTCGATTTCTTTCTGGTTCTTCGCCGTATCCAGGTCGAACCGCGCCACCTTGTATTCCGGGAACATCTCCTGCACCACTTCTTCCACCTTCTCGGTGCCCACGCCCCCGTACCGAATATGAGGGCTTCCGCATTCCGGACATTTCTTCGGCAGCGGAAATTTCTTCCCGCAGTAGTGACACACCGCCGCATTCTCCCGTTTGTGGTAGGTCAGAGAAATCCCGCAATCGTCGCACTGATAGCGGTACCCGCACTCCACGCACTGAATCTGAGGCGCGTATCCCCGCCGGTTCAGGAACAGAATCACCTGCTCCCCCTTCTCCAGGCAGTACCGCATCTCCCCCTGCAGCCGCAGGCTGATCATCTCATTCCGACCCCGGGCCACCTGTCCTCGAATGTCCTCGATTTCCACATCCGGCAGACGGCTTTTCCCCACCCGGTTCTTCAGTTCAATCAGATGATAAATTCCGACGGATGCACGGTAAAAAGAAACCACGCTTGGCGTTGCGCTTCCGAGAACCACCGTGGCACCGAAGGTCCCCGCTCTCTTATACGCCACGTCCATGGTTTCGTATTTCGGATTGTGGTCGGATTTGTAAGTGGACTCGTGTTCCTCATCGATGACCACCAATCCCAGATCCGTGACCGGTGCAAAAATCGCCGTCCGAGCACCCAGAATCACCTTGGCCGAACCCTCTCGAATCCGAAGCCAGTTCTCCAGCCGCTTCGAAGTGGTCAGCTTGCTGTGCAGGATGGCCACGTTCTCCGCACCGAAGCGATTCTGAAACCGCTTCTCCATCTGCATGGCCAGAGCGATTTCCGGCACCAGCACGATGGCACTTCTGCCTTGGGCCAGCGCATGCTCCACCGCATGCATGTAAACTTCCGTCTTCCCGCTTCCGGTCACCCCCTTCAGCAGGAACACGTTCTCCTTTCGACGATCCAGGGATTCGTTGATCTGCTTCACCGCAGATTCCTGTTCCTCCGTCAGCTCCCAGGGCTCTTCCCGGAGCGCCGGCGCCTTCACCAGCTTTTCCCTTTCCCTTTTTCCGCCCACGGTGAACATCTTGACCCCGTCGATATACTTGATGCCGTACCGCCGCCGCATCCAGATGGCGGTATCAATCATCTCTTCGGAAAGAGAGCGCCTCTTGTCCACAGATTCGATTTCCCGAATTTTGTTCTCCGGGAGATCGGTTTCCACGCCGGTTTCGAATACGTACGCATCCACCGGCTTCTTTCTGTTACTGAACAGGGCGCTGACTTTATCACCTACCGCCACCGAATCCGGTGCGCGGTAGGTGAAGTAGGTATCTGTTAATTCACTTTTATTATCGATTACAACATTGATGTATTGCATTTCTTACAGTAGGAAAATATTGTGCTCTGCGCACTCCTCAATCATATCCTCCGGCCATACCGATGCCTGTACCTCTCCGATGTGTGCTTTCTGCAAGAAGAACATGCACAGACGGCTCTGACCGATTCCGCCGCCGATGGACAGCGGATACTTTCCGGTGATGACACCCTGATGGAATGGCTGCTCCAGACGGTCTTCCTTTCCGTCAATCTTCAGCTGGCGCTTCATGGATTCCGCATCCACACGGATTCCCATGGAAGAAATCTCGAACGCTCTGTCCAGGACATCGTTCCACACCAAAATATCACCGTTCAGTTCCCAATCGTCGTAGTCCGGTGCTCTTCCGTCGTGCTTCTCGCCGGAAGCCAGCACGCCGCCGATTCTCTTGATGAATACAGCACCGTATTCCTTGGTGATCAGGTCCTCCCGCTCCTTCGGGTTCTTGCCCGGATAGCGATCTTCCAGATCCTGAGAATCGATGAATGTGATCTCGTTCGGAAGCTCAATCTGAATATCCCGATAGAGACGGTTTACATAATCCCCCAGGTTCTTCAGTGCGTGATAAATCGTCACCACGGTTTCTTCCAGATATTCTTCATTCCGCTGTTCTTTGGTGATTACCTTCTCCCAGTCCCACTGGTCCACGTAGATGGAGTGGAGGTTGTCCAATTCCTCGTCTCTCCGAATGGCGTTCATGTCGGTATAGATGCCGTGACCCGGCTCCACTTCATACTTGTACAAAGCCATTCTCTTCCACTTTGCCAGGGACTGCACGATTTCCACCTGACGCTCGTTCATGTCCTTAATGGTGAAATCCACCCGGCGCTCCACACCGTTCAGCGTGTCGTTGAAGCCCGTTTCCGGGAATACGAACAGCGGTGCGCTCACACGGCGAAGCTGCAGCCCATAGGCCAGCTCCTGCTGGAAGTAGTCCTTAATCTTCTTGATGGCTCTCTGAGTCTCCTTCAGACCCAGAATCGGCTCATAGCCTTCCGGAATAATTACGTTACTCATAGTTGTTTCTCCTTGTCCCCTTCATAACCCTTTAGCATTAGCGTACCTTGCATAGTCGCATCCGCAGAATCGCTGCCGATACAGACCATACTTCTTTGAAAGTTCCACACTTCTGCCAAAACCGTTCTTCTTCTTAAAATCAATCGGCAGGTAACAGGTACCCGACTCTGCGGCAAGTTCTTCTCCCGTCTTCGTGAGAAGTTCGTAGTTCTTGTGCGGGCTCACCGACATGGTGGATGTCCAATAATCTGCGTTTCTTGCTTTTGCCACACGAGCCGCCTCTTCATATCGGAGACGGAAGCACTCTTCGCAGCGCCGCCCGCCTTCCGGTTCATCCTTCAGCATCGCCGTTCGCTCCAGATATTTCTCCGGTTCATACCGTCCCTCCAGATAATGCACCAAAGTCCGGTCTTTGTACTCTTCATTAAAGAGACGGAGGAATTTCTCCAGATTCTCTTTTCGAAGATAATACTCTTCCGAATCCGTGATATTTGGATTATAATAGAACACGGTCACATCGTAGTCGAATGCGGTTCGCTCGACACAGGCTGTAGCACAGGGGCCACAGCATGTGAGGAGAAGAAGCGTTGGTTTCTCTTCTGGCATGAATCTGTTTCCCTTTCAAATAATAAAAGTAATTATATCACGTTGCCCTTTGTGTAGCAACGATTTTGGAGGAAACATGCAAGGCGGAGAACGATATTTTTCTATCAGCAACTATTTCAAACAAACCTTTGGCGAAAAAACCATCAAGCTCTCTCTGGATGCGGGATTCACCTGCCCCAACCGGGACGGCACACTGGGCACCGGCGGCTGCGCCTTCTGCTCCTCTTCCGGTTCCGGCGAGTTCGCCTCTTCCATCTCAGAGCAGATAGAACTCCTCAGTGAGAAATGGCCCAAGGCTCGGCACATTGCCTATTTCCAGAACCACACCAACACCTACGCATCGGTGCCGGTTCTTCGAAAATACTATTACGATGCTCTTTCGGATTCCCGAATCGACGGCATCGCCATCGCCACCCGTCCGGACTGCCTGGAGGAGGACGTGCTGGACCTGCTGGAGGAAATCAATCGGGAGCACTTCCTCTGGGTGGAACTGGGTCTTCAGACCATTCACCCAAAAACCTCCGAAGCTATGGGCATCGGCTACTCCCTGGACACCTTCCACGAGGCGATTACCGAACTTCACCGTCGGGGCATCCGCACGGTGGTTCACGTCATCCTGGGGCTTCCGGGCGAAAGCCGGCAGGATATGTTCGATACCGTGTCCTACGTGGCCCGGATCCACCCCTTCGGCATCAAGCTTCACATGCTGAACATCGTCCGAGGCTCCCGGCTGTACGACATGATGCCGGACTACGTGCCTTTCCAATCCATCGAGGAATACTGCGAGCTGGTGGTGGACCTCCTGGAAATCATTCCGGAGGACATCACGGTACACCGCCTCACCGCCGACACCCAGCGCGGCCTTCTGGTGGCGCCGGAATGGAGCTACCGAAAGCGCACCATTCTGAACCGGATCAATCTT
The DNA here is from genome assembly GCA_934278925.1 of uncultured Clostridia bacterium. Taxonomy (GTDB): domain Bacteria; phylum Bacillota; class Clostridia; order Peptostreptococcales; family Anaerovoracaceae; genus Mogibacterium_A. Next base: position 23,865 of record CAKQWJ010000023.1, on the reverse strand, counting down.
CGCCTCAAAGAACGAAATACCCGCCAAGGCGCCAAAGCCGGCCAGGAATATCGATAATTCAGCCACAAAAATAGGTTCGGCTCCCCGGAAACGTCCGGAGAATCGAACCTGTTTTTTTATTTCGGCAATTTCGTGGAAGACGGCATGCTCTTGTACACCGGAATCTCGAATACCAGCTTCTCGCCGGTGAGGCCGTAGGCTTTGTAGGCTTTTGCCATGGACTGGGATTCCGTATACGGCGCCGTGATGTTGGTCATGTACTGATGGGTGCCCGCCCGGAGCCAGCCGTTCTTTACGTTGAACCGCTGGTAGTAGATGGTGTTCTGCCCCCGGTTGATGTAATCCTTCGAAAGGATTTTCGCGCCGCCGTACACCGCTTTTTTGCGGGATGTCCAGCCCTTTCGATAGGCGTATTTCATGCCCTTCATCACCGGGTTGGATCCGGAGGTGGCTCCGATGTTGTACGGATTGTACACCGTCTTTCCCTTTATCCGGTAACCTCGAATGGCGATGCTTCCGCCGCCGGTTTCCTGCCGAGCCCGAGATGCCAGGAAAATCGGACTCACCTTGTACTTCTTTCCGGCGCCCACGAACAGGGATGAAGAGAATCTACGCTTCGGCAGCTCCGTTCCGCTGAGGACTTTGTTCACCGTGCCCGTCGTCTGATAAGAATGGTAATTCAAGGACAGGTACATGTAGATATTCCGGTCATTCAGGAAATGCCGGGGATCCATGTAGTAGGACACCACCTTTTTGTTGGCGTTGAACCAGGTGGATCCGTCCTTGGCGATGTACTTTCCGTTCCGGTAGCTCTTCCGCCCTTTATCCCGATAGGATTTCGGGTAGGATTTGTAGATCAGGGAGACCCCGTCCCGAGTTTCCCGGGACAGCACCGTGCTGTAGCTCAGGTTCACCTTCTTCGCCCGGAAAACCCAATTCGGATGCTCGTTATGGAGTTTCTTCAGAGCTTTTCGATAGGATGCCGGGAATCCCTGAGACTTCAAGTAAGCGTCGTAATCGGAGGTGCTCACTTTCGTCAGGGAATCCGCGATGACATACCGGTATTCCCCGTTGACCAAAACCTTATCCCACCAGGTCTTGGCCCCCTTGTACCGGGACCGAAGGCGCACGGACACCACCGCCCCCTTGGACAGCTTTCCTTTTGCCTTCATGGACGTTTTCGGTCCGATTCGAGCAGGCACCTTTCGGGATGCCCGGCCCAGCACCGCCTGATAGCGGATGCCGTCCACCCGCTTGGCCAGCACGTAGCCCTTCTTCTTTCCCACGCCGATGCGATACCAGTGGTACCGGGAATCCGTCCGGGTTCGATGGGTATAGACCTCGTAATACACAGTTATTTTCGTATTGTTCCGGAGGCTCCGGATTTTTTTCGAAGAGGTGGATGCCTTTTCCCGCAGCACCGTCCCTGCCTTCGCATTGATGGACGCGGTGGCATTCCCCGGTTTTGCTTTTGTCGCGGCATGGGAAAAATCCGTTCCCGCCATCCACAGGCAAAGGAACATCATGCCGATTACCATCATTCGAATTCCACCCCCGCGTTCTGCGAATCGCCGCACTCCTGTCTCCTTCCTCGAACTAGTCGTCTGCCGACAACCTTCCGTCGTTGTAATGCTTTCGGCACAGGGAGGCGTACATGTCGTTGCCGCCAATCGCGATCTGATCTCCCTGCTTGATAATCTTTCCATCCTGAATCCGGGCCACCATGGTGGCTTTCCGGCCACACCAGCAGATGGTCTTGATCTCTTCGATCTTGTCTGCGTACACCAGGAAATAGTAGGACCCTTCGAACAGCTCATTCTTAAAATCATTTTTCAGTCCGTAGGCCAGTACCGGCACGTCGAAGCTGTCCACGATTTCCGCCAGCTCCTGCACGTGATGCTTTCGGAAAAACTGGCATTCGTCCACCAGCACGCAGTCAATCTGATGCCGCATGTTCTTCTCGATGAACAGCGTCATGATGTTCGTATCGTCATCCACCGTGTAGGCCTTATGGCTCAGTCCCACCCGGGAGGTCACCATGTCCCGCTCGTAGCGGTCGTCCACCTCCGGAACCAGGCACATCACCCGCTTGTCCAGCTCCTCGTAGTTGTTGGCCACCTTGATGATTTCCAGGGACTTCCCCGCATTCATCGTACTATATCGATAATACAGCTGTGCCATTTCAATCTCCTTATTCTGCTTAATATCTGCTTATTCTACCACGAATTCCCCGGAGAAGCAAAAAGCGGGAATGCTTCTGCACCCCCGCTTAGATAATCTTTATATGATACTACTTCCAAGTACCCATTCCATCCTGCAGGCAGATGATTCTGCTTTCGTCTACACCATTCTTTACCATGGTATTCCGAGCTGCATCGGCCTTGGAGTTACCGCTGTAGCATACCAGAACGTAGAGTCCGTTCGGGTTGTCGTTTACGGCCTTCATCACTGCCTCGTCATCGCTGGACGGAGCGGATACCGCGTTGGAGATGTGTCCCTTATCGTAGTCCTCTTTCGCTCTTACGTCCATAACGGTGAATACCTTCTGACCTTCCACATCGGCCTTCAGGTTCTCCGGTGTGATTCCGTTTGCGAAGTTGAAGTTGCCGGAAGAAGTGTGCTTTGCCACAACGTAACTTTCATACTTTGCATTCCATGCCTTCATACCGCCGGCATCGGATCTCTGGCTATCGTCTCCGCCCAGAGTCTGGATGTTTGCATTCTCGATTCCGTAGTTCATCAGAAGTCCGGTTGCCACCTTGGCATATCTGTTGCCGGAGTAGCAGATAACGATGTACTTCTTGTCCTTATTCTGGTCATACTTGTCCACAACAGCCTTTACGTTTGCTTCTGCAGCATCCTTGGAGCTGTACTGGTTGTCAATGTAGTACCCTACATCTGCGGAAACCGCACCGGCAATGTGACCGTTATCATAGTCTGCAGCCTTTCTGGCATCCAGAATTACGTAGGAAGAATCCTTCATCTTGCTGAATGTTGTGTCGGCATTGGTGTAGTTGTAGTGATCTACTTCATAACCGGCCGATCTCCATGCACCCATACCGCCGGTGAGAATCTCAATGTTTCCGTTGGTTACCTCGCAAGCACGCAGATCCTTTGCCGCCTTCTTGGCATATCTGTTACCGGAGTAACAGATCAATGCATACTTCTTGTCGGTACCCTTATCGGCTACGATATTCTTAATGCTCTCATCCATATCCTGAGAGTTGATGTCCACCGGTGTGCTGATTGCACCTGCAATGTGTGCATCATCGTAAGCATCCTTTGCTCTTACATCTAAGAGGACATAATCGTTAGCATCCTTCTGCAGGTCTTCTTCAGAGATGTAATTGTTCTGCAGCGTATAGGTTACCGTTACCTTGGTGCCTTCTGCCGGCATCTTCTGCGGAACGAAGTCCTTACCGGTCAGACGCTTTGCATTGGCAACGACGCCGGACCAGCAACCGTTTGTGCAGGTAAGGCAGCCAAACTTCTCATTTGCATCGTTTCCAACATTGGCATAAACCATGCTGAAGTTGTCGTCAACCTTAACATCCTTCAGGGAATCCTGCATGGTTATGGTGGTGTCGCCGTACTTTACGCTAACGTCTACTTTGGTGTAGTTCTTGTTTCCGGTTCCGTCTGCTGCCAGAGCTTCGATGGTCTTCTTGCCGGTTGTCTGGAAAGCGGCAGGTACCGTTTCGTTGTTGTTCCACGGAGTAGCGGAAAGCTCGTTCAGAGCATCTGCCAGCTGCTTCGGAGTAACGCCGGTAACCAGTACGGAGTTATTCGCCTGTGCACCCTTGTAGTAGCAGAGATAGGTGTGTCTTGCCTTTGCCTCATTGCTTCCGACTACCGCTTCTACAGTAACGGTCTCATTGTTCGTATCTACAGTCACGCCGGTCGGAGCTTTGCTTACCGTAACCGCACATGTTGCCTTCTTGGATCCGCCCTTCTCGGTAGCGGTGATGGTTGCGGAACCCTCCGACTTTGCCACAACGTTGCCCTTGCTGTCGACAGTCGCAATATTTGTGTTGCTGGACTTCCAGGTAACTCCCTGGTTGTAGAATCCGGTCGGGCCCTTCACGGTTGCCTTCAGCGTAGCCTTCTTCGTAACGAACATGTCCATGGACTTCTTGCTCATTGTTACGGACTTCGCCTTCAGATCCTTCACTTTAATCTTGATGGTCTTCTTTGCTCTTTTATTTTTCTTAGAGGTTGCTGTAATCTTTACAGTTCCCTTCTTCTTTCCGGTTACATAGCCGGATTTGGAAACGGTAGCAATCTTCTTATTGCTGCTCTTCCATTTAACGGACTTGCTTGCCTTGGAAGGTTTTACCTTATAAACAGATACCTTCACTTTACCCTTGACATCCACGGTGGTGGAAGTAGCCTTGAGGTAAATCTTCTTCGGCTTCTTTGTTGCCGCATTTGCGGTAACGGATGCCATAGCCATGGACAGTGCCACGCACAGTGCCAGCATGACTGTGAACATTTTCTTCGAACGCTTCATGTTCAAATTCCTCCTTCGTTCATCAATACAAAACAATTAATTGGAGGTTTCTTTCCCCCAATTCGTCGGCATTCCAAAACCGGAAGCCGTATGCTATAATTATAACTATTTTTCATTGAAAAATAAATTATAGTCTGGTTGTTTTTGTGAAGTATAGTAACAATCTATATTTAATTGCCTCGCTATTGATATTTTCTATACTTCAACCCTCAAAAACACCCTCCACGACATCCACATGGAGGGTACCTATGCAAATCTGCTACGCCTTCGGTGTTTCCTCGTTTCCGCTGATATCCTTGTGCTTTGCCACCCATACCTGACGGATCAGGGTAATCAGGATCGCCAGTGCGAAGAGGCACAGCAGTCCGATGAAGAGCTTCTGCGCTCCGCCGGTGAGCATTCCGCCCACGTAGGAGTACACGATGCAGGCCGGCAGCTGACCGATACCGGTTGCCAGCATGAATCCGCCGAAGTCCATTGCGGTCAGACCCGCCGCATAGCTGACGATATCAAAGGAGATAAACGGCAGCAGCCGGGCAATCAGAATGCATTTCTTTCCGTATTTATCAAAGAATTTCTCGATGGACAGAAGTGCGCCCTTTGTACAAAGCTTCTCCACCACGTCTCTTCCCAGGATTCTGGCAATGTAGAAGCACACTGCGGCGCCCAGCATGGCGGAAGCCCAGGACAGGATGCAGCCCTGCCACCATCCGAAGAGGTTGGCATTGGTCAGTGTAATGAAGAATGCCGGAAGAGGTGCTGCGATGGACTGGAACACCATCAGGAATGCCGATACCAGCATCGCCCATTTTCCGTACTTCGCAATAAAGTTTCTCATCTGATTGAAGTCACCGGACTTAAACATGGCAATCACGTTGTTGATCCAAGCGTGTACCGACGGCACCGCAAAGTAAATCACAACGCAGGCGATGAGAAGTCCCACCAGGACGATTTTCCCGGTATGCTTCTTCTTTGGAGCATTTACTTCTTTCTCGTTCATCTTTCTATTCCTCCTAAACTCATATAAACAATCACACTGCTTAATTGTAACGGCTCTTCACATAAATAACAAATAGGAATCGACTTCATTTTCGGTGCGGAACTATTGATTATACCAATACTTCGCTCGAACACACCCGAAATGGGCAAAAGAAAAACGGTATGCGATGCATACCGTTCGTGGTGCCCAGACTCGGAATCGAACCAAGGACACAGGGATTTTCAGTCCCTTGCTCTACCAACTGAGCTATCTGGGCATATTACCTTATTCAATAAATGGTGGGCCATCAGGGACTTGAACCCGGGACCTGCCGGTTATGAGCCGGATGCTCTGACCAACTGAGCTAATGGCCCATATGTTGGGTAAATGGTCGGGGTGGCAGGATTTGAACCCGCGGCCCACTGGTCCCAAACCAGTTGCGCTACCAAGCTGCGCTACACCCCGATATTTAGTACAGTCCTTAGTAAATTGGCAGGGGCAGTAGGATTCGAACCCACGGCACGTGGTTTTGGAGACCACTGCTCTACCAACTGAGCTATACCCCTAAAAATAATGGCGGAGAAGATGGGATTCGAACCCATGCGGCCCTAATACGAACCCTAACGGTTTAGCAAACCGTCCTCTTCAGCCTCTTGAGTACTTCTCCAGAAAATGTGCATTCTTGGCGGAGAGGGTGGGATTCGAACCCACGGTCCCTTTCAGAATCACTGGTTTTCAAGACCAGCTCCTTAAACCACTCGGACACCTCTCCGGATGTTTTAAGAGTAATGGTGACCCATCGGAGACTCGAACTCCGGACACCTTGATTAAAAGTCAAGTGCTCTACCACCTGAGCTAATGGGTCGCAATGGCTGGGGTAGCAGGACTCGAACCTACGAATCACGGAGTCAAAGTCCGTTGCCTTGCCACTTGGCTATACCCCATAATCAAGTCGGTCTGCTATACTCTCTCTGTTTCTTTTAAAAAAATAGTGGTGAGCCCACAGGGATTCGAACCCCGGACACACGGCTTAGAAGGCCGTTGCTCTATCCAACTGAGCTATGGACCCACATGGAGCGGATGATGAGAATCGAACTCACGCTATCAGCTTGGAAGGCTGAAGTTCTACCATTGAACTACATCCGCATAAAAGATGGAGCGGAAGACGAGATTCGAACTCGCGACCCTCGCCTTGGCAAGGCGATGCTCTACCCCTGAGCCACTTCCGCATATTGGTCGAGGGAGATGGATTCGAACCATCGAAAGCACAGCTAACGGATTTACAGTCCGCCCCCTTTGGCCACTCGGGAATCCCTCGATAAAAATTATTGGAGCTGATGGAGGGAATCGAACCCCCAACCTGCTGATTACAAATCAGCTGCTCTACCGTTGAGCCACATCAGCTTATTGTCATAAAAAATGGCGACCGGGAACGGGCTCGAACCGTCGACCTCCAGCGTGACAGGCTGGCATTCTAACCAACTGAACTACCCGGCCATAAAAGTGGTGGACGCTATAGGGCTCGAACCTATGACCCTCTGCTTGTAAGGCAGATGCTCTCCCAGCTGAGCTAAGCGTCCATACATCAGTCTGTCACTCATTATAGCAAACTTTCTTGCTGAGTGCAACTCTTTTTTTCAGAAACTTTTGAAAAGTTTTTCGTTTTCTTTACGTTCCTGACGACAAGCAATATATTACCATAGCATCTAATTGCTGTCAACGACTTTTTCGCAAATTTTTTCATTTTTTTTCGAAAGCAGCTCGCAGGTACCCGAAGTGATGTCGTTGAAAGTCTTTATTACCAGGCCTTCCGCCTCGGTTTTGCACCCTACGGTGACCTTCACTTTATCCATATATTCCGTATGGATAATATGGAAATTCCCTTGCTGTTCCGCGTTATTTATTTTTGCCAGATGGGAATAATCCAACAGATACTCCATTACGTATCCGTCGGTTACGGTGCAAATGCCGGCTGCCTCCAGCCCCAGCTTGGCGGATCCGGAATACGCCCGGACCAGACCGCCGGTCCCCAGCTTTACGCCGCCGAAATATCGGGTCACCACAACCACCAGGTTGGTCAGGCCCTCTTCTACCAGCATACGAAGAATAGGCGGCCCTGAGGTGCCCTGAGGCTCCCCGTCGTCGCTCATCCACTGCAGCTCCTGTTTTTCCCCGATTACCACGGCAGGGACGTTGTGAGTGGCATCCTTGTATTCTTCTTTTATCATGGCAACGTACGCCTGCGCCTCCTCGTAGGAATCTACGGGAGACACATGCGTAATAAAGCGGGAACGCTGGATTACCTGTTCCGCTTCTGCTTCTTTGTAAACGGTTTTATAGCTCATAATTACAAAATATACTTATCTACATCCACTTCGCGGATTTTTTCTTTGAACTTCTCCTGTACCATTTCCCGGTCTACCAGAACGTGGGTGATGTCCGGATTCGGGAGTTCGAAGGATACATCCTCCAGAAGGGTCTCCATGATGGTGTACAGTCTTCTGGCACCGATATTCTCCGTCTCCTCGTTCATCAGGAAGGCCATTCCGGCGATTTCGTCGATGGCATCATCGGTGAATTCCACCTGAACTCCTTCCGTCTCCAGAAGGGCTTTCTGCTGCTTGATTACAGCGTTTTCCGGCACCGTAAGAATCTGCTTGAACGCTTCCTTGTCCAGGTTCTTCAGCTCCACTTTAATCGGGAAACGACCCTGCAGCTCCGGAATCAGATCCGACGGCTTGGATACGTGGAACGCACCCGCACCGATGAACAGCATGTGATCCGTCTTTACCGGTCCGTGCTTCGTATTCACCACGCTGCCCTCCACGATTGGCAGAATATCCCGCTGTACGCCTTCTCGGGATACTTCACCGCTGCTAGTCACGGAGCTTCCGGAGGCGATTTTGTCGATTTCATCGATAAATACGATGCCGTTCTGCTCCGCATTCATCAGCGCCTCGTCCACCACCTGATCCATATCCAGCATGCTCTGAGCCTCCTGCTCCCGCAGGATCTTTCTGGCTTCTTTTACCGGCATCTTCTTGTGCTTGGTCTTCTTCGGCATCATATCCCCGAAAATATTTCCGATAGCGATGCCCATGCCTTCGTTCTGCATGTCCAGCTGGTTGGTGTTCGGCGTCACTTCCACGTCGATTTCCACCAGCTCGTTCTCCAGCTTTCCGTCTCTCAGCTCACGGCGAACCTGCTCCCTTGCCATGGCAATATCATCTGCCGGCTTGGCGTTCTCCGCATTCTGCTTGTTCTCGTATTCCTCTTTCTGGCTGGTATATCCGCCGCTGTTGAGGATGAAGTCGAAGGGATTGCTGCTCTCTCCGGACTTCTTCTTTTTCTTTGCATCGGGAACCAGCGCTTCCAGAATCAAATCCTCTGCACGCTGATCCGCGATATCGTATTTCTCGTCGATGTGCTTCTGCTTCGTGATGCGAACAGAGGCTTCCACCAGATCCCGAATCATGGATTCCACGTCGCGGCCCACATAGCCCACTTCCGTGTACTTGGTCGCTTCCACTTTAATAAAAGGAGCTTCCATAATGCGTGCTAACCGTCTGGCGATTTCCGTTTTACCCACACCGGTAGGTCCCATCATCAAAATGTTCTTCGGGGTAATCTCTTCCCGCATCTCATCGCTGAGCTGGTTCCGGCGGTACCGGTTCCGCAGTGCAATGGCAACGGACTTCTTGGCCTCATCCTGTCCGATGATGTATTTATCCAGTTCCGCTACAATTTCTTTCGGTGTCATATTCTTGATATTCATAGTACCGAGCACGCCTCCTTACAGTTTCTCCACGGAAATGTGGTCATTGGTATATACGCAAATGGAGGACGCGATTTCCAGGGATTTCCGCACGATGGATTCCGCATCCAGTTCCGTATTGTCGTACAGAGCCCGTGCGGCAGAGTACGCAAAATTTCCGCCGGATCCGATGGCAACCACATCCATATCCGGAACAATCACTTCACCGTTTCCGGAGATGACCAGCAAATCGTCTCGATCCATTACGATCATCAGCGCTTCCAGGCTGCGAGCGCCTTTATCGGAACGCCAAATCTGAGCCAGATCCACCGCGGCCCGCTTCAGATTTCCGCTGTGCTCCTCCAGCTTTTTTTCGAACTTATCCGTAAGGGAAAAAGCATCCGCCACAGAGCCGGCAAAACCGGTGAGTACGCGGTCGCCGTATATTTTTTTTACCTTCTTGGCGTTGTTCTTCATGATGGTGGTTTCACCCATGGTCACCTGTCCGTCTCCGCCGATGCAAATGTCTCCGTTGGGACGACGCACCGCACAGATGGTGGTGGCATGAAATTCGATTTTACCCATTGTTGTATCCTTTCTATACCCCTAAAATTATTCTTCTCTGTAGTCGCATTCGCTGTTGGAACACTTGTACCGATACTTTTTCGTGGTGTTTTCCATCAGCAGGGAACCGCACTTCGGGCAGGTCCGGTCGATCGGCTTGTTCCAAAATACCACGTCGCAATCCGGATAACCGCTGCAGCCGTAGAAAATCCGGCCCTTCCGGGAACGCTTCTGCACGATTTCCTTTCCGCATTTCGGACATTTCACGCCGGTTGGAATTACGATGGCTTTGGTGTTGGTGCATTCCGGATAACCGGTGCACGCCAAGAACTGACCGAAACGGCCTTCTTTAATCGCCATCGGTCTTCCGCAGAGTTCGCAGACCTCATCGCTGAGCACCACTTCCTGCTCGATTCGCTCCACCTCCGCATCGGCCCGGTCCAATTCCTTTCGGAAATTGCCGTAGAATCCATCGATGGTGTTTTTCCACGGAAGCTTCCGGAGCTCCACGGAGTCCAGGTTATCTTCCATCTGAGCGGTGAACTGGGCGTCCACGATATCGGAGAAATATTCCGAGAGAATTTTTGTGACATCAAAACCCAGCTGGGTCGGCATCAGGGATTTCTTCTCCTTCTTGATGTACCGCCGGGTCCCCAGGGTAGTGATGATGGTGGCATACGTACTCGGCCGGCCGATGTTCAGCTCTTCCAGGGTTTTTACCAGGCTGGCTTCCGTGAACCGCGGCGGCGGTGTGGTGAATTTCTGTTCCGTAATCACGTCCTTTGCCTGCAGTTCTTCGCCCTCTTCCAGCGCCGGAATGTTCATGGCATTCTCGCTGGAGGATGCCGGATAGATTTTCTTCCATCCGTCGAACTTCGGCGTGGAACCGCTGGCCTTCAGCTCGTACTTGCCGTTTTTGATTGCCACCGAAACGGTATCGCTTACCGCCGGTGCCATCTGGGATGCCACGAACCGCTGCCAGATCAGCCGGTACAGCTTGTACTGCTCCGGCGTCAAGGATTCCTTCAGCATCTCCGGATCCAGCGTCACATCGGACGGACGAATGGCCTCATGGGCATCCTGAATGTCCTTGTTTTTCTTGTTGGTGAACTTTCCGGAACCGATATATTCTTTGCCCATATTGGCTTCGATGAACTCGTGGGCCTGGCTTCTGGCACCGTCCGCCACACGAACGGAGTCGGTACGGATGTAGGTGACCAGACCGCGGGAGCCCATGCCTTTGATGTCCACGCCCTCATAGAGCTGCTGAGCCACCTGCATGGTGCGGCGAGTCGGGAAGTTCAATTTAATGGATGCATCCTGCTGTAATGTACTGGTGGTAAAAGGAGGATACGGGTTGGTCTTCTTGTCCTTCCGGGTCACCTTCTCCACATTGTACGGGTTCTCCTGCAGTTCGATTTTCACCTTCGCAGCAGCTTCGCCGTCCGGAATATGGATTTTCTTTCCGCTGCGCTTTGCCACCTGCGCCTTGAAGCCTCCGCCGAAATCCGCGAAGATGTTCCAATACTCTTCCGGGATGAAGTTCTGGATTTCCGTTTCCCGGTCGCAGATGATTTTCAGGGCCGCCGACTGCACTCGGCCGGCGGAAAGCCCCCGGCGCACCTTTTTCCAGAGCAGCGGGCTGATCTGATATCCCACCAGACGGTCCAGCACTCGCCGAGCCTGCTGGGCATCCACCAATCCCATATTGATGGCTCTCGGGTGCTTCAGGGCTTCTTTTACCGCATCCTTGTTGATTTCATTAAATTCAATTCTGCATTCCGAGGTTGGATCGATACCGAGAAGATGGGCGATATGCCAGGATATTGCTTCTCCTTCCCGGTCCGGGTCCGTTGCCAGAAGGATGCGTTTCGCACTTGCGGCTTCCTTCTTCAGCTCCCGAATGGTCGGGCCCTTGCCCCGGATGTTGATGTACTCCGGCTCGAAATGGTTGTCCACATCCACCGCCAGCCGGCTCTTCGGCAGATCCCGAACGTGACCCACGGACGCGATGACTTTATAACTGGATCCCAGATATTTTCCGATAATCTTCGCCTTGGATGGAGACTCCACCACCAGCAGAGTTCGAGCTCTGGGTTTGGTTGTTTTCTTTGTTGTCTTTTTGGTTGTTTTCTTCTTTGCAGCTGTTGCCATTCATTATCTCCTCAAAAATATTTTACAACAGTTTATAGCATACCCCCAAGAAGGCTAATTTGCAAGGTGTATTTTTCCTCCGTGGCTGATGACTATGCCTTTAATTTCAAGCACGGTTATTATAGCACTGATTTTTCCAATGTTTTTGTTCATTATATGTGCAATTTCGTTCACATGAATTCCATTATTTCGCTTCACGATTTCCAATATCGCCATCTCGTCGCCGCCTAATGCAATTTTCTTTTCGCTCTCTTCCGGCAGCTCCAGGCCCATATCCAGAAGCACGTCCTTCACCACCACCAGGGGCACCGCGCCGTCCCGAATCAGCAGATTCGTCCCGATGCTGAACTGGCTGTTGATGTTTCCCGGCACCGCATACACCGTCCGACCCTGTTCCCCGGCGAACTGAGCGGTAATCAGGGATCCGCTGGAGGACCCGGCTTCCACTACCACCACGCCCTCGCTGAGGCCGCTGATAATCCGGTTTCGCGCCGGGAAGGAGTATTGGTTTCCGCTAAAACCATTTTCGTATTCGGAAATAATCAGCCCCTTTTCCGCGATTTTCTCCTGCAGGGGTTTGTTTTTCACCGGGTAATTCCGATCCAATCCGGTGCCCAGCACGGCGATGGTGCTGCCTCCCGCCTCCAGCACCCCGGTGTGGGCAAAGGTGTCGATGCCGCTGGCCAATCCGGACACCACCGCCAGCTCCGTCTTTCCGAAATACTTTCCGATCATCAGCGCGGTCTGCTTTCCGTACAGGGAATAGCGGCGGGATCCCACCACCGCTACCTTCCGACAGTCCAGCAATTCCGGGTTTCCTCTGCAAAAAAGCTTTTTCGGCGGATTCGGTATCTGCCGCAGGAGCTCCGGATACAGCCGGGACTCCCGGTCTATTTCAAAATCTTTTTTTATCATGGTTCGCCTCCTTCAATAAATATCCTCCGGCGCCGTCCGGTAGCTCAACGCTTCCAGAATATGCTCGCCGCAAATACATTCCGACTGCTCCGCATCCGCGATAGTTCGGGCCACCTTCTGCACCTTTATCCAGGTACGGGGTGACAGCTTCAGGTTGGTGTACGCGCTTTGAAGGATTTTTCGACCCTCTTCCGAAATCTCCAGATGCTGCACTTCCCGGGCCTCCAGCAGGCCGTTGGGCTTCTCCTGCCCCCTCGCCGCCGCAAAATCAATCGCCTGCAGCACCATTTTCCGCATCTCTTTGGAAGAAAGGTTCTCGTCGGGTTTTCGCTTCAGCTCATCGTATTGCACTTTCTCCATCTGAATCAGCATGTCAATGCGTTCCAGCATGGGGCCGCTGAGCCGCTTTCGGTATTTTTCAATCTCCCCCGGAGAGCACCGGCACTCCCGCTCCGGATCTCCCAGGTACCCGCAGGGACAAGGGTTTGCCGCCATGACCAGCCGAAAATCGCTGGGGAACCGGTACGCTCTTCCATGGCGAAAATGGGTAATCTCCCCCTCTTCAAGGGGGATGCGCAGGGCTTCGATGTTTTCCCTTTTGAATTCCCCCACTTCGTCCAGGAACAGGACGCCGTTGTGTGCCAAGGTGATTTCTCCCGGTACCGGATAGCTTCCGCCGCCCAGAAGCCCGGCCTTTCCGATGGAATGGTGGGGGCGGCGGAACGGCGGCGCCGAAATGATTTCCTGCCCCTTCTCCAGCTTGCCGGCAATGGAGTAAATCATGGTGGTTTCCACAATCTGCTGCCGGGTCAACGGTGGGAGAATGGAGGGAATGCGCCGGGCAATCATGGTTTTGCCGCATCCGGGGCTTCCCATCATCAGGAGTCCGTGGTGGCCGGCCACCGCAATCACGGCCGCCCGCTTGGCATTTTCCTGGCCACTGATATCGCTGAAATCCGCATATTCCGTTTCCCGAATTGCCGGCCGGACGTGTTCGCCCTGTGGTGGGATTTTTTTACCCTGAACCGCATCCAGGCATTCTTGAAGATTTCGGACCGCCAAAAGCTCCGGTCCGGCGCCGCCTTCCCGCGCCAGCTCCGCTTCCGCCAAATTCTCCGCCGGCAGAACGACCCGCCGAATCCCCGCTTTTTCCATTCCCAGAATCATGGGCAGCACGCCTTCCACGCGGCACACGTCCCCCTGAAGGGATATCTCTCCAATAAAACCAATTTCACGAAGGGCATCGGTGTCCGCGTATCCCATGGCCCCCAAAATTCCCATGGCAATGGCCAGATCCAGATGGCTCCCGTTCTTTCGGATGCCCGCCGGAATCAAATTCACGGTCACCCGCCGCCGGGGATACTCGAAACCGGAGTTCAGGAGGCCGGACTTGATGCGCTCCCGGGATTCCATCACCGTGGTGGATGCCAGCCCCACAATGTTGACCTGCGGGAGCCCCGGTCCGATGTCCGTCTCCACCCGCACCGGAATTCCTTCGATGCCCTCGCAAACTGCTGTATGTACTACACTGATCATTTTGTTCTCCTTTTTTATGCGCTCCGCGCGATTTGAGTGATGCTGCGTGCTTTGGAGCGCTCTGCGCAATCTGAGCTCTGCTGCAATTCAAGCGCTCCGCGCGACTTGTGTATTCAGAGCGCTCTGCTGCACGGGCGCTCTGCGCGCTTTGTGTATTTAGAGTGCTATGAGTATTCAGAGTGCTCTACTTGAATTATCTATTATATACAATTTGCAATCTGATTCACTTCGATTTCCACCACATCAAATTGAACCCGTACGTTCTCCAATCGGTTCATATGCATGTAGTATCGGGCCGCAGCTTGCATGCGCCGCTGCTTCATTTCATTCACTGCCTCTGCCGGATATCCGAAATCGTCACCCCTCCGGGTTTTCACCTCCACGAAATGAAAGCAAAAATCCTTTTCCGCAATAATGTCAATCTCTCCGGAACGGCATCGAAAATTGGTTTCCAGGATCTGGAATCCATCTTCCGCATACACCCTTTCTGCCATCTGTTCTCCAATATCTCCTAGTTTTTTACTGCCAATCATATTTCTCCTCCTGTTGATCTTCCGTATGTCTTGCTGACTTGCCGGTTGGTCCGTTTGATTCTTGCCGCCTGCTGGTTCTTCCTTTGTACCATATTACAGGTGGCCAATGTTGTGTTCCGGACAAAAAGGACTTTTCACCCAGGAAAAAGTACCAAAACAGGGCATTTGTAAACCGGGCGCCCGGCGGGCCGAAGGGAGTAAGGCGGCCCGGCCGGGAGCAGTGGGCTGCCCGGCCGCAAAAGTTCGCGCTCGAAAACCGAATTCATTGGCTTTCACGGGAGGCGAGCGCGAACCCGGGCGCCCCTTAGGCCGGGGGCAGTGGGCGCCCGCCGGGGCCGCAGAAAAGAAAAAGACCTTTGGAACAGCGGACGTTTCTGCCTGCTGTTCCAAAGGTCTTTTCTTATTAAACTTACAGTTTCTCCCCCAGGGCGAAGCGGCGGATGGTCCGGCCCACGCCGTCCTCGTCATTGCTTTCCGCCACATAATCCGCCGCCACCTTCACTTCGTCCCAGGCGTTGCCAACGGCCACACCCATGCCGGCATAGCGGATCATGGGAATATCATTTCCCGCGTCCCCAAAGCTCATAATCCCTTCCCGGGGAATTTCCAATTTCTTGGACAGAATTTCCAGGGCGTGGGCCTTGCTGGAATTGATTCCGCCGATTTCAATGTTGTTTTTCACGGAAGACACCACATTGCAGTCCGGAAGAGCTTGGATTCTCGGACGCATTTCTTTTAGGCGGTCATCCCCATAAAAAAAGAAATTGATGTTTTCCAGAATTTCCCGGTTTTCCCGCATAAAGCCGAAGATATCCGGAATCGGGGTGCGGGTGGTCATCACGTATTCCTTGTTTCGGTAGACGCTGCCGTTTACCCGGATGTCCTCGTAAAGCGCTTCGGAAATATATGGCTTCCCGTGGCAGAAGGCTTCCACCATCAGGTGTTCTTTCACGGCCAGGTCGATGGCAAGGTCCACCGTGGTGGGGGTGATGTAACTGGAATAGATGAATTTTCCGGTGGTCAGATCGGTGATGTGGGCGCCGTTGGAGGAGATGGCGTACTGAAGGCCCGGAATCGCCAGGACTTCTTTCGGCAGAGCATCGAAGGCACGGCCGGAGGCCACCACCACCTGAATTCCCGCCTGCACCGCCGCCTCCAGGGTTTTACGGTTGTAATCGGAAAGGCGGTTGTCGCTGTTCATCGTCGTTCCGTCCAAATCCAGTGCAACTAAACGAATATCCATTTTAATCTCTTTTCTCCTTCCAAAAAACAGGAAAAAGACCACCGTGCAATTACGGTGGCCTTTCGAACAATCAGACTATTCCTCGTCCTGTGCTTCCTCTGCTTCATCGTTGTTCAATGCAGCTTTGATGCTCAGGCTGATTCTCTTTCTGTCGGAATCGATATCCATGATCTTTGCGGTGATTTCCTGACCCAGGCTCAGCTCGTCGGAAACGTTCTCAACTCTCTTGTTAGCGATTTCCGAAATGTGAACCAGTCCGTCCAGACCTGCTTCCAGTTCAACAAAAGCACCATACTCTTTGATCTGTACAACCTTACCGGTGATGATTCCACCGATCTGGTATTTAGTACCAACCTGAGACCATGGTTCCGGTGTTGTCTGCTTCAGACCCAGAGAAATCTTACCCTTCTCTTCGTTGAGGGACAGAATCTTAACATTGATGATGTCTCCGATGTTCAGAACTTCCTGAGGGTTCTTCAGCTTGCCCCAAGAAATTTCAGAAATGTGCAACAGACCATCAACGCCACCGATGTCAACGAATGCACCGTAATCGGTAAATCTCATAACCTTACCTTCTACGATATCGCCAACATTCAGGTTTGCCCATACTTCAGCAACCTGCTTATGCTTCTCTTCAACTAGTACAGCTTTTCTGGAGAATACCGCTCTGTTCCGCTTGTTGTCAACTCTCAGAACCTTGATATCAACAGTCTGGCCGATGAAATCATCGACGTTCTCTTCTGTGACAAAGGTGTCCGCGAGCTGGGACATCGGTACAAATCCGGTAACTTCCTTGTAAACTGCAATTACGCCGCCATTAACTTTCTTGCTCAGTTTAACGGAGAGCGTCTCCTTGTTCTCCATGGCTTCGTTGAGTTCTTTGTAATTCTCATTAATTTCCAGTTTCTTCTTGGAAAGAAGAATTCCGCCATCGTTGTCGTCCGTCTTCATGACTTTGGCCTGAACGGTGTCTCCCTCCTGGAAAACGTCCTTCAGAGACTGACCCTCTTCCAGGGATACTTCAGCCTTCTTCAGGATTCCGTCCTTCTTGCATCCGATGTTAACAATGACTTCATCTTCTGTTACCTGATGCACCTTACCTTCAACAACATCTCCCGGTCTTGGCAGACGCAAAGAATTCTCAATGTCATCCATGAAATCCAGCATTGGATTCTTTTCTGTGGTGTTTGTGACATTTTCGCTCATACTAGCAATAACCTCCTTAATTATCCATTCAGGTGTCGATGCACCCGCGGTTACACCTATTTTATTATATTTTGCGGCTTGTTTCAACTGTAAATCTGAAATATCTTGTATAAGAATCGAATTTTTACAATTTTCTTTCGCGATTTCGAATAATTTCCGCGAGTTGGAGCTGTGCCGGTCGCCGATGACCACCATCAATTCTACTTTTTGGGCCAAATCCCGGCATGCATCCTGCCGCTCTCTCGTTGCGCTGCAAATGGTGTTGTATAGCTCGTATTCGTAATTTTTGCCCTTAAAAACATCCAGAATCTCTTCCAGGATTTCCACCTTAAAAGTAGTCTGACATACAATCACCGGTTTCCGTCCCGCCTGAAACAGTTCCGGGTGGTCCTGTGCCAGCGCCTCTGCATCTTCTCGGTCCTGCAGAATGTGCCCCCGATAATCGCACCAGCCGTTGGTGGCAATGACCTCCTGGTGCTCCGGATTGCCCACGATGATGATGCCCTTCTCCTCCGCATGGGCTTTGTGGACGATGTCATGAATTTTTGTCACAAAAACACAGGTGGAGTCCACCAGGGAAACCCCCTTCTCCTCCGCCGTGCGATAGAACGATTCCGGCTCTCCGTGGGAGCGGATGATCACCACATCCCCTTCCGACGCTTCCTCGATGTTCTGAATCATTCCCACGCCCTTCTCTTCCAGGGCGCCGGTTACCAGCCGATTGTGAATCAGCGGCCCGCAGGTGTACAGGGGACGCTTCTCCCCCTTCTCATTTTTCTCAATCTGTTCCATGGTCAAATCGATGGCTCGCTGCACTCCAAAGCAGAAGCCCGACCGATCCGCGCGGATGATTTCCATTTCCCGTTTCCTCCTACATCCATAATAGATTGATTATATATGAAGGAGGCTTTTTTTGCCACTGCTTTTTGCGCGCCTGCCCCTGTTCTTCCGCCGATTATTCTTCCGATTACTCTTCCGCCGGTCCCTCGCAGCGAATCCGGGCAGCCTGAATCAGGTCCCGCAGCTTCTCCGGGTCATTGCTCTTCTGCAGGAGGTACCGCATCTGTTCCAGCAGCCCCTTCTCCTCCGGGACGCCTGGATTCAATATTTTTTCAATCAGAATCAGCCACTTTCGCAGGAAGGACTCTCCCTTCACATCGGGATAAAACAACAACCGCACGGTGGACCGGCTGATCCGGTGGTCCTTCCAATAGATCAGCTCCGGCTCCAGCATGTAACGCTCCGCGGGAATCAGGTGATTTTCGTTCTCTTCATTTATATCGTACAGGAGCTCCAGCAAGCGGAACTTTTCCGGGGAAGGAAGGCGCTGCACCATACAGCGCCGGTAGCCGTTCTGCTCGTAGGACAGGTCGTAGACGCCCGCGTTCCGAGAAACCACCATCTGCAGAAAGGTCCCCGCATAATCCTGAATCAAAATCTCTATCATGTACTCCGGAATGGAATGGCCCACAATCCGCCGGCTGAGCCGCTCTTCCATAGTGTCCTCCTTTCTTTTCCGCTATCCGCCGCACTTGCTGCAAGGCGTATATTTCCGCGCCTTCGCCACATCCTTTTCGATTTCAATGCACCGCCGCTCCAGGACCCGGCAGCCGCTCAGATGATACCGCGAACCGTATTCCGGAAATACGTACACCCGGGTTCCCGTCGCCGCCTCCTTGCTCCGGCAGACTCGGCATCCCGCGTACTTTCTTTTGACCGATTCCGTCAGTGCCACGGCTTTGGTTTCCGACCGGACGAAGGTGCAGTTCTTGTTGTGGTACTTCTCCCCATCCTGAGGAAAAATAAAGACGCCGTCCGCCAGCTCATTCCGGAATTCCGCCTCCGTCATGGCTTTGCAATTTCGAACCTGCCCCACATAGGCGCGGGTCATCAGCGCGGAATCGTACCGGGATTGGCTGAGGATTCCCAGGGGATTCCGGGTTTTCATGTCCAGCTCCAGGTTCAGGTAAATCAGCTCGTTCAGGCCGTTTCGGTCCTTGCGAAAGCCGTAATCCAGAATCCGGTGGGAGTCCAGAATGGGATGATTGTCCCGGGTTCGCTCGGCCACCTCCAGCGGAATCAAGGGCTGCCCTTCGCTCACCACCGCTTCGATGCTCCCCTTCCGAAATTCCGTGGCGGTGATGAACGCCGCATCCTCGATGCAGGAATAGTACAGAACGATGGAAGACAGCACAATCATGGCGATGAGGAGCACGGGAAGGGTGATGGCCGCCTCCACGACATAGCTTCCCCGCCGGCAATCTCCCCGCCGACCGCCGGAAGGATTCCGGGTTTTCCACCGCCATTTACCGATATTCTCTGCTGTACGCATATTTTTTCCCGTTAACTTGAATCGCAAAACTCACCCCTCCGTAATATTCCGCCAGGTTAAAATCCCGGTAGTACCGATATTTCATGTTAATCTGCACCAAATCCATGAGGCGGCGCAGCCGGGTTTCCTCCGGCAGGACCAGAATCATGATCATCAGGTACTCTTCGTAATCCAGTCCTTCCTCCACTACTTTTCCGGCAGACTTCCCGGCCGCCTCCGACACCTCACCGCCCTTCTCCTTCAGCAGCTTCCTGGAATCCTCGTCTAATTTTTTTTGCACCTCCTCGTCCTTCAGAATTCCCTCGATGCCCGTGTTCCAGGTGGCCGCGGTTTTCATCACCGGCACCCGCCTGCCCGCCAGCAAATCCTTCACGTCCTTCTCCGACTCCAGCGCCGCCCAGGCTTCCATGAGAATGCCCTGGGTCACCACCCCCATGGGGCCCGGCGAGATAATTTCCGCAATCGCCGTCACCACCTCCACCTTCTCCGGGTCCTTGTACAGATAGGCCAGGTTCAGCCCGTTCCGAATCAGGAAAAGGCGCCGCCGGCAGCTTTTCAGGTTGGTCTCGTCGTTCGCCGCCCCTTTGAGGACGTACTCCCATTCGTTTCGAAAATAATGCTTCTTGCCGTCCGCCGTTCGGCGATAGCTGTTCATGTACTTTCTCATAAAAACAATTTCCATAGGGACGTTCTTTACCGACCCGCCGCCGGGCGGAACGAATTTTCCGGACTTCAGCGCTTCGATCACCGAATCCGGGGAAAAAGAATTTTCTCCTTGGGCCGAAGGCAGGGTGTGCAGCACTACCGGATTCTTGATTTCCCGGGGACGCTTCTCGGTCTTTTGCGCCCCCTTATCCCCCGGCTTCTCGGGAGCCGCAAGGTCCCCCCGGTCCTTTCTTTTTTCCTTCTTCAGCAGCACCTCCAGGGACTCCGTCCCGAAGCTGTTGGCCATGGCCCTCCGGAAATTCTCCGGCTCCGACAGCTCATAGCCGTTCAGATCCGCCGTGGCCGACAGGCTGCGCACCTGAAACCGATTGCTCAGGGAATAGCGCATGTAGTATTCCAATTTCCTCGCCACCTCCGGATTGTTTCCATGGAATCCCATGATGCCGTAATCCCGAAGGAGGTGCCGGTCGTATTCCGACAGGATTCCCCGGGTCCATACATTTCCGTAGCTCCGGCAGATGCTGTTCAGCGTCATCTGCCGGATTACTATAATAGAAGAAAGAATCGCCATGCTAAGGGATACCGAAATCATCGCCATCAGAACGGTGGCGGAGCCTTTTCTATTCTTCATGAAGCACTTCCTTTGCTCTCACCAACAAATCCTCGTTAAACTCGTAGGACCGAATTTCCAGCCGACATTCCGGCCGCGTCCGCAGAATGCCCGCCGGCGCCATCCGGACGCTTTCGCTCTTCCGGTATACTTTTATCGCCGCTTCCCGGTCCGAATCCCAGCGCCGGCAAGCCTCCTTGTGGGCCTTCACCCCGGTTGCCAAAATATTAAGATAGAATACAAAGAGATTGAGAATGAGCAATACCGCTGCGGTAATCAGGGGAATGGCCACGGCCGCCTCCACAAATTCATTTCCCCGGCGACTCTTCAGAATCCCTTTCATGGTCAGAACTGGCCCGCGTCCAGCTTGGAGAACACCTCGTTGACGAACGCGGTAATCTGGGATTTGAAAATAATTCCCAGGGCCACCGCGATGGCCACCAGTATGGCTACCTGCACCATTTCCATTCCTCGCTTCTGTTTCAACAATTTCATCATCGCAATTACCTCCCTTTCAAACAAATCATTTCCTCACATCACCAGAATCGCCGGAGCCATGGTCACCACAATCAGCAGGATCAGCAGCAGGCCCAGGGGCCCGGCCATTTTGGTATCGATGGCTTTGCCCTTCTCCGCCGCCACGATTTTCCGCTCCTCCCACAGAAATCGGCTCTCCCGGCTGAGGCTTTCCACCACGTCGCTTCCCCGACGCTCGTTTTCCAGCAGAATGGTGGAGATTCGCAGCATTTCCTTTACGTTGTGCATTCCCGCAAAATGATTCAGCAGCATGGCCGTGCTCACCCGGTGATCCCGATGCGACCGATACAGCTCCACCATCTCGTTTTCAAAATCGCTTCGGGCCTCCGCCGGAATCATGGAATAGCTCTGGCATATCCGGTCAAACGCATCGCTGAGAATCACCCCGGCATAGAGCATCATCACCAGCTGATTCACGAACCTTGGAAGTCCTCGAAGAAAGCCGTCGTCGCCCTTTTTCTTCTTGCGAGGAGCCAGGCGGCTGTAGAGCACCATTCCAACCAACAGACAGTACATTCCAAGAATGGTCAGCTCTTCGCTGCGGCCCGGATCCCCCTTCTGCCAGGTGATGGGGCTGCCATCGGAAAGCTCCGACGGAAAATCGATTTTTTTACCCGCAGACGATTCGATGTCGGAAAGAATCCGGCCCAGCTCCATCTCCCGGTTCTGCTTCACCTCCTTTCGCCGGTCTTTCTTCCCGGCGTTCCGGCTTTCCTCCATTTCCTTCAGGGAACGCTTGGAAATAATCACCTCCTTCTCCATCACCTCGTCCTTTCCCTGAATCCGCACCCGCAGGGGGTACTCCTCGTACGAATTGAGGGACCGCCGCTGAATGCCCGTCACGTTGCCGCTTCCGTCCACGATGTATTTTCCCGATTCCAGACCGCTCTTTATCACAAAAGAAGCCAGGAAAAGGGCGCACACCAACGTAATTCCATAGATTTGACGGAGAAGCGGCGGGTCCGCCCGAATCCGCCGAAGCATCTCCCGGATCCACCGGACGACCTTCGATTCTGCCATTTGCTGTATTTTTTCACTCATATCTTCACCTTTAGAATCCGCTGCACCAATTCATAAATTCCAATATTCGCCCCGATCACCCCCGTCATAATCAGCCGCCCCCGAATGGTTTCGTACATGGGGGCGATGTAGTCCGGCGAGGCCAGGTTCAGGAAGCAGATCACCACCACCGGTGCCAGGAGGATGATCAGCCCCTCCTGCTCCTTTCGCCGAATCAGTTCACGAATCTCCCGCTCGATGGTCATCTTGTCGATGATCACCATGGCGGCTTGGTTCATGGCTCGGATTAGGCTGGCCCCCGTGATTTTGCAGGTGGCGTAGATGGTCACAAAATCGATCACATCCTCCTGCCCGCTCAGGGCGGCCAGGTCCGCCAGCACATCCACATCATCTTCGTTGCCGTGCTCAATTCGCCGGTGGACGAGTTTCATTTCCCGCACCAAGAGGGCATCTTCATCGTAAATATCCACCATCCGAGGTATCGCCTCTTCGATGGAATCCTTCATGGACCGCCCGGCGCCGATGGAAGTGGCGGCGATGAACAGGAAATCCTTGAACTGCATCAGGTACTCCCTCCTTCTTCGTTCCTTTAGAATCTCCACGGCGAATTTTCTCAGCCGGGGCAGAAAGGGGATAATCACCGCGCCGAACAGGATGTTTCGGTAGAACAACAGGGCCACGAGCAGGGCGACTACCCCGGAAACCCCGTAGAACAATGCGTTCTCCTTTTGGGACATTTCATAAATTCTAAAGTCGGTCATTCATGCCACCTCTTTTTAGGTTATCTCGATGCAGCAGCGCGTTCCCGGTTCGAACCAGCGCCCCCGCCCCATCGGTACGATACAGATAATTGATGTTATATTCTTTTCCGTCAAACCCCGCCAGCTCCGCCACTTCCATCACCCGCCGGTTCCCATCTCCGTCTCGCTTCAGGTGCACGAAAATCTCAATGGCATTGGCAATCTGATTCCGCACCGTGTACACCGGCACCTGGGCGCCCATCATGTACATGGTTTCCAGCCGGTTCAGCATACCCCGAATGGAATTCCCGTGTCCGGTGGAAATGCTCCCGGAATGGCCCGTGTTCATGGCCTTTATATGGACTCCCTATGTTCCCATCATGCAGAAATACAATATCTGTACTTAATATACACTGCATATAACGTTATTATCTTGCCATTCCACAGTTGCAAAAAGAAAAGAGAGCCTTTCACAGCCCTCTTTCATAGCGACTTTCTCATTCATTTGTCATACTCAACAGTTTGGCAACCAATGTCTCTAAACTTTTTCCCAAAAATGGGACAAA
>CAKQWJ010000022.1 GCA_934278925.1 uncultured Clostridia bacterium | reverse complement strand
CGGGGCATTCCAATTAAAAAGTGTGGGATAGTTTCAAAAAACTATCCCACAAAAATTCGTGAAGAGCCAAAAAAGAAAAGTTTTCCACAGTTATCAACAATGTGTGGGAATGTGCTGCAGCGTTTGAAATAAAAGAGCTTCACGACATATTGTGTATAATTATGCACAGAGATTTTAACAAATTATGGAAAACTGTGAGCATAAACTAAAAGAGGCGCCGCAGTGACGCCTCTTTCTCGGATAATCGGGAATCCGTGGTGAAAATGATTTTATTTTGCCTTAACCTTTACGGTCTTGCTGTACTTTGTGTAAACGTTTGTGCCGTTGATGTTCTTGTAAGCGCGAACTTTTACGTAGTAAGTTTTCTTGGACTTCAGCTTTTTGATGGTAACCTTTCTGGAGGTTGTGGTCTTTGCAAGTTTATACTTCGCACCTTTCTTCTTGAGCTTGTAGTACACCTTGTAAGTGGTCACACCCGTGGTCTTTCCGTAGGTTACGGTCGCCTTCTTCTTTCCGGCTTTTGCTTTTACCTTGGAAACTTTCGACGCCTTAATTGCGGAAATGTTGACTTCCTTGCCGGTTTTCTTGTCCATTGCAAAAGTCTTGCCATCGCGGTAGTAGTTGTATCCACCGTTGGACCAGCCAATCCAGCCATCGCTGTACAGAGATGCATCGTAGCCCATGAGCCATGCTTCCCAAGTGGTCTCCGCTGCTCTCCAGCCGGAGCCGCAGAAGAATACCATGTGCTTGTTCTGGTAGTCGATGCCGTCTTCTTTCCACATCTTTTTAATCGCTTCACCGGATCTCATGGATTTATCCGCATTTCTGTAACGGAACACGCTGCTGCTGTAGCCGTATCCGCAGTTGGAATAGATGGTTCCAGGGATTCTTCCGGCGAGGTCGTGATAACCGTATCCGGTATCCTTTCCGTCCCACTCCGCTTTGGTTCTGGTATCAATGACTGCATACTTGGAATTCTTCAGCTCGCTTCTTACCTCGGAAATGGTATCGATGACATCCGGATTCTGAGGCTTTGTAATGCCCAGGTTGGTGGTCTTGTTGGTGTTGATTCCCTTTTCCATGGAGTATCCGGCCGCATTCCAACCGGTCATGGCATTGCTCATTACGTGAACGTTTTCCACACCCAGGTACTTCAGGATAACCGCCATTCTGGTGGTTGCCATCGGTTCCGGACCGGCGATGATTACGCAGGAGTCCAGGGTGATTCCCTTCTTCTCTGCCAGCTGGATCAGTTCTTTGTCGCTGTTCAGTCTCCACTCGGTTCTGTAATTCTCCGGTTTGGTCTTTACGTAAACCTTTGGAGTTTCGTACTCGTCGGTGTTTACGTGAACGGCGCCCGGGATGTGACCGGCATCGTAACCGGAACCGTTGTTCGGATCGCTGGTTTCATCTCCCCAGCTTACGTCCAGAATTACCACGTCGTCACCGTTGACAATCTGCTTTGCGTTTCTGATGTATTCATCGGACTTGCCGGTGAGGTTGTCGGAGATGTTTTTAACCACATCTTCCGGAACGTACATATCGTAATTCTTGTACTTTACAACTTTCGCTTTTCCGCTGTTGATTAGGTCGGTTCCGTTGAAAACCTTCATATTGTCTTCGGAATATCCCTGATCCTTAAGCCAGTTGTACACGTATTCCGCATCGGAATCGTTAACATCGTAGATGATTATTTTGGAATCCTTGGTAATGCCGGCATCTTCCATCATCTGCTTGTGATAATCTTCGATGGTCTTGCCTTCCTTCTTGTTCGGCGTTACGGCGTTGCGGATGGCGTCTGCCGGGAAGCTTACCGCGTTCTTTAGGTGACCGCCTCTCTTTGCATTACCGATAGCCCAGCCGTTGTACGCATCCACACTTCTGGCATCCATCAGAACGGTGCTGCTGTCGGAGTCGGACATATATCCCTTCACTTCGTCGGCGGTTGCCACTGCTGCGGTGGAAGGATTATCCGGCTGCTGTGTTCCCGGATCTACTGCATTCGGGTCGTTCACCTTTACGGCAATCTCACCGGTATAATCATCGTCGTTGACGTACTCGATGATTGTTTTCCAATCAGCGTTTGTGTTAAAATCCACGGTAACGGGTTCAGAAAGTATGGTGTAAGGGCTTCCGTCAACAAGTTCCAACTCCATAGAACCCATCCAGTCCTTCTGGTCTAAAGTAGATGTTTCAATGATTCCTAGCTCATTCGATGCTACCCCAACCGATTTTTTCACATTTCCACTTGTAAATGTGAATTCAGCACCCTTCACAGGCTGATCATATTGGTTGGTAACCTTGATGACCAGCTTGCTGTTGTCCACTTCCGCATTTGCGGTCGCCGGACCGAAGGAGCCGAACACGCTGAATCCGCTGACAATCATCGCCAAAGCGAGAAGCCAGGCGCTTATGCTGCGAATTGCTCGATTCATAAACATTTTCCTCCTCTTTACTCTTTCAATCTCTGTAAAAACAATTTCCAATCGTCGAACGCGCCCGATCGAATCCGACGATTTCGTGAACAGGTTAATATACCTATCAATAATTATAATAAAAACATAAAGAAACATTTTCCAATAGAGAAAACCTATCACTTTGGTAGGCAGAAAAGAAAAAAACTATACAAAAAAAGGAACCCGGCAATTCGGATTCCTTTCCTAAAGCTTCCATATTCAAAAAGAACTAAACGAATTTCTTCAGTCCTTCGCGGATGGTGTTCTCAATTTCCACGTGGGCATTGTTCTGCGTCTTCCGGTCCATCTCCTCGAAATGAACCAGCGGATGAATCTTCACATGAACGGTGCACGGCTGAACCGTCCCCTTCTCCTCCCAGAAGTGGTAGCCCCCCTCCAGGGTAATCGGAAGAATCGGCACCTTCGCCTTCTGCGCGAACTTGAAGCTGCCCGCCTTGAACTCACCCATCTCACTGCATTGGCTCCGCGTCCCCTCCGGGAAAATCACCAGGGAAAACCCTTCCTTCATCAGGGTCGCCGCCTCGTTCAGCGTCTGAATGGCCGCCCGGGCATCCCCCCTCTTCAGAAAGAGCGAGCGAGTATAGTTAATCGCCTTCGCCAGCGGCTTGAAACCGGTGAACTCCGATTTGGCAATGAAACCGATCTGGAACTTCCGAATCACGTAAATCATCGCCAAAATATCCGCATAACTCTGGTGGTTGGCCACAATCAGCATCGGCCCGTGGTCCGGAATGTTCTCCTCCCCGTGAATATCGAAGGTAATTCCGATCTTCCGGGATACGGTATCGGCGAACCGACTAGTGCCTTCCAGAATCAGCGCCCGCTCCTCCTCGAACTTTTCTTCCTTCCGAAGGGCTTCGAACTGCGGCGCCATTTTATTAAAACGATTTATTTCCGACAGAATCGCCAGTCCCGCCGGAATGCTTTTGAATGGATTCATCATTTCGTAAAAATATCCTCCGTCCCTCCTGCGCTTCCGACTTCATCACCGGACTTGCAGGCGTTCATACAATAGGTTAGAATCTATTGTAAAATAACGCCATAAAAAAAGCAAGGAAGGGATTACGAGAATGAAACTGGTAATACAGAGAGTCACCCACGCAAGCGTCACCGTGGATAACAATGTCATTGGAAAAATCGGCAAGGGATACATGGTTCTGATCGGAGTATCCGATACGGACACGAAAGAAATCGCCGACAAAATGCTGGATAAGATGATTAAGCTTCGGATATTTGAAGATGAGAACGGAAAGACCAATCTTTCCTTGGCAGATGTGGGGGGAGAACTTTTACTGATCTCACAGTTCACCCTGTACGCAAACTGCAAGAAAGGAAACCGACCTTCTTTTATCGAAGCGGGATCTCCGGACCATGCCAATGCCCTCTATGAATACATCATCGAGAAGTGCAAAGAGCGCGTGGACGTGGTGGAACAGGGAGAATTCGGCGCGGAAATGAAGGTAGAGCTGCTGAACGACGGCCCATTTACCGTAATTCTGGATTCGGAGCAGATTTGCGGGTAGAAAACGGAAGAATTCACCGGATTTTCAAGGAATTTCGGAAATAAAAGCTTGCAATCCGGCTATTTTTCTGTATAATAATTGGGTATGGTCTGAATAAGCAGGCCAGAATCCTACATCGCAAGATGTCATTAGGCCATAGGAGGTGAAAACAATGAGAAATTATGAATTATTGTTCATTCTTGATCCGGCTATGGATGAAGCTGCAAGAAACCAGATGATCGAGACCGTAAAGGGCATCATCAACGCTGACGGTGAAGCTGGAGAAGCGGATCTGTGGGGCGCTAAGAAGCTCGCTTACCCGATCAACAAGAAGAAGGACGGTTTCTACGTGCTGATTCCATTCAAGGCAAGTGCAGAACTGCCAAAGGAACTGGACAGAAGACTGAAGATTTCCGATAATTGCATGAGACATATCATCGTTTGCCAGGACGAGAAATAAGTATCGTTCACAGCGTTCGGAAAGGACAGGTGAAACATGAATAGTGTAATTTTAATTGGAAGATTAACAAGGGATCCGGAACTTCGCTACACACCGAACACTCAGACTGCCGTAGCGCATTTCACGCTGGCAATCGACAGACCGGTGTCCGCCGGCCAGGAGCGTCAGGCTGACTTCATTCGAATCACCGTATTCGGAAAGCAGGCCGAGACCGTAGACAGATACCTGAAGAAGGGCAGTCAGGCAGCGGTAAGCGGACGGATTCAGACGGGAAGTTACAGAGACAAGAACGGTCAGACGGTATACACCACTGACGTCATCGCGAACCGCGTGGAGTTCCTTGGCTCTAGAAACAACAACGGCGGAGGCTCCAATGCGAACTCCGGCTTTGGCGGCAATGACAGCTACCAGGGCGGTCAGCAGCAGAGCGCGCCGGCACCGCAGCAGGACGTTTTCGGAGGTCAGGATGATTTCCCGGATGCATTCCAGGCAGCGGATGACGACATCCCGTTCTAGAAATATCTTAGGAAAGGAGATTAAGTCGAAATGGACAATAACAACAGAAAGCGCGGCATGAGAAGAAGAAAAGTATGCCAGTTCTGTGCAGACAAGGATAAGAAGATCGATTACAAAGATGTAGAGACTCTGAAGAAGTTCACTACCGAGAGAGGCAAGATTCTCCCGAGAAGAGTAACCGGTACATGTGCAATGCACCAGAGAGCAGTTACCACTGCTATCAAGAGAGCTCGTGTGGTAGCACTCCTTCCTTTCGATGCAGATCTGAACAACTAATCCGCAGAAAAAGTAATTTGAGAACGCTGGAGGTTTCCTTCCGGCGTTCTTTTTATTATAATGGAATAAAAGTATTGGTGCTATTGTTCCGGGTTGTCCGTTCGCTCAGCGGGCAGCGGGAAGCAGAAAGGAAAAAAAGAAATGACAGAAAACCAGAAGATTATCGATTTCCTGAACGAACTGAAGTCAGCAGCACCGGCGCCGGGTGGCGGTGCGGTTGCGGCGCTGACCGGAGCACAGGGTGCAGCCCTGATAATGATGGTGGCAAACCTCACCGTGGGAAAGAAGAAATATGAAGAGTACGAAGAGCTGAACCAGCAGACGCTGAAGGAAGCCCAGGAAGTTCTCACGAAGCTGATCCGGGGAATCGATGAAGATAAGGAAGCTTTTACCGGCGTTTCCGATGCTTATGCCCTTCCGAAATCCACGGATGAAGAGAAAGCGGCTCGAAAGGCAGCGATTGCCGAGGCATCGGTGGCAGCGGGACTGGCTCCGCTGAACGCATGCCGAGCTGCATTGGCCGGACTGCACCTCACCAAGGAGATGATTGGAAAATCCAACAAGCAGCTGGTGAGCGATCTCTACGTAGCGGCCCTGAACCTGAATGCCTGCATCCGGGCGGCGAAGATGAACGTGGTGGCCAACACCCCTGCCCTCACCGATCGCAAGCAGGCCGAGGAATGGAACCGAGAAATCGCTTCCATCGTCGAGGAAGCAAATAAATTGACCGGAGAAATTCTGAAAGACGCCTAGTGACAATATAGAAATATGAGAAAATGTGCAGCTTCAATATAAGGATTTTCAATAAAAAATCGGTTGAACGCAAGTCCTCAATTTGTTAAAATAAATCGATTTTCGCTGTTAGTGAATTCTAACAGCGTTTTTTATGGTTTTTTACTTATTTCTATACAGCATATTAAGGAAAGGACAAAACATCATGCACAACGGTACAGGACTGTTTTTCTGGGGATTCCTGGTGGTATACGGCATCGTCATGTTTGCCATCTCCCCGAAAGCCGTTACAATCGGCGGCTTTTTCAAAGGAACCGATAAGAAGGGACGAGCAGCCTCTTCTCTGATGGTCACTTCTTCGGTATTTATCGCTTGGATTTTCGCTAAATCCGTATATAACTGCGCCAATATGGGATACAGCTACGGCATCGTGGGCGGTATCGGCTATGCGGTATATTGGCTCTGCATTCCCCTCACCGGGTTTGCCATCTACAGACTTCGCCGCCGTTTCGCCGCAAAGTCCATGACCGACTTCCTCACAAGCAATTACGGTGTGGCAGCGGCATTCTGCTTCAGTGCAGCAATTCTGGTTCGTCTGTTCAACGAGGTATGGTCCAACACCTCAGTCATCGGCGGATACTACGGTGAGTCGGGAAGCAAACCTTTCGTCATCGCCGCACTTCTTTTTACCGCAATCACTTTGGGCTACAGCTGCTGGGGCGGACTGCGTTCTTCCCTGATTACCGACGTGCTGCAGGCCGGCCTGTTCGTGGTACTGCTGGCATTCACCATTTTCTGGATTCTGCCGGCACACCCGATGAGCGCGTACCTGACCAGCGGATCCTGGAAGATGGATGCCGGCGTGGATTTCGTCCTGGGCGCACTGCTGCAGTGCCTGTCCTATGGATTCCATGATGCGGTACTCACCGACCGTGGATTCATCTGCGAGGAAAAGAAGATGCTGAAGTGCTTCACCGTGGCGGGCCTTCTGGGATTCCTGGCAATCGCCCTGTTCTCCCTGATCGGTGTAGACGCCATGCTTTCCGGTCTTGAAAATGTAACGGACGCGGCGCAGGCGGTGGCACAGGGCATGGGCATTGCGGCCTTCTTCCTGATGGCCATCATGATGGTAATGTGCGGAGGTTCCACTCTGGACTCCACCTTCAGTTCCCTGGCGAAGCTGACCGCACGAGATCTTCCGGCTATCCTGGGCAAAGATCCGCATGAAAAAGCTCGTTGGATCGGTATCGGATTCATGGCATTCTTTGCAGTTGTGGGTAACCTGCCGATGATTATGGGAACCGATATTCTGGCGGCAACCACCATTTCCGGAACCATGATTATGGGTCTGGGTCCGATTTTCCTGCTTCATGGCGCAGGTCCGATTAAGCCGACGAAAATCGGCTTCCACCTCTCCTTCTGGATCGGTATGATTCTGGGAATCGTGGACACCGTTAATCCGGACAGCCTGGCATTTATGAATATCGGAAACGGTGCGTATGCCAACTTCCTGGGCGTGAACTTCTGGGGTGCCGTACTGTGCTGGGGTTCCTACGCGGTATGCGGCATCGTGGCTTCCATGGCGGAGAAGAACGAAGGCCGCCCGGCTTGGAAAGGCAGAACCGATGAGGAAATCGCCGCTCTGGATGCAGAGCGCAGCGCCGCCGGATGGGAAGACATCGATCCGGAAGGCATTGAGTCGGCAATCTAATTGAAAAAAACAGCAATAAATATTAGAATATACCTATCTGTGCCGGCGGGTGCAGGTAGGTATATTTTGTAGATCAATTATGATAGCGAGAAAATCATTCTAATACAGGAGGACAGACAGATGGAAAAATATGCGATTTTGTTCAGCAGCAGAACCGGAAACACCCGGATTCTGGCGGATGCGATTCGGGCGGCGCTGCCGGAAGAGGACTGCGAATTCTTTGGCGAAGCCGGTGACGGTGCGGAGGTTTCGGAGGCGAAGACGGTATACCTGGGATTCTGGACGGACAAGGGCAATGCGGACGAGGCAGCCTTAAATGCCCTGAAGAATCTGAGAAACAAAAACGTATTTTTATTCGGAACGGCCGGTTTCGGCGTGGAGGATGCGTATTTTCAGCGGGTGCTGAACAACGTAAAGGCGTCGATGGATGAGAGCAATACCTTGGTGGGCAAGTTCATGTGCCAGGGAAAGATGCAGCAGGCGGTTCGGGATCGGTATGTGAAGATGAAGGAACAGCCGGATGCGGCACCGAATCTGGATCAGATGATTGACAATTTCGACCGGGCCCTGTCCCATCCGGATGCGGCGGATCTGGAGAACCTCCGTCAGGCAATTTTGAAGTAGAGAAAAAGAAAGAAGGAAAAAATGGCAAGTTGCACAACTCCGAGTTACGCGAGACATAATTTCAAAGATGCGGGAAGAGCATGTCCGGCGGATTACCGTCTGGACTCGGCGGTATGGGCCGCTTCCCCTTCCCCGGAGCACACCTTCGACACCCTGCTGGTGGTGGGCGGACTGTACGGAAATCCATTTGCGATGGATGCGGTACAGGCGATGTTCATAAAAGAACAGGAACGCCTGGGCGAAGGCGGCCGGGTGGGCATGGTGTTCAACGGCGATATGCATTGGTTCGACCGGACGGCAGAGGAATTCGCCCGTGTGGAAGCCGGTGCGGAGAAATATATTCCAATGGTTGGAAATGTGGAAGCGGAGGTTCGAAGAACGGAAGATATCGGCGTGGGCTGCGGCTGCGCCTATCCGGATTGCACCGATGATGCCAGCGTGAGCCGCTCCAACCGAATTCACCATATGATGAAGGAAGAAATCCGGAAGCATCCGGAATTGATTGCGAAGCTAAAGGACCGGCCGGCTCACATGGTCGCTCAGGTGGGCGATTGTAAAATCGGAATCACCCACGGGGATGAGAAACTGCTGGGTGGCTGGGACTGCGCCATCGAGCAGCTGGAGGATGTGCTCCGCCAGGGAGAGCTGTCCGACTTTATGGAAGAGAACGGAATCGATATCTTCGCCACCACCCACACCTGCGCAGCTGTCGCCGGAAAACTCCGAGGTGGCGTGGTAATCAATAACGGTGCGGCGGGACTTCCTACCTTTGAGGGACAGCAGTTTGGCGTGCTCACCCGAATTGCGGCGACACTGGAGGAGGATGCCATCTATCGGACGGAATACAAGGGAATTTACATCGAAGCGGTTCCTGTTCGCTATGATCAGGCAGCCTATGTGGAATGGTTTGACCGGCTGTGGAAACACAACTCTCCGGCAGAGGTTTCTTACCGCAATCGTATTCTGAACGGTCCGGCTTGCACCATCGGAAACGCGCTCCTGGGCGGATTCGTGGTTTTACCCGCGTACCGGGAAGAGGCGTATCCGGAAGGAAAACCGGCGTCACCGCAGGATCTGGAAGATGCGATGGCGCGGATCATGTATTTTGAGGATATGGTTCCGAAGGCGGAGTATCTGGAGACGCGGCCGGAGCTGTCCACGATTCAGGTGAATGTGGGAAAGAAGTGCAATCTGTCTTGCGAGCATTGCCATGTGGGCGCCGGCCCGGACCGGAAGGAAGTGATTTCCCGGGAGACACTGCAAGCGGTGTTGGATGCGGGAGTTCGGTACGGATTCCGGACAATCGATATCACCGGCGGGGCGCCGGAAATGGCGCCGGATTTCCGGTGGTTCATCGAAGAGGCGACGCGGCTGAGATTCCGGGTGATGGTTCGGACCAATCTGGTGATTCTGAAGGCGCCGGCATACCGGGATTTGATTCGGAAATATTGGGAGCTGGGGGTAACTGTGATTGCCAGCCTTCCGAATTTCAGCGAATCGGAGGCGGACAGTCAGCGGGGCGACGGCGTGTTCCGTCAGAGCATCGAGGTGCTTCGGGAGTTGAATGCTCAGGGATACGGCATGGAAGCGGAAAGCGAGGCAGCGGGGGAGCAGAAACCGGAGCTGAACCTGGTGTTCAACCCGCAGCGGGATATTCTGCCGCCGGACCAGGAGGAGCTGGAGAATTTGTACCGGAAGGAGCTTCGAAAATACGGGGTGGAATTCAACCGGCTGTATGCGGTGACCAACAATCCAATCGGACGGTACGGCTGTCACCTGCTGCGGAACGGCATCTACCAACAGTACATGGATATGCTGCTGGATGCCTTCAACCCGGAGGCCTGCGAGAAAATGATGTGCCGGGATCAGATCAGCGTGGGTTATGACGGAAGAATCTATGACTGCGATTTCAATCAGGTGATGGAAATGCCGTGCCGGAACGAAGGTCGGGATCTGACCGTCTATGATCTGGCTGCGGGAAAAATAAATTCGCTTCAGCGGAAGATCCGGTTCGGGGCGCACTGCTACGGTTGTACCGCCGGTGCCGGTTCCAGCTGCGGCGGCACGCTGGTGCAGGGATAGTTCGTTACCCGCGCAGCGTCACCAGAACCACGGTGCCGGCCTCCGTGCTTTCCTCCACCGTCACCGCGCCGCCGTGAAGCGCCGCGATTTCCCAGACCAGAGAAAGCCCCAGCCCGACGCCGCCGTGTTCCCGGCTCCGGGACTTGTCCACGCGGAAGAACGGCTGGAAGATGCTTTCCCGGTACTGCTCCGGAATTCCGAAGCCCATATCTGCCACGCGAATCTGAATGGATTTCTCATCCTCGCCGATGGAAATGATAACGGCGCCATCGGGACGATTGTACCGGATGGCGTTTTCCGTGAGGTTGAAAAGCATCCGGTAGATTAAGGTATCGCTTCCGATCATCCGGGCATTTCCCTCGCATTTCAATAATACCCCTTTTTCCTCGGCCACCGGTGCAAGGTCGGTATAGATTTCTTCAATCATCGGTGCCAACTCAATCTCATCCTCACAGGGAACCGAACGAAGTTCGCTCATTTCCAGAAGGGTTTTCGTCATCTGGGACATACGTTCCGTCTGCTCCTGCAGCAGTTTCAGAAAGTCCTTAGTCTCCGGCCGCAGCACGGGATGCTCTTGGGTAAAGAGTTCCATTTGTGCCTGCATCAGTGCAAGGGGCGTTCTCAGTTCGTGAGCCGCGTTTCCCGTAAACTGCCGCTGGGCCGAGAACCCTTCATCCAACCGTTGAATCATGCCGTTAAAGGATTTGCTGAAAGGCTGAAACTCCGGCAGCACATCTTCGCTGATTTTCATATCCGACAGATTGTTCGGTTGCACCATTTCAATCTGAGAAGTGAAGGTACGAAGCGGTTTCAGCGCATGGCCGGTAAAAAAATATGCCAGCACGCCGCCCAGGAACGTCATGAAGGCCGTAATGCACCAGCCCGTGAGGCCAAAGGATTCCTGCGCGTTGTCGACAATAATCGTGAGCTCGTGATTCAGGTCGGAATTTTCGGGATTAAAAGATTCCACTTGGGAATCCGCACCGGCGCCGGATTCTCCCTTCCCATTGCTTTCATCTGACTTTCCGGTTACCTGCTCGCTGCTTGCAGCGTTATCGCTATAGGCGGAAATCCCGCTTCCGATTACATCCATATAGTGCTTTCCGGAATAGATAATCAAACAATTCATCACCACGCAGGTCACGCAAAGGAGAATCGCCGTCATCAGCGTGATGCGCCATTGCAAAGATATTTTCTTCATTTTCGCTCCTCCATTACATACCCTTCCCCGATGCGATTGTGAATCGGATCGTATCCCAGTGCTTGGCGGAGCTTTTTTCGCAGCGCCGAAATGTGCACCCGAATGGAATTGCTGAAACGATCCACGCTGTTATCCCACACGTGCTCCATCAGCTCCTCCTGACTCACCGGCCGCCCCGGGTGGAGCATAAGATATTCCAGAATTCCGGTTTCTTTTCGCGTCAGTGATAGAATCTCCTCCCCCACCGCCGCCCGTCGCGCCTTCGTGTCGAAGGAAAGTTCGCCGCAGGTCAGGACTACATCGTTTTGCGTGTAGCGCCGCAGGGTCAGGTTCCGAATCCGTGCCGCAAGCTCCTCCAGATGGAATGGCTTCGTCAGGTAGTCATCCGCTCCCCCATCCAGGCCGTCCACCTTATCCGCAACATCGCACCGCGCCGATAAAATCAACACCTTCGTGTGGTCGTCGTTTTTCCGAAGGGTCTTCAGCACCGTCATGCCGTCCGCATCCGGAAGGTTCAGATCCAGCACCACCAAATCATAATTCTCCACGGCCAGAAGCTCCATGGCGCTTCCCCCGTCATAACAGAAATCCACGCTGTACGCCAACCGGCTCAAGCTGCGAACAATCGTGTCGCACAGAATTTTCTCATCCTCAACCACCAGAATACGCATAACAAATCTCCCTTTTTCAAGCATTTATCCGATTGTCTACATTATACCCTACCGACATAAAATTTCCGTTAACTTTCCTTTCTTAACGAAGATTTTATATCCGGCTTGCTATAGTGGAGGCGTAAAGGAAAGGAGGAGATATGAGCAGAAGAAGAAAAAACGCCGCCCGCCTGCTGCTGATCGCCGCGGGCACCGTCATGGTGTGTTTCGGCGCAATGCGGGGCGAGGCGGAACTGGTGCTGGGCAAAGCCATACGATTATGTCTGGAGTGTGTGGGAATTGGGTAAAAATAAAAACAACCTCTCGAGAATTACCGGCCGCATGCGCGGATGGATTCAGGCGAGTGCCACCCTCCTTTCGAATATCCACCTTTCCAACTTCTTCAAAGGTGGAATTTATCAAGGCGGCGGAAAAGCCGTTTGCGTTCCCGGACTGAACTGCTATTCCTGTCCGGCGGCCTCCGGGGCCTGCCCCATCGGCGCATTTCAAGCCGTGGCGGGATCCTCAAAATTCGGTTTTTCCTATTACATCACCGGATTTCTGATCTTGGTAGGCGTGCTTTTGGGGAGATTTGTCTGCGGATTCCTGTGCCCCTTCGGCTGGCTGCAGGATCTGCTGCACAAGATTCCCGGCAGGAAGATTTCCACCGGGAAACTGAAGCCCCTGACCTATGTGAAATATGGGGTGCTGATCGGAACGGTGCTTCTGCTTCCGGCACTGGTGACCAACGATGTGGGAATGGGCGATCCCTATTTTTGCAAGTACATCTGTCCGCAAGGAGTGCTGGAGGGGGCCCTCCCCCTTGCGGCAGTGGATGCCGGAATCCGTGGGGCTTTGGGAACTCTTTTTACCCGAAAGCTGATTATCCTGGTGACGGTAGGAATATTGAGTGTGGTGTTTTACCGTCCCTTCTGCAAGTGGGTGTGCCCGCTGGGGGCCTTCTACGGACTGATGAACAAGGTGTCCCTGTTGGGCGTTGAAGTGGACCGGGGAAAATGCGTTTCCTGCGGAAGGTGCGCCAAGGTGTGCAAAATGGACGTGGACATCACCCGGGCGCCGAACCACGGAGAGTGTATTCGGTGCGGAAAGTGCGTCACCGTATGCCCGGTCGATGCCCTGGCCTATGGGTGCGGCTTTGGAAGTGACGGAAAAGAAATGAAAAAGGAGACAGAAAAATGAAGACGAAAATGAAGAAAATGATGATGCTTGCGGTGGCGGCGGTGCTGATGCTGTCCCTGGCGGCGTGCAGCGGGAAGAGCGGCGATAAGGAACCCGGCAACCTGGAAGAGGCGGTTACCATGTATCAGGAGCTGATGGAACAGGAGAATCAGATTTTTGCAAAGAACAAGAAGCTGTGGGAAAAAGTCTTTATGGAAGCGGATAAGGGAATGACCCTGCAGGAGGACGGAAAGAATTACGGCGAGTTCCTTCTGGATACCATTGAATCCGCGAAGGATAAATTCACCGAGGATGAGCTGAAGACGCTGAAAAGCGGCGCGGAGGAGATTAAGAAAATCGAAGAGAAGCTGACCATGCTGGAAGAAAAATATCCGGAAGTGGCGGAGAAAGCCAAGGCGAACGGTTCCACATCGTGCAAAGACGGAAGCGCCAGCGTGCCGGCAGACTCCGGAAACATGAACGAGTTCCCTTCTTTTGAGGGAAAGGACCTGGACGGCAAAAAAGTCAGCAGCAAGAAGCTGTTCTCCGGCAACAAGGTGACGGTGGTCAATTTCTGGTTCACCACTTGCAAACCCTGCGTGGGCGAACTGAAGGACCTGGAGGCTCTGAACAAGAAGCTGATGAAAGAAGGCGGCGAAGTGGTCGGCGTGAACGCGTACACCCTGGATGGGGACAAGAAAGCCATTGCCGATGCGAAGAAGGTCCTGGAGAAAAAGGGCGTTTCCTATAAAAACATCTGGTTCAAGTCCGACAGTGCCGCCGGGAAATTGACTTCCGGGCTGTACTCTTTCCCGACCACCTATGTGATCGATTCAAAGGGAAAAGTTGTGGGCAAGCCGATCGTGGGCAGCATCACATCCGACGAACAGAAAAAAGAACTGAACGACTTAATCGAACAGGCGATGAAATAAAAAGTGTAGAATCAAAAAGAGGAGCTTTTGCACCGGCAAATGCTCCTCTTTCATTATATTGCAAATCTTTCGTATTCGGGTTGGGCGGCAGACCCCACGTTGTGTCCGGGACGTTTCACAGCCATCCCCATGGAATCTGCCGGTTCGTTTCCGCCGGAAACCGGCAGAACGAGTCGTATTATATCACATGTATCTTACCGTGCCAACACTTAATTCTCCCTGGCATCATCAATCAGCAGCCGAATGCAGTGGTACAGGTACGGCTTGTACTCTTCGAAGCTGACCGGATCCTCGTTGATCAGAACGCTGTAGCAGGTGGAGTTCACCATCTCGATCAGCGTATAAATCAGAATTTCCGGATTCTTCAGGTGCACGTGATCCCGCTCGATCAGCAGGGAAATGAAATCCTTGAAATTGATGGCATCGGAATTCTTCTCCTCAATGCGGCTGTTCAGAAAAAGTCCCCAGCTGAGATTCTTGGACACGAACCGCAGCAGCGTCAGATCCTTTGACAGGTAATTCAGAATGTAATCCGCCACGAATATAAAACGGTCTGCCACGCCCACCTTCCGATTGGCGCCCAGGCTGTCCTCCATCGCATTGACCGCCTTGGTAAGAATCCGGGACGCCTTAATCACAATCAGCTCATCCCTCACCGCCTCCTTGCTGTCGAAATAGAGGTAGAACGTGCCCTTCCCCACTCCGGCCTTCAGCGCGATATTCATGATTGTCGTGCTGGAGAAGCCCTTCGTGGTGAAAAGCTCATATGCCGCATCCAGGATGTCCTGGCGCTTTTTGTTTTTCTTCAAATCCACTTTTGTCATAACTACACCTTTGATAAAAAAAGATACGTTTCGTTCAACGTTACCGATTTTTCTATAATATACCATCAACAGAAGGTTTCGTCAAGTTTAAAATGACTGATGGTCAAATGCGTGAAACCCATATAAATAAAGTGTTTCAAAAATTAAACAAAAGGATTTTGTAAAAAATATATCTCAAATATTGACTAGTGGTCATTCCTGTGCTAGTATACTGGCAGATGAAATGACCATCGGTCACTATTGCCGCATCGGAATGGCAATGGACCGGCCGGTCGCTCTAGACAAACGAAACTATTTTTTTTACAGGGGGATGCGAGAGATGAATTTCGGCAAGACAGTTGTGAAGCTGAGACATACGATTCTCGTATTAGCATTGATTTTGATCATTCCGTCGGCAATCGGAATGGTGAAGACTCGTGTTAATTACGATATGCTGTCATACCTCCCGAGCGATATGGAGAGTGTAAAGGGTCAAGACCTTTTGATGGACGAGTTCCATAAGGGCGGCTTTTCCATTCTCGTTCTGGAGAATATGAAGACGGACGATGTGACGAAGCTGAAGAAGGACATTCAGAAGGTGGATCATGTGGAATCCATCGTGAATTTGCAGGACGTGGTGAATCCGTCCGTCCCGATTTCCATGTACCCGAAGGTGGTGCAGGACAACATCAATAACAAGAATGCAACGATGTTGGTAACGTT
Organism: uncultured Clostridia bacterium; assembly: GCA_934278925.1. Classification (GTDB taxonomy): domain Bacteria; phylum Bacillota; class Clostridia; order Peptostreptococcales; family Anaerovoracaceae; genus Mogibacterium_A. Next base: position 22,337 of record CAKQWJ010000022.1, on the reverse strand, counting down.
CTACGATACGGGAATTTCGGATGAGCATACGCTGAATGCTGTGGACAAAATTCGAAAGATGAGCAGCAAGGATACCTATGTTGCCGGAATGACGTCCATGGTTCTGGATTTGAAGAACATCGCGGAGACGGAAGAAATCAAGTATGTAGCAGTGGCGGTAGTGCTGTCCCTTCTGGTGATGATGCTGCTGCTGGATTCTTACGTGGCGCCGTTCTTGTTCCTGCTGAGCATCGGAATGGCGATTCTGTACAACATGGGATCCAATATCATGTTCGGGGAAACTTCCTACATCACCAAAGCCATCGCCGCGGTGCTGCAGTTGGGCGTGACCATGGACTACTCCATTTTCCTGTGGCACAGCTACATGGAGAAGCTGGACGAGGGAATGGAGCCGAAACCGGCTATGGCAGAGGCCATCGATGCAACGTTGGTTTCCGTCACCGGAAGTTCCGTTACGACCATCGCCGGTTTCCTGGCACTGTGCTTTATGACATATAAGATGGGTATGGACCTTGGATTGGTTATGGCGAAGGGCGTTGTCTTTGGCGTAATCTGCAGTGTTACCGTTCTGCCGGTGCTGATTCTGCTCTTTACCAAAACATTGCAGAAGACTCGTCACAAGACATTGATTCCGGATGCGGATCGGCTTTCCCACAAGCTCACATCGCGGTACGGAATCTACATCCTGTGCTTTGCGATTTTGCTGATTCCGGCGCTGTATGGATATGCTCATACGAATACATCTTACGATTTGACGAAGATGGTGGTGGGAGACGGAAAGGACATCGATAAAGACATGGTTCCGTTCTATACTGCGAATAATAAGTTGTCGAAAGATTTTGGAATCAATACTTCCTACATCATCATTACGGATGCGGATATGTCGGCGAAAGACGGCCGGGCCATGAGCGAGGAAATTAAAGACGTGAAGGGCGTAAAGAGCGTTTTGAGCGTGGACGGAATGATGGGTTCCGCAATTCCTCGGAACATGCTTCCGGATGAGCTGAACAGCTCCCTGCGTTCGGATAAGCATCAGATGATGCTGGTAAACTCGAAGTATCGGATTTCTACCGATGAGGTAAATCGCCAGGTGACAAAAGTAAACAGCATCGTTCACAAGTACGATAAGAACGGATCGGTTATCGGTGAAGCGCCGTCCACGAAGGACTTGATTCAGTTGACGTCCAGAGATTTCCAAGTTGTTAACTGGATATCCATCGGACTGGTATTCCTGATTATCTTTTTCGTGTTGCGTTCGATTTCGCTGCCGTTTATACTGATACTTGTAATCGAGTTAGCCATATATATCAACATGGGAATCTGCGGATTCACCGGAGTGGAGCTTCCGTTCCTGGTTCCGGTATGCGTTACCACCATTCAGCTGGGTTCCACGGTGGATTATGCGATACTGATGTCCACCCGGTACAAGACCGAGCGTATGGGCGGACTGAGCAAGAGAGAGGCGATTGATATCGCCGTACGAACTTCGATTCCGTCCATCATGACCAGTGCGCTGGGCTTCTTCGCATCCACCTTCGGCGTGTCGAAGTATTCCAACGTATACTTGATCAGCGTCATGTGTTCGCTGATGGCCAGAGGCGCGATTATCAGCATGATTACGGTAATCTTCCTGCTGCCATCCATGCTTATGGCATTCGATCGTATTATTTGTAAAACCACAAGGGGCATGAAAGGACTGAACAATGAAAAAGCGTAATAATAAAATCAAGAAAATCGGCGCCCCGATTCTTGCGGGCGTTCTGGCATGCAGCACAGCATTGTTTTATGTGCCGCAGATGAATGCAGTCAATGCGGACACGGAGAAGTCCATCAACGAGAACTTCCCGGAGATGCTGAAGACCGCACAGACCGGCGACAAATCCGAGACCGTGTACGCGGTAATGGATGCCGATGGCAATACGACTGATGTTTCGGTAAGCGAGTGGCTGAAGAATGAGGATAAGTCCAACAACCTCAGCGATTATTCCAACCTGAAGAACATCAAGAACACATCCGGCGACGAGAAGGTGAGCCGGGACGGCAACAAGCTGGTGTGGGCCGCAAAGGGCAACGACATCCACTACACCGGAGACTACGACGGGGAGCTTCCGGTAAACGTGAAGGTCAGCTACTATCTGAACGGCACGAAAGTTTCCGCCGATGAAATCGCCGGTAAGAAAGGCAACGTAAAAATCCGTTTCGACTACGACATCGATGACAGCGTAAAAGAAAACGGCTACAGCCTGACTCGTCCGTATGCAATCATCAGTGCGGTCGTGCTGAGCAACGATAATTTCACCAACGTCACCGTAAACAACGGTAAGGCGGTAAACGACGGAAACAGCACCGCCGTTGTGGGCATCGCGCTTCCGGGAATGAGCGATAACCTGCAGATTGATGAGCTGGACATTCCGGATCACGTAACCATCAACGCAAAGACCACGAATTTTGAAATCGACGGAACCTACACCGTAGCGGATTCCGGTTTTATGAATGACGTGGACACCACGAAACTGGATGACGCCACCGGCCAGGTGGACGAGCTGGAAAGCGCACTGGACAAGCTGTCCGATGCTTCCAAGAAGCTGGTGAACGGAAGTTCCAAGCTGGCGAAGGGTGCCAATAAGCTGGCGGACAGTTCCTCTCAGATTGAGGAAGGAACCGAAACCCTGAAAGACGGCACCGAGAGCCTGAAAAACGGATCCAAGGACTTGAAGGCCGGAACCGGAGACCTGAAGCAAGGAACCGGAGACCTGAAGAACGGTGTAAAGGACTTGTCCGACGGTGCGGATAAGCTGGTAACCGGTGCCCAGGATTTGTCTTCCGGGACCACTCAGCTCAAAGAAGGAACGGAGGCGCTGAATTCCAGCGTGAACGGTGAGAACGGACTGGCCGGCGATAACGGCAGTGCCAAGAAGCTGAGTGCCGGCGCTGCGAAAGTGGATGCCGGAATCAAGCAGATGGGCGAAACGATTGCGGCACAGAACACCAAGCTGGCGCAGACCGCGAAATCCATCAGCGACGATCTGGACGGCGTGAACACCGAGAAGGTGAGCGCTCCATCCTCCGCCGATGTGGACAGTGCTCTGGAAACAGCCATCAAAGCGGCAGAGGCTTCCGGAGATGAGGACACCATCAACGCATTGAAGAATGCAAAAGACAAGCTGGGAACATACGAGACAAACGTAAACGATACGGTTTCTTCGGTTAATACCGACAAGCAGAAGATTGCCGCAGCCAACCAGACGGCAAAGGGCATGTATCAGAGTATTGCATCTTCCTCCAGTGATGACTTGAAGAAGCTGCAGGACGGTGCGGATGAACTGAAGGCCGGAACTCAGGCACTGGATACCGCGGTCAATGTAGGCGGTACAAAGGCGGACGGAACGAAGGTTCCGAGCCTGTCCAAGGCCGTGTCCGGACTGAATGACGGTGCCGCTCAGCTGGATGCCGGCGTGAACGGATATACCGACAAGGACGGAGAATTCCATCCGGGTGCACTTCTGGGCCTCCAGAGCCTGCAGGCCGGAATCAAGGTTGATACAAAGGATCAGACCAGCCTGGTAACCGGCGTGAATAAATTGGATGCCGGTGCAAATAAGCTGGATGCCGGAACCACAAAGCTGGCAAACGGTGCGGTTCAGGTAGATGCCGGAGCCGGCAAACTGGTAACCTACATGGGTCAGCTGACGGAAGGTGCAGAGGATCTGTCCGACGGAGCGGATACCCTGGCAAGCGGAATGGCAACGTTCAACAAGACCGGAATCCAGAAGCTGGTATCCACCATGAAGGATTCGGATATTAAGAGCACGGTGAACCGGGTAAAAGCAACTCTGGATGCCGCTTCCGATGGATCCTTCATCGGCGGAAAGCAGGACGGTCAGAGCGGAGAGAGCAAGATCATCTTCAAGACCGACGAAGTAAAGAAGGCAAGCAAATCCGATAAGTAAGACCTGCCGGACGATTAAGCAAAAGAAAAGGGCGAAGCAGCCGCAAGTTGATGCGGTGCTTCGCCCTTTCTTTCGTTCTTTCGCATGGGACGGAGAAACCGTCCTTTCTTCGTTGATCACCGGCGGAATGATTACCGGCGCCGTCGGTATCGCCCTTCAGTACAATCTGCTGAATTTCCTTGGGCCGCCGGCGGCAAGGTTCGTGCTCGCCTGCCCGCAAAGCCATAATCCACCGTCGGGCCACGACAACAAGGCCGTCCGGAAACCTGTCCGGTGAGTGACTCATCCTTTTATAAGAAAAATTTATTTGAAAGCCCGTGCCTTCATGGTAAAATAAGGCGAGTATGTGTGTGACTTAGTAAAGAGAAAGGGGTGCAGCAATGAGAAAGCGGAACCTGCTGATATTTACGCTGGTTGTTGTACTGATGACCGCAATGTCCGCGCCGGTTTTCGCCGGCAGTCAGGGCGACCGGCCGGAACATAAAAAGACTCATACGGATAAGGTCTATGCGGCAAAAAAAGGCTCCATTTCGGTGGATACCCGCCTTCGGATTCGGGAAGACCGGGCGCATGTTCGGGTCCGGGTAAATCAGGGTGCCGCAAAGAAGACCACGCTGTACACTACGGTGTACCTGCTGAAATCTTCGAAAGGTCACTGGACCGCCGTGGCTAGGTGGACCGGGCGAGCCAATGGGAGAACGTTGAACTTGAACCGCAATCGAAAGATTGCAAAGGGACGGTACATGGTAAAAAGCGTTTCCACCGTCCGAAGCGGCCGGGGCAGCGATACCTTGGTGGACTACAGCAAGGAGCGTTCCTGCAAGAAAAGATAAAAAGAATCTAAAACCCCCCGGCAGCGGAATCGGCACAAGCGCCAATCCCGCTGCCGGGGGGTTCGCATTTTACTAGAAATCTAGATTAGTCATCCGTCATGCGGTCGATGGAGTTCTCCGCATCCAGCATTCCGCCGGACAGGATGTTCAGAGCGGCTTCGTTATTGTCGTCGTCCATGTCTTCCACAACCCAGACGCCATCTTCCTTTGTCAGGTGGAAGGTTGCGGTTTTCTTGTATTCCTTCTTCTTCAGTGCGGAAATCTGTTTGTGCAGTTTTTCGCTCATCACCTTGCTGACCTGCTCGTCGGAAGCGTTGGAGTTGTACAGATCCATGGCTCCGGCAAAGAAGTCTTTGAAACCGGCCACGAACGCGTCGCCCATCTTGTAAGTGGTGATATCTACTTTTACCGTGGCTTCGTCGCCGTTAATCTCTTCCTCACCGATTTTGTATTCGAAGTCGATCAGTCTTGGGTAGAAGTCGTCGGTGAGAACCTTGTTCATTGCGGTGTCCATACCTTCCTCGTCATCGTCGTCGTCCCAAGCTTCGGCGCCCAGATCAAAGGTACTCTCTTCATATACCTTCTTAATGGCATCCTGATCTTCATCCTGAATACCCTTCAGGAACTGATCCACCGTTTTCGATGGGGTGACCTCCGGCTTCGAGCCGGAAGAGCCGCTGCATGCACACAGCAGCACCAGTGCGCTCAGCAGAATCACAGATATTAATCTCTTCTTCATATAATACTCCTTTCGTTATTAGAAACGGTATCCCGTTCATGTTCAACTTGAATTGATATAACCTTACACTATTGCCGGGCGGATATCAAGAAAGGCGAGTGAAAATTAAGAAAAGCTTTCGGAAATCTTAAGAAATTGGCAAAAAAACGAAACCGGCATTCGCATGCCGGCCTCGCCAAAGAAAGGAAAATATATATATCCACGGGGGTTGCCGCCTGTGCACCCCCGGATGGAAAGCTAGAATGTGGAGAAGAAATCCTCGATGGAATCTCCCCAGCTGTCATCCTGATCCGGAACGCTGCCGTGATGGTTTCCGGAAGAGTCCTGAGACTGTCCGCTGCTTCCGGAACCTGAGCCCGAATCCGAAGAGGAATCGGAGTGGCCGGAATTGCTTGAGGAATCGGAACTGTTTTTGGTTCCGCTCTTGATGATTTTCTTTATGATGGAATCCACCTCATCGATCGGAATGGCGAACCCGATGTTATCGATGGACGCCTCCGAGGAAGAACTGCTTGAGGAGTATTTGGCATTGGTGATGCCGATAACCTCGCCGTACAGATTGAACAGCGGACCGCCGGAATTGCCGGAGTTGATGGCCGCATCGGTCTGAATCAGCTTCATGGTGTTGTTCTGGGAGAAGGTCACTTCCCGGTTCAGGGCGCTGATGGCGCCGGAGGTCAGGGAGAAGGTGAGTTCGCCCAGCGGGTTGCCGATGGTCACCACTTCGTCCCCCACGTTGGCGTTGGAGGACTTGCCCAGGGTTACCGCCTGGAGCCCGGTGGCGTTGATTTTCAGCACCGCCACGTCGCAGCTCTCGTTGTACCCCCGCACCGTCGCCTCGTAGCTCTTGCCGTTGTTGGTGGAAACCGTGATGGAATCCGCCCCCTCGATTACATGATAGTTGGTGACGATGTACCCGTTGGAGGAAACGATGAAGCCGGAACCGGAAGCTGCGGACTCCGTGGAGTAACCGAACATGTTCCGGGTGGTGGATTTGGTGGAGATTCCCACCGTCGCATCCACGTTCTTGGCGTAGACCTGCGCCGCCGTCATCTTCTCACCGGTATTCACGTTTTTCACACTCACCGTCCGGTCTCCGCCGTTCCCTTCCAGAAGGGTGGCGGCACCGGTGCGCTCGGCAATCATGGCACCCCCGAAGCCGGAGGCTCCGCCGATGAGTACACAGCTCAGCACCGTGGCGATGGTCCGTTTCCTAAAAGTATGTTCCTTCGGCCGCTTCTGCCGAGGCGGTCGGCTGTTTTTATGGTCGTCCCGATTCTGTTCGTTTGGATTGATCAGAATAAAATCGGTGTTGGATTCGTTGAAATTATTATTCATGGGGAATCCTCCTTCGTTGTCGTGTTGCATTTGATAGTACCAATATACTGAAAAAAACTTAATGCGAACTTAAAGCAATATAAAAACTTTGAAAAGGAAATTGCCGGTTCAATCATATTTTCATCATAAAAACCGCCTCATGTATGCTATAATAATGTGGTCGTTTTTTAGGAAGTCATTTGTAGTGTAGAAAGGCAGTGGATGTTGAGAGGATTTATCGGAACAATGAAAGCGGGAAGAATTGCTGTTGCTGTGGTCGTAATGATGATCATGGTCTTTTCGACTCTTCCGACATATGCCCTCCCAACGAAGGATACCGTGCGCCAGCCGGGCAAGGTGTCGTCCAACCGCGCTTTCTACGGAATCGACGTTTCCGTATGGCAGGGAAATATCGACTGGGAGAAGGTGAAGCGTGCCGGAGCGGATTATGCATTTGTTCGTGCCGGAGCCACCGGACAGAATTCCTTTGAAATGATTAAGGATCGCACCTATGAAAAGAATATGGACGGAGCGGCAAAGGCCGGAATCGCGCGGGGTGTGTACTGGTACTCTCAGGCGACCACCACGGAAGAGGCGATTGTCGAGGCGAAGGAAGTGTGCAAGTATGCGGAGGGCAGAAAGCTGGAGCTTCCGATCGTAATGGATATGGAGTTCTCCAACGGCAGACTGGATGCGGCATATGCAGGCTGGGTTTCGGAAGGCGGATCCGCCAACGCCCGGAAGCAGCTGACCCTGATTGCCGACGCGTTCCTCAACTACTGCCGAGATCATGGATACACCACCTGCCTGTACGTGTCCCAGAGCTTGACGTCCAAGACGTCCGGCGTGGATGTGGCGAAGCTGGTGAAGGACGGCCACGAGCTGTGGATTGCGCAGTACAATGTGAACAACACTTCCTCGGAAGACTATACCTACTGGCAGTACAGCAGCATCGACCGCATCTCCGGAATTCGGGGCAGAGTGGACTCCAACTATATGTACATTCCGAAAAATAAAAACACCAACGGCAACAAAAAGATGGAAGCCACCATGGATTACGAGCAGCTGGCGTATACCGGCAATCCGGTGGAGCCGGAGGTGACCGTTCAGGATGGAGTGACGAAGCTCACCGAGAATCAGGACTACACTCTGGTGTACGCAAAGAACATCCGGAAAGGTACGGGCTATGTCATCGTAAAGGGCAAGGGCAAGTATCGCGGATATACGGAATGCGTTCCGTTCCGGATTGGCAGCAAGACCATCGAGAAGGAAGAGAAATCCAACGAGGTAACGGATGTGGTTACTTCGGAGGTCGACGGTAAGACCCGAGTAAAGTTCACCGCAGCGGAGAGCAACGTAGGTAATTACCGAGTATTCTACAGAGATTCCGATAGCGAAGAGTGGCAGCATATAGACACCAACCGGACGGAAATCTTCCTGGAGGGAGAACAGAGTCAGGTGAAGGTCGCTACGGTGAAAGAGAACAAGGTCATTGCGACGGCGACCCCGAAGAACAACAAGAAGACCGATATTATCGATAAGGCCGTTCAGAACGACACCGAGCTTTCCGGTGTAAACAAAGAGAAGACGAACAAGGTGCGACTGATTGATAAGGAGGTAAACAACGATGTCACAACAAGTTCCGGAAAGAACTAGCCTTCGTGACCACCTTTCATCCGCACACGAGAAATGGCGAGAGCATTCCCGTTTTCGCCGGCTCTCCAAGAAGAAGAAAATTATAGTAGGAATGCTGGTGTTTCTGGTATTCCTTCTATTTCTTTTGAGCGCAACGCTGAACCGCTATAACGGATACAATATTCTGCTGCTGGATCGGTACGTATCCTTCGATATGCCGGAGGAAGATACCTTGACGGCGAAGGAATGGAAGAAATTGGTGAAATCCGCAGAAGTGAGCAAGTATCCGGAAGCGCAGCTGAAGCGGGAAGAGAAGTACATCACCAGTCAGTACCACAAGCGGATTCGAGAATACGGATTGACGTATAAGGAATACTTGAAGGAGTCGGATTTGACGGAATCGGAATTCCAAGCGCAGGTGGAGAAGCTGGCAAAGGAGAATGTGAAGGAGAAGCTGATTCTTCATTCCATTTCCAGAAAAAAGAAGATTTACGTTTCTTCCAAGGAGATGAAGGCGGCGAAGCAGCAGCTGATGAAAGACCGAGGAGCAACCAGTGAGGCGGATTACAAGAAGATTACCGGCGAGACTCTGGACGAGCACGCAGAGGAGATTGACTTGGAATCGAAACTCCTGTACGGAAAGATTGTAAAAAATTAACAGGGAGACGGAGAGGTATGAATCATTCCTCATTTACCGGAAATGCACATTTAGACGAACAGCAGCGAGCGGCCGCAGCGGATTGCAGCGGAAGCTCGCTGCTTCTTGCTGTGCCCGGAAGCGGGAAAACCACCACACTTCTGGCCCGCCTGGAGAACCTGCTTCGTTCCGGCGTGCCGGACACCTCCGTGCTGGTAATTACTTTTACCAACAATGCGGCGGAGGAAATGAAGCAGCGGTTCCGGCGGCAATACGGAAGTAATCGGGTGGATTTTATGACCATCAACAGCTTCTGCTACCGCGTGGTTTGCTTTTATGCAGACAAAACGGGACGGCAGAAACCGGAAGACTTGACGGACACCGGGCTGCTTTTGCGCCGGATTCTGGTGAGCGTGGCGGGGGATTCTTTTCCCGGGGAGAGCGATATCCGAGAGTTCGCGCAGAAAATCACCTATATCAAGAACATGCAGCTTTCGGCGGGGGAAATCGAGAAGCTTCGGATTGGAGAGCACCCGGCGAAGCCCCTGTACGACGCTTACGTCCGGAGCATGAAGGCGCAGAACGCCATGGATTACGACGATCAGCTGGTGTACGCCTGCAAATTCCTGGAGAAGGTGCCGGGGGTGCGGAACCATTACCGGCGGAAATATCCCTATGTGATGGTGGACGAAGCGCAGGACACCTCGTGGCTGCAGCACCGGATTCTGCAGATTCTCACGGAGGATGGGGGGAATCTGTTCATGGTGGGGGATGAGGACCAGAGCATCTACGGTTTTCGGGCGGCGTACCCGGAGGCCTTGCTGGATTTTCAGCGCCACTATCCCGGGGGTAAAGTGCACCGCTTAGAGACCAACTACCGGTCCGGAAAGGACATCGTGGCCCTGGCGGACCGTTTCATCCGGCACAACCGAAAGCGTTACGATAAAAACATGAAGCCCGCGGCGGAGTCGTCCGGCCGGGTCCGGGTGGAACCGGTGGCGCGGCGGTCGGATCAGTACCGGCAGATTGCCGACTGGATTCGGGAAGAACCGGAGCGGGAAACGGCGGTGCTCTATCGGAACAACGACAGCGCCATCCCTCTGATCTATCACCTGAGAAATGCCGGGATTCCGTTTCGAAACCGGGGGCTGGACACCCTGTTCTTCAGCAGCCGGGTGGTGCGGGATGTGAAGGATATCCTGGGATTCGTCATGCATCCGGCGGACAGCGAGCTGTTCTGGCGGATTTACTATAAGCTGAATTATCGGATTCCGAAAAACGCGGTGGGAGACGCAGTGCGGCGAATGGATTTCCGTCGGGAGGATCCCATCCTGGCGGTGCTGACGGAATCACCGCTGATGGGACGGCAGAAGAAGGAAGATTTGCAGATGCTTCGGGATAACCTGCGGGATATGCGCCTGCGGAATAACGCGAAAGAGGCGCTGGAAATGATTCGCACCGGTATTCGGTACCGGAACGAGAAGAGCGAGAAGCTCTTCGTGCTGGAAGCGCTGGCAGAACCCACCGATACCATTGCGGATTTCCTGCAGAAGCTGTGGGAAATGGAGCAGATGATTTCCGCCGGTGCCGGGAATTTGGAGTCAGCGGATGCCAAAGTGATTCTCAGTACGATTCACGGCAGCAAGGGAATGGAGTACGACCGGGTGATTCTGGTGGATGCCGTGCGGGACGTGCTCCCTTCCTCGGAAAACGACCGGGAGGAGGAACGACGCATCTTCTACGTGGCAATTACCAGAGCCCGGGAGGAACTGATTCTTCCGGATTACGGAGACTGTTCCTCCCCGTTCCTGCGGGAATGCTTTGGCAAACTGCCGGACCGCAGCGGCGAACCAAAAGACGTGCGTCGGATGGATTCCAAAGAATTCCGGGAGAAGGCAGCGGAATTCGTCCCGGGAGCGGAGGTCCGGAGCCGGAATTTCGGCGTGGGCGTCATCCGCTCCAACGAAGGAGATTTCCTGGAGGTGTACTTCCCGAAGGACGGGAAGACCCGCAAATTCGTGAAGAGCATCTGCATTGAGAAGGGCTCTCTACGCCTTCTTCTTCGCCAGTCCGTTCTCCAGTGCAGCCGGCAGGAAAATGCTCAGCAGGATTAATCCGCAGCCGATGATTCCCAGGAAGGTGAACCGTTCGCCCAGGAAAATCACGCCCAGAACAACCGCCGCCAGCGGGTTGGTCGCCACGTACAGGCTGGCCCGCTCCGGCGTGGTGTATTTCTGCCCCACCGGCTGAATCGTGAAACCGATGGCACCGCACACCAGTGCCAGGTACAGAATCGCACCCCACTCCGGCGCGGAGGTAGGGATGGTGAAATCCTCGAAAGCGAACGCCGCCAGCAGGCTGAAGAATCCGATGAAGAACAGATGGAAGACTCCGATGTTCAGCGGGTTGTCGTCCACCGTAACGATATCCATGACCACAACGGTAATCGCATAGCTTACCGCACCGCCGAAGACCAGCAGCTCTCCCGGCGTAAATGCCAGCTGGCTGCCCTTCAGGGTCATGAGCGCGATTCCGGCGAGGGCAATCAGCGCACACAGGATATCCATGCGTTTCGGCAGCCGGCGATACACGATGGCCGCCAGCAGCGGCACGATGACCACCGACGTATTTTCAATAAAAGCAGTTGTGGAGGACGGCGTCGTCCGAAGTCCCAGCAGTTCAAACGCCATGCAGCAGAAATAGAAGAAACCCACAATTGCGCTGTGCAATACTTCCTTTTTGGTAACACTGCGAATCTGCTTATGAAAGATCAGTGCCACCACTGCAAATGAAATCAGGAAACGGATACCGCACAGCGTGAACGGACCGATGGTTTGCATGGCCAGTTTGCTGAACAGCAGCGACGTTCCCCTTAAAGTGAGTCCCAGCGCAATCAGCGCTTCCGCTTTTCGTTGTGTCATCCCAATTACCCCCTGTAAATTCTCCGACAAAAATATTTTCTTTTAACCATAGATGTTCCGTCCATCCCCTTATGAACTGTAACATCGCTTGAATTATACCACTGCGGGGGATTCGAGGGCAATATTTTGCACAATGAATTATTCCCGAGAAACTACCAGGATTCCGCCGCACACCAATACCAAAGCGATGAGGACGGAGCCGTTCAGCACGCCGTGTTCCGACAGGATGACAGAGGAGAGCAGCACGCCGGCCACCGGTGTGACGAAGTTGAACACCGTCACATGGCTCACCGGGTGGTATTTCAGCAGAACGCCCCACAGGGTGTAGGCGGCGGAGGAGATGAAGGCCATGTAAAGGAGCAGCAGCAAGGAGGTTGGGGCTCCCACCGTCATTCGGCCGCCGAAGAGGAAGGCCACGATGGCCATGGTCAGTCCGCCGGTGAAAAACTGCCAGCCGGAAAGCAGCACCGGGTTGTGGTCCCGGGAAAAGATTTTAATCAAAATCGACGCCATGGAGGAGGCAAACACGGAAAGGAGGATGAATCCCTCTCCGTTCCATGCGAAGCCGAAATTCACCGTCTGACCGACGGTCTCCACCAGGAGTACCCCGGAAAACCCCAGGAAGCAGCCGATGAATTTTTTTATCGTCATTTTCTCCAGCCGGAACATGTACACCGCCAGCAGAATCGCCACGAAGGCGCCGGTTCCGTTGATGATGGAAGAGCGCACCGCCGAGGCGCAGGCCAGACCCATATAAAAGAAGATATATTGCAAAATCGTCTGGAACAGGGCCAGCGCAGCGATGGGCTTCCAATCGGATTTCTCCGGTAAAAGCAGTTTCTTCTGCAGCAGACTGCCCGCCAGAATCACCAGGATTCCCGCCAGCGCAAAGCGGCAGCCGGCGAAAAACAGCTGTCCGGGAACGTCGCCGGAGGCGATGGAGAACAGGCGGTAGCCGACCTTGATGCATGGGTAGGCGCTGCCCCACAGGGTGCAGCAGAAAATGGCGGTGATGACCAGCGTGGATGTTTTGGACCAGAATTGTTTCATGAGATTATTCCTTCTATTTGTATGCGTTTTTTGTAATCTTTCGGACACGATGAACATTATACATCAAAGACAGTGACTTCGGTAGTGGCGGAGTGCATTCGCAAAATATGATTTTACAAGGACTCCGGTTCGGCATATAATAGAAAGGCCGCTTTGCGAAACGGGCGGCATAGGACGAATTAAGGAGAGTAAAATGAGTAACACGATTAAAGAAAAAGCCCCGGGCTTTGCGGTCTGCTTCCTGCTGGCGCTGCCGGCATGGTTCATCGGAAAACAGTTTCCGGTGGTGGGAAGCGCGGTAATCGCAATCCTGCTGGGCATGATCATCGCCCTGTTCCGGAAGGACCAGGGAAAAGCGAAGAAGGGAATTAAATTCACCTCCAAGTACATCCTGCAGACGGCGGTAGTGCTGCTGGGCTTCGGCATGGACCTGGGCGTGGTTCTCCGCACCGGCGGACAGTCCCTTCCGATTATCATCAGCACCATTGCCACCTCACTGATTCTGGCGTGGGTGCTCCACAAAGCAATGCACATTCCGGGAAACATTTCCACCCTGGTGGGCGTGGGTTCCTCCATCTGCGGCGGATCGGCCATCGCCGCCACCGCACCGGTTATCGATGCTGACGACAAGGAGGTCGCTCAGGCGATTTCCGTCATCTTCTTTTTCAACGTGATGGCCGCCATCCTCTTCCCGATGCTGGGCGCCGCCATCGGATTCGACACCCACAGCGGCGAATCCTTCGGCATTTTCGCGGGAACGGCAATCAACGACACCTCATCGGTTACTGCCGCCGCCGCGACCTGGGACAGCATGTGGAACTTGGGCGCCGAAACCCTGAACAAAGCCGTCACGGTTAAACTCACTCGGACCCTGGCAATCATCCCAATCACTTTGGGTCTGGCCATCCACCGCGCCCGCAAATCCTCCGGCTCCGGTAAAAACAACTTCAGCCTGAAGCGGGCATTTCCGATGTTCCTTCTGTATTTCGTAATCGCTTCCGTGATCACGACCCTCGCGGGTATGGCGGGTGTATCTGCAGAAGTCTTTGCCCCGCTGAAGGAACTGAGCAAATTCTTCATCACCATGGCCATGGCCGCCATCGGTCTGAACAGCAACCTGGTGGAACTGGTAAAATCCGGCGGTAAGCCAATCGCTCTGGGGGCCGTGTGCTGGGCCGGCATCACCGTTGTGAGCCTGCTGATGCAGCACGTGATGGGAATCTGGTAGGAAAGAGCCCACAACTGAAAACGCAAACGCAAATCGAAGCGGACGTCTCCGGATGACCCGCTTCCTTTTTTTGTGGGAAAATTAAACTGCGAATCAAATGACAGGAGCGATACAGAGGGGTTAGAATTAATTCGGAAGCCTTTCGGCGGACGAATTTCGCCGAAACAGAGAGAAAGGAAATGGATGGAAGGAGGATTCTATGAAATCCAAAAGAAAATGGTTGGCAGGCATTCTGTCCGTCGTGATGACGATGACATTCATGCCGGCATATGCGTTTGCCGGTGAGGCAGCGGAAGGCGGCACCGGCGCCGACGCAATCTGGACGGTGAAAAATGACTATGGTAAAGGCGAGGTTTTAGGAAATTATAATGACCTTAGAGAAGCAGTTACACATTCACATGAAGAGTGCGCGATTGTATTAAATCGAGATGCATCCGGAAAGGGTTTGTATTTGGAAGCCGTAGAGGATGGGGACAGTTGGACAAGAAACTTTGACTTTAATGGCCACACCTATACAGTAACAGGAGGTGCAGAAAGAGAGACCGGAGAAACGGAACCGTATGCAATTGGCAATTATTCAGGGTATACGTTCTCTTTCGATAATGGCACATTGAAAATCGAGAACTGCTCCGGCGGAATTAGATCCGCGGGTATTAATATGACGAATTTCAATGTGGATGCATCGAATTCAAAAAGTTGCAAAGATGCAGTATATGCTGAAAGGGATTGCGATATTGACGGAAACAGCAGTGTGAAAGTTCAGCCGGGTAACACTGCGTTAAATTATTATAAATTCTCGGGCAATGATAACGTAATTAATACAAAAGGAACAATTCAAGGGGATATCAATTTCTTTGGAGAAAGCGGATATGACGAAATCGCAAGGGTCTTGATTAAAAACGGAAGATTTGATGGAAAAATCAAGAATGCACAGAGCGTAATCTCCGATGAAGAAGGAAATGAGGAAAGTTTTACCCACTTGAAACTGTACGGCGGATCATTCAGCGAACAGCCGGATGAAGCATATATTGCAAAGGGCTATGCGGTAAAAGCAACCGATGACGGAAGATATGTCGTAGACGCGACGGAACCGCTCTTGCAGAAAATAAAGGAATTAAGAGAAGAGGTTGCTGAAGCAAACGACAGTTTGGACGCAGATATTAATGTGACGAATAAGAAAATGTATGATATCAGAGAAAGTCTGGATGCTGCAGAGGAAAGCTTAAACGATGGGGTTTATGAGGACGGTGTTGAGAAGGCAACGCTAAAAGCAGAAAAGTCCATCAAAGAAGCAAAAGCACAGATTGAAGAAGTGACGCCATTCATTGCACAGAAGGGAAAAGAATACAGCGAAAAGGGTCAGACATTGAAAGATAAATGTGCAGACCTGAGAAAAGAACTGAAAGAAGTCGATCAGAGCCAATATGACTTTGGAGATTTTGATGTCAATGAAGGTTTGGATAACATAGAAGAATCCGCGCAAAAGATGTTGACGATATTCAGCAGTGCGGATGAAAAGGATTATGACGGCTTTAACGAATTGTATTTGGTAGAACTGAATAAACTGAATAAGAGACTGTCAACGGTGGAGGAGAAGCTGGACAAGGTAAAGAAATTGCCGAACAAGGTCAATAAAGAAAACAGTGCAGCTTTGGAAGAAGCGAAGAAAGAGCTGGAAGAAGCAAAGAAGGCATTGGCAGAGACAGAAAAGAAGCAAGAAGAACTGAACAAAAAACTGGATGCTTTAGCTGAAGAACTCCAGAAAACGCAGGAACAGCTGAAGAAGGCAGAGGAAGAGCTGAAAAAGCAGAACAACGCACCAACTCCGTCTTCAACGGTAACTCCGGTAAAGAAACCGGGTCAGGTGAAAGGCCTCAAGCTGAAAGCGGGAAAGAAGAAAGTGACTGTTACCTATAAGAAGGTAAGCGGCGCTACTTCCTACAAGGTGACTTACAGCACCAGCAAGAAATTCAAGAAGGCCAAGACAGTTACCGTGACATCCGGAAAGACGGTGAAGAAGACCATCAGTAAACTGAAATCCAAGAAAACATACTACGTTAAAGTATGCGCCGTTAAGAAAGTGAAGGGTAAGAACTTCACCGGTAAGTGGTCCGGCGTGAAGAGCGTAAAGGTGAAATAGTAACGGAAGAATGAAGGAGGATAGTATGAAATCCGGAAAGAAATGGTTGGCAGGCATTCTGTCTATCGTCATGACGATGTCATTTATGCCGATGAATGCATTTGCCGGCGAAGCAACATCAGACAGTGCGGATACCGACGCCGTGTGGACGGTAGAAGATAACGAGGGATTCGTTCTAGGGAACTACAATGAACTGCAGGATGCGATGAGTTGCGGCAGAGATTATGAGACAACAATCATATTGAATCGGGATGCATCCGGTAAAGGGGCAACGTTGGCGTTGTCGGACGGCGATAACTCTTATTTGAATTTTGATTTTAACGGCAACACATATACGATAACAGATGGCGCAACATGTGGAGATGGATCCGAACGAGCAGGCATCTGCCTTCAAGGAGATGAAGGCCATGCCACTTTTAAAAATGGCACGTTGAAGATTCAGAACTGTGAGGTCGGAATTTACATCAACGGAGATTACAGCAGTGATGCGAAGATAACGAATTTCAATATCGATGCATCAGGGTGTAGTGACTGTGCAAATGCGGTGATTGCAGACCAGATAGCAATTAACGGAAACAGCAGTGTGAAGGTTCAACCGGGAAACAACGCAATTAAATTCTGGAGTAGCTCAACAATTGACACAACTGGAACGATACAGGGTAAAATTGTCAATAAAGACGAGGAGGATTACTATTTCCTCAGAATTTACAATGGATTATTCACAGAAAAACCAAAAGATGAATACATTGCAAACGGGTACACCGTAAAAACAGGAACCGATGGTACTTTTTCTGTAATCCCTACGGAAGAGTGGGCACCGTTGGTTGCAAAAATCAAAGCACTTCAGAAAGAGGTAGCTGAAGCGGAGCAAGCCATGGAATCCGATCAAAAGGAAATGGACGACAAGATGAAGCAGCTGGAAACGAGTGTCGGTGCTGCTGAAAAGGCGTTGAATGATGACATCTTTGAAGAAGATGTTGACATCAATAAGGCCATTTCCGATGCAGAAAAGTCTATTCAGAAATCAAAAGTACAGTTAAAGGATATTCAGGCACTCCTGGAACAGAAGGGAACAGAGTACAAGGAAAAAGGCAAAGACATCCATTTCAAGTGTGAAGCACTGATTGAAGAATTAGACGCGTCGGGATGTGACTACGATAATTACAGTATTTATGATCTCGAGAATGTGGCAGAGGATATGCTGACCGTATTCAGCAGTGATAAATATGGAGACGAAGAATATAATCAGTACTTAATTGAATTAG
Source organism: uncultured Clostridia bacterium (assembly GCA_934278925.1). Taxonomy (GTDB): domain Bacteria; phylum Bacillota; class Clostridia; order Peptostreptococcales; family Anaerovoracaceae; genus Mogibacterium_A. The sequence goes on along the minus strand of CAKQWJ010000022.1, from coordinate 4,622 downwards.
AAAAACTGAACACGAATCTGGACAAAGCAGAAGTTAAGCTTGGAAAAGCGAAAGAACTCTCAAACAATGTAAACAAGGAGTTGGAAGACACCTTGAATGCTGCAAATAAGGAGTTGGATGCAGCAAAGGACTCTCTGAATAAGGCGAACAAGGAATTGGAAGAGCTGAACAAGAAGGTGGACACACTCCAGAACTCTCTGAAAGAAACACAGGATAAGCTGAAGAAGGCAGAGGCGCAGCTGAAGAACCAGAACAGCACACCAACCCCAACTCCGGTAAAGAAGCCGGGCCAGGTAAAAGGTCTCAAGCTGAAGGCCGGTAAGAAGAAAGTGACCGTTACCTATAAGAAGGTCAGCGGTGCCACTTCCTACAAGGTGACCTACAGCACCGGCAAGAAGTTCAAGAAGGCGAAGACCGTAACCGTGAAATCCGGCAAGACGGTAAAGAAGACCATCAGCAAGCTGAAGTCCAAGAAGACGTACTATGTAAAGGTATGCGCCGTTAAGAAAGTCAGCGGCAAGAACTACACCGGCAAATGGTCCGGAGTGAAGAGCGTAAAAGTGAAATAACGCACCCCTCAGACGAGTCGGAACACGATATCATCAGATGTCGTGCTCCGGCTTATTTTTATGGGCGAATATTAAACCACCAATCAAATGACAGACCGGAATGGTCGGAGGTAAAATTAGATTGTACGATGCGAGGCGGAACCGTTCCGCCTTTAGAGAAAGAAAGGAAATGGATGGAAGGAGGATTCTATGAAATCCAAGAGAAAATGGTTGGCAGGCATTCTGTCCGTCGTGATGACGATGACATTCATGCCAGCGTATGCGTTTGCCGGTGAGGCAGCGGAAGGCAGTAATGATAAGGATGCAACCTGGAAGGTAGTAATTGATGATGGTGACCCTGAACTGTGGTGCTATTATTATGATACGCTTCAAGAAGCAATGGATCATGACTCTGGTGGTGGCGATGCGCAGATTATTTTAAATCGAGATGCATCGGGAAAAGGAGGTATTGGTAAGTATGGTCGGGATTATGACATCAATTTTAATGGGCATACCTATACCGTAACAGAGGGAGTAGAAGACGAAGAAACCGGGACGGCCGCAATTAAGTTAAAAGGCGACTATAGTAGCTATTTAGTAAATGGAACATTGAAGATTAAAAACTGCACTGTCGGAATTGACGCGTCAAGTGTTCGCTTGAATAATTTCAATGTAGACGCTTCGGAAAACAGCGATTGCAAAAAAGCACTGAGTGTCGATGAAGTAAGAATTGAAGGAGACAGCAGCGTAAAAGTTCAGCCGAACAATAACGCAATCACGTTCTCCGGAGATTCGAAAATTAAAACAACGGGAGTCATTCAGGGAACGATTGCAGGTGCGAGTGAGAACAGCACCGGACTGAGGATTTTTAATGGACTATTCACCGAAAAACCAAAAGATGAATACCTTGCAAAAGGGTATGAAGCGAAAGCAAACGATAAGGGGCTCTTTGAAATCTTTCCAACAGAAGAGTGTGCACCACTTTTTGGAAAAATAAAAAGCCTTCAGGAAGAATGTGATAAGGCGAGAAAGCTCTTGGAATCTGACGAGGAAGAAGCGAGGGAGAGGATAGAGAGAATTCAAACTAAGATTGAATTCGCAGAAGAGACTTTGAATAATGGGATTCATGACAAAGATATCGATAAAGCAATTGCCGAGGCAGAAACATCAATTCAAGAAGCAAGAAGAGAATTGAGCGAATTAAGCGCTTTTGTTGCACAAAAGGATGAAGAATATAGCGAAATAGGAAAAAGAATGCAGAAAGAGTGCGATGAGCTGGAAGCGGAAATGGCGGAAAGCGATCAAAGCAAATATGACTTTGACGACTTCGGTATTAACGAAATTCGATATCCGGCGGAGTGGATTGAAACTGCGTTCCACAGCGATATCGATTCGGATGGAGATGAGTGTAATTACATTATAGATGGTCTGAAACAGCTGAGCGAATATCTGGAAAGTACAGAAGCCAAGCTGGAGAAAGTGAAGAAGTTGCCGGACAAAGTGAACAAAGAACTGTCACAAGAATTAGATGCTGCACGGAAAGATTTGGCGGATACGAAGCAATCCCTGGAGGCAGCGAATAAGAAGCTGGAAGAGCTGAACAAGAAGATTGAAGAAATTCAGGGGTCCCTGGAAGAGGCGAAGAAGCAGCTGGCGAAGGCAGAGGAAGAGCTGAAGAATCAGGCCGGTGCCCCAACTCCGGCTCCAACGGCGACTCCGGTAAAGAAGCCGGCTCAGGTGAAGGGACTCAAGCTGAAGGCCGGCAAGAAGAAAGTGACTGTTACCTACAAGAAGGTAAGCGGCGCCACTTCCTACAAGGTGACCTACAGCACCAGCAAGAAATTTAAGAAGGCGAAGACCGTAACCGTGAAATCCGGCAAGACGGTAAAGAAGACCATCAGCAAGCTGAAATCCAAGAAGACATACTACGTTAAGGTATGCGCAGTGAAGAAAGTCAGCGGTAAAAACTACACCGGAAAATGGTCTGCAGCTAAAAGCGTGAAAGTGAAATAGTATACGAAGAAGCGGATAAAAGGAGAATTATATGAAATCAAAAAGAACGTGGTTAGCGGGCATTCTGTCCATCGTGATGACGATGACCTTTATGCCGACGCAGGCATTTGCCGCTGAGGAAACAGAAAACGGCAATAGTACCGATGCGGTATGGACCGTAGTATCTTCTACTTATTGGGATGAGGAAACGACGCGAGAGAACTATGATACCCTTCAGGACGCAATGGATCATGGAACTATTGGTGAAGGGTACGCCGTTATCGAACTAAACCGTGATGCATCCGGAAAAGGTTGCTTTGAGGGGACGTATTCCATGGAGTCTAAGGATTACACAATCGACTTCAAGGGGCATACCTACACCGTAACAGAAGGCGTGAGCGATGAACAAGGATCCGGAGCGACGGCAATCAATCTGAAAGGAAGCTGTTATGGGACCTTTAGAAATGGCACATTAAAAATTAAGAACTGCGCCACCGGTATTAAATCATATCATTTGTATATGGAAGATTTTAATATAGATGCATCGGAAAACAATGACTGCAAGAACGCACTGAGAGCAGATGAAATAACGCTGAAAGGGAACAGCAGTGTAAAGGTTCAACCGGGCAATAATGCAATTGAGGCACGTAGCGGCTCGATTAAGACATCGGGGATTATACAAGGAACCGTTGTTGATACAAGTGAAGAGAATTTAAAAATTTATAATGGTCTATTTACTGAGAAACCAGAAGCGCAATACATCGCAAAAGGCTATGAAGTAAAAGCAAGTGCGGATGGCCTCTTTGAAGTTGCTCCAACGGAAGAATACGCACCGCTTTTAAAGAAAATACAGAGTCTCCGGGAAGAATGCGATAAGGCAGAGAAGTCCTTGGCATCCGACAAGAAAGAAGCAGATGAAAGTATAGAGAAAATTCAAAAGAATCTTGAAAACGCTGAAACGAATCTGAACGACGGACTTTATGACAAAGACATCGATAAAGCAATCTCTGAAGCGGAAATATCCATCCGAGAAGCAAAAGAAGAGTTGAACAAATTAAAAGCTCTCATCACACAGAAAGACAAAGAATACAAAGAAGAAGGAAAAAAACTTCAAGGAGAGTGCGATTCCTTGGATGCGGAGATGAAAGACATAGACGAGAGTAAATGTGATTTTGAGGACTTCAATATTTGGGACATTCGATATCCGGCGGAAAGAATGGAAACAGTTTTCAGCAGCGAAAAAGATGAAGACGGAGAAGAGTGCAATGCATATGTGTATAATATTGAAGTTATGAGCGAGAATCTTGATGAATTAGAAATCAAGCTGGATAAAGTGAAGAAATTGCCGAGCAGAGTGAATAAAGAGATGACAGATGCTCTGGAAGAAACAAAGAAGGAACTGGATGCTGCCAAGGATTCTTTGGACAAGGTAAACCAGAAAACAGAAGACCTGAACAAAAAGTTGGATGCATTAATCGAAGACCTTCAGAAAACACAGGAGCAGCTAAAGAAGGCAGAGGAACAGCTGAAGAACCAGAACAGCACACCAACCCCATCGGCAACTCCGGTAAAGAAGCCGGGCCAGGTAAAAGGTCTCAAGCTGAAGGCCGGTAAGAAGAAAGTGACCGTTAACTATAAGAAGGTAAGCGGCGCCACCTCCTACAAGGTGACATACAGCACCGGCAAGAAATTCAAGAAGGCGAAGACCGTAACCGTGAAATCCGGCAAGACGGTAAAGAAGACCATCAGCAAGCTGAAATCCAAGAAAACATACTATGTAAAGGTATGCGCCGTTAAGAGAGTCAGCGGCAAGAACTACACCGGCAAATGGTCCGCCGTTAAGAAGGTAAAAGCAAAATAACATCATTCATAAGGACGCCGATAATATGCAAATCAAGCGAGATGCCGAGGTATACACTTCGGCATTTTGCGTTCAGTTCCGTGAAATTACTTTTACAACCAACATTTATAAAAAAGTTTGAAAAAGTTGTTGACAAGTGCCTGCAATGCGAGTATAATTCTATCTTGTCGTCACCGAAAAGCGAACGCTTCTCGGAGGCGCAGCGTGCAGGCTCCAAGCCT
>CAKQWJ010000021.1 GCA_934278925.1 uncultured Clostridia bacterium | reverse complement strand
CTCGGGGCATTCCAATTAAAAAGTGTGGGATAGTTTCAAAAAACTATCCCACAAAAATTCGTGAAGAGCCTTTTTTTATTGTTTTGAACAGAAAAGCCGTGAAGAATTTATAAAAATACTTATATTTTATTGACAAAAGAACCGACCTTTGGTATTATAACACTATCACATTAGTACTTTAGCACGATAAAGTGATAAAACGAAAATACGCCGTGCAAAGAGGGCGGCGAGAAAAAATTAAGAAAAGGACAAGGGAAGGAAAAATGAAGAAATTTATCTATCTGATTACAACGATTGCATTGGTTGCCGGAATGGCACTGCTGAGCGGATGCGGAAGCTCCAAGGAGGCCAGGGATTACGCATACATCGAAGATAAGGGTACCCTGACGGTGGGACTGGATGATACTTTTGCACCGATGGGTTTCCGGGATAAGGACGATAACCTGGTGGGCGTAGACATCGATCTGGCGAAGGCTGTTGGAAAGAAGCTGGGCATCAAGGTGGAGTTCCAGCCGATCGATTGGGACGCCAAGGAAGCGGAGCTGAAATCCAAAAACATCGACTGCGTGTGGAACGGCATGTCGGCGACAAAGGATCGTCAGAAGAGCATGACACTGTCCAACAAGTACTTCAACAATAAAATTTTGGTAATGTCTCTGGACAAGGGTATCAACATTCAGAGCAGCGCAGATTTGAAGAACTACAAGGTCGGCACTCAGGCAGATTCCGCAGCATTGGAATCCATCAAGGCGGATAAGAACTACGATTCTTTTGCGGATAACGTATCGGAATATCCAACCTATGATGAAGCGATTCTGGATATGAAGGCGGGCCGTATCGATGTCATCGTCATCGACGAAGTATATGCACTCTACAACAACAAGAATAAAACCAAACTGTATCAGTCGGATTTCGATTTCGGGTCGGACAAGTACGCTGTAGGCTTCCGTAAGGGAGACAAGGAATTGGCTGCAAAGGTGAACGATGCGATTCAGGAATGCATCGATGACGGAACGGCAGACAAGATTTGCGAGAAATGGTTTGGCAAAGGCAGCAGCCTGATTATCAACGAGGGGTATGACAACTAGGAATTTGACCGCAAGGAATACGACAGCTAGGGATTTGACAACTTGGGATATGACAGCATGGGACGATAAGGTGAATGACTGCACTTTGCTTTATCATATGAATCTATAAGGTATTGATGGATCAGCGGGTCTTCGGACCCGCTGACAGATTGTGAGGAGTTTTTATGAGCTACATACAGACAATTACACCGGCGCTTTTGCAAGGGGCAATCATCTCACTGGAATTATTTGCCCTGACATTGATTTTTTCCCTGCCACTGGGGCTGCCTATCGCGTTGGGGGAGAATTCGAAACTGCCGCCTCTTCGGTGGTTCTGTAAAGTGTACGTACTTGTTTTTAGGGGAACGCCGCTGATGCTGCAATTGTTCTTCTTCTACTACTTCTTCCCGATTTGCCTGAACATCCGCATGGATGCGTTTCCGACGGCAGTGCTCACCTTTGCGCTGAACTACGCGGCGTATTTTGCGGAGATCTATCGGGGCGGCATGAAGAGTATCGACGCGGGACAGTACGAAGCGGCCCATTCGCTGGGACTGAGCCGGAGACAGACGCTGTTCGGCATCGTTTTGCCCCAGACGTTTCGCATCGTGATTCCGCCGATTTCCAACGAGGTCATCGTTCTGGTGAAGGACACGGCGCTGGCGTCGGCAATTGCCCTGGCGGATATTATGAAAGTGTCCAAAAGCATCGTGAACAGAGATGGTTCGCTGATGGCATACGTAATCGCGGCGGTCATGTATCTGGTATTCTCCTTCCTGGTGACCTGCCTGCTGGAGAGATTGGAAAAGAAGACGTCCCTGTACGACGGAAAGGAGGCCTAGAATGGCACTGCTGGAAATGAAGAATATCGTGAAGGATTTTGCCGGCTGCCGGGCCTTGGACGACGTGAGCCTTTCGGTGGAGAAAGGGGAAACCGTGGCCATCATCGGTCCGTCCGGTTCCGGGAAGAGCACACTCCTGCGCTGCATCAACGCCCTGACCCGAATCACCCAAGGAAGCATCGCCCTGAACGGGGAGGTTTTCGTGGATTCGGAAAAAGCACAGGTACAGAATAAAAACGGTCAGCCGGAGGCGGTGTATCCGTCGGAGAAGGAGCTGAAGCGCATCTGCTGCGAGACGGGAATGGTATTCCAGCACTTCAACCTTTTCCCGCACATGAACTGTTTGAAGAATATTACCTACGCGCCGATAAAAGTAAAAGGCGTGAATCCGGCCGATGCGGAGGCGCAGGGGCTGGAGCTCCTGAAGCTGGTAGGGCTCCCGGACAAGAGGAATGAGTTCCCGGGCCGTCTCTCCGGCGGACAGAAGCAGCGGGTGGCCATTGCCAGGGCGTTGGCCATGGAGCCGGAAATCATGCTGTTCGACGAACCTACGTCCGCACTTGACCCGGAGATTACAGGGGAAGTTCTGAACGTAATGAAGACGTTGTCCGCTCGAAATACCACCATGGTGGTGGTAACCCATGAGATGGGCTTCGCCCGGGAAGTGGCGGATCGAGTGGTGTTCATGAATAAGGGCAAAATTGTGGAGGAAGGAACGCCGGAGGAAATCTTTGAACATCCGAAGAGTGAGCGGCTGCGGGAATTCCTGGGGGCCATGCTGCAGGTGAAGAAATAGGCGGAAAATGAATAAACGATAAGGACACTTTAGAGGCGGTGCAGCCGGTAAGGGAGCGCATCGCTTCTTTCTATGGTGCGAATTACGCGGTGGGTATCCACTGTGTCATAGAGAGATTGACAATAAAATTTATAAATTATATAATAAGCACTGAGTTTATGTGAGAATCGAGCGCTCTTAGATTACCTGCAGGCCGAGGGGACCCTGCGCAAGGGTGAGCCGTGAATCTTGTCAGGTCCGAGAGGAAGCAGCAATAAGCGGTCCTTACCCTGTGCCGCAGACCCGTCTTCTCCGGTCTGCAGGTAATCTAAGAGCGTTGTCTATATTATGGGAGGAAAGATGCATCTAGCTTTGTATCGGTCGGAGCGGCCGGAGCGTTTCAATGAAATCATCGGACAGAAGCACATCGTGCGGATTCTGCAGCATCAGCTGGAAACGGACAATGTGAGCCAGGCATACCTGTTCACCGGTACCCGGGGAACGGGAAAGACCACTACGGCCCGAATTCTGGCGAAGGCCTTGAACTGCATCGGAGATCCGGCGGACGGGCAGTTTCCCTGCGGCGAATGCGAGAATTGCAAAGCCATCAAGGAAGGGCGCTTCCTGGATGTCATCGAGATGGACGCCGCATCCAACAACGGTGTGGATGATATGCGGGAATTGATTGACCGGGTGAGCTATCCACCGATGGTGGGCCGGTATAAGGTGTACATCATCGACGAGGTGCACATGCTTTCCACCAGTGCGGAGAACGCCTTCCTGAAGACTTTGGAAGAACCGCCGGCACATGTGATTTTCATCCTGGCCACCACCAATCCGGAGAAGGTGCGGGAGACCATCCGTTCCCGGTGCATGCGGCTGGATTTCCGGCGGGTGTCCGAGGACGATCTCATTGAAGGCATGGCGCGAATCTGCCGGCGAAAGCAGGTAAACATCACCCGGGATGCCTTGGCACTGGTGGCGCAGAAAGCCGACGGATCCGTGCGGGACGGTCTCAGCATTCTGGAGCAGTGCATCAGCGGCGGCGATGCGTTGGTGGACTTGGAGACGGTGGAAGACTACCTGGGCAGTGCCGGAATGGATTTCTATCTGGGGCTGACACAGAACGTAATTGAACACAACATGGCGGAAGCGCTGAAGCGAGTGGGGGATGCCCTACGCACCGGCTGCGACGCGAAACAGATATTCAGCGATTGGCTGGAGCATTACCGGAACCTGATGGTGGTGCGGTATGTGGATGATGCCAAGAGGCTGATCAATGCATCGGAGGAGAACATCGGCCGCATGCGGCTGCAGGCAAGTCAGATGGATGCGGATTCCCTGGAGGTGAGCATTCGCCTTCTTTCGGAGTACATCAACCTGGCGCGCTATTCCACCCAGCCGAGAATTCTTCTGGAAACGGCGGCGCTGCACCTGATGAACGGCAAAGCGGTGCCGTCATCCAAAGTCGCGGAGATGCTTCAGCTGGCAAAAGCAGAACTCAAGAGGGTGCCGCTGGTTCCGGCCGTGCAGGCTGTACCCGCGGAGACAAAGGCGACGGAAGAGCCAAATGCGGCAGCAGAAACGGCTGCATCGGTATCGGAACCTTCGGCTCCGGCAGCAGCAGAAGAAGCCGCCCCGGCCGTGCCGGAAACTTCCGACGCGGCGGAATCTTCTTTTTATGAAGCCGGATTCGACCCGGAAGGGGTATGGGATCGGATTGTGGATATCGTGGCGCAGGACGCGGGTGCCAGCTTCCGGATTATGGTGGGCAGCACCAGCCGAATCGAATCCTATCGGAACGGCGAATTGTCCATCCTGGTGAAGGCCAATAAGATTGACCTGGCCAATGACTGCAAGGCGGAGATTCAGGCGGCGGCCCGGCAGATTTTGGGAGAGCACGCGGTGGTGACACTGCGGACCGACGACGGAAAGAGCGCACCGACCGGGACAGCGCCGGTACGGGACGTGAAGCCGGCTGCAGCAGCGAAGCCTTCCAACCCACCGGCAGCGGAACCGAGCAGACCGATACCGGAAGTGCCGGCATACCCGGCGGAACCGGAGTTCGGCATCGGTGATGAAGGAGTGGACGAAATCGTTCCGTCCGACTACAATATGATGGGGTGCGTGGATTACCCGACCCGGATGGAGCAGAAGGACGATATCGTTACTGAAATTGCGGAAGAAGCCGGAAACCTTTTCGGCACGTCCGTGGAAATAATTGACTAACATTAAGAACTACAGAGGAGGAAAAGAAAAATGGGCAAAGGTATGAGAGCAGGAAAGAGAAAGACCAAGATGGGCGGCGGCGATATGCAGAAGCAGCTGAAGCAGATGCAGGCAATGCAGCGGGAGATGGAGCAGAGCCAGGCAGAGCTGGCGGAAAGAGAGTTCACTTCCACAGCCGGCGGCGGTGCGGTTGAAGTGGTAATCAACGGCAACAAGGAAATCACCAAGCTGAACATCGATAAGGACGTTGTGGATCCGGATGATGTGGAAATGCTGCAGGACCTGCTGATTGCCGCAGTGAACGAAGGCATGAGACAGGTGGATACTGTTGTAGAGCAGGAAATGAGCAAGATTACCGGAGGACTGGGAATCCCGGGACTCTAGGAGGCGCAGAATGAGGCAGTATCCAAAACCGCTGAATCGATTAATCAATGAGTTTTCAAAGCTGCCGGGAATCGGTGGAAAGACAGCACAGAGACTGGCGTTTCATGTGCTGTCTTTGAGTACGCCGGAAGTGGAGAGCCTGGCGAACGCCATTCGGGATGCGAAGCAGAACCTTCGCTACTGTTCCGTGTGCGGAAACCTGACGGATCAAGATCCCTGTTCCATCTGTTCGGATCCTCAGCGGGACCCGAAAGTCATCTGCGTGGTGGAATCCCCGCAGGACGTGCTGGCCATGGAGCGGATACGGGAGTTCAACGGGCGCTATCACGTCCTTCACGGCACCATCTCGCCGGTGGAGGGAATCGGTCCCGGGGACATCAACTTGAAATCCCTGATCGTTCGGCTGCAGAAGGAACCGGAAGTGGAAGAGGTAATTATCGCCACCAATCCAAACATCGAGGGAGAAGCCACCGCCATGTACATTTCCCGTCTGCTGAAGCCATCCGGAATTCGGGTGACGCGAATTGCCCACGGCATTCCGGTGGGCGGCGACCTGGAGTATGCCGACGAAGTCACCTTGCTGAAGGCGATGGAAGGCCGCCGGGAAATCTAATCGATTCAAACGCGAACGCATTTACGGAAACCTTTAGGGGGGAGGAGAAATCATGTCGATTGAGAAGGTAAAAGAATATTTGGAACAGTTTGAGGCGGCGGACCGGGTGATGGAGTTCGATGCATCCAGCGCCACCGTGGATCTGGCGGCAGAGGCCCTGCACGTGGAGGGCGCCCGCATTTGCAAAACCCTGTCATTCCGCAACAAGGAAGAGGGGGCAATCGTGGTGCAGATGGCGGGGGACGCCAAGGTGGACAACCACAAATACAAGCACACCTTCGGGGTAAAAGCAAAATTTCTCACGCCGGACGAAGTTCTGGAATTTACCGGACATCCCATCGGCGGCGTCTGTGCTTTTGCCATCGACCGAGAGGATGTGAAGGTGTACTGCGACGAATCCCTTCGCCGGTTCGACACGGTTTTCCCGGCCTGCGGCACGGCCAACAGCGCCATCGAAGTAAGCTGCGATGAGCTCTTTGAGTTCTCCCGAGCACTGGAGTGGGTGGATGTGACCAAGTTGCCGGAGGTATCCGAATAAAGCATAAATGAATGAAATTTAATTAAAATTCAGATATTCAGAAAAAAGGCTTGCGTCGATGGAATCATTGTGGTAATATAAACAATGTAATCGACGTCGGGATGTGGCCCAGCTTGGTAGGGCGTCTCGTTCGGGACGAGAAGGTCGTGAGTTCGAATCTCGCCATCCCGACCAATAGAAACAGAAGTTCAGTAATTGAACTTCTGTTTTGCTATATGCGATTATTTTTTGATCAAAGGGAGGGAATACAGATGGCAGTAATCGAATCGAAGAAAAAGCTGGGATTCGGAATGATGCGTCTTCCGAAGAGAACGGATGCGGAGAACGGAGAGCTGGACAACATCGATGTGGAGCAGGTAAAGGAAATGGTGGACACCTTCATTGCGAGGGGGTTTACCTATTTCGACACCGCATGGATGTACCACAACAAGAACAGCGAGCAGGTGGTGAAGCTGGCCCTGACCGACCGGTACTCCCACGACCGCTACACTCTGGCGGACAAATATCACCTGGCCTACGTGAAGGACGGCACGCCGGAAGAGGTGTTCTTGGCACAGCTGGAGCGCTGCGGGGTGGAGTATTTTGACTACTATCTTCTCCACGATATGGGCCACGACAACTACGACAAATTTCAAGAAGTGGGCGCCTTCGACATGGTGGCAAAGATGAAGGCAGAGGGAAAAATCCGTCACGTGGGCTTTTCCTGCCACGACAAAGCACCGTTCCTGAATCGGGTGCTGACGGAACATCCGGAGCTGGAGTTCGTCCAGATTCAGCTGAACTACCTGGATTGGGACAGCCCGGGAATTCAGGCACGAGAAGCCTATGAGACGATCACAAAGCACAACAAGCCGGTTATCGTAATGGAGCCGGTGAAAGGCGGCATGCTGGCGAACCGGATTCCGGAGAGCGTGGAGAAAGCGTTTAAGGCATACGATCCGGATCTGTCCGTTCCATCCTGGGCCATCCGCTACGCAGCCGGTCATGACAATGTGGCCGTGGTGCTGTCCGGCATGAGCAGCATGGAGCAGCTGCTGGATAACACGGGATACATGGAGGACTTCAAGCCGTTGGACGAAAAGGAACAGGAACTGATCCGGCAGGCGGTGACGAAGATTAACGAAGGAATTGAGATTCAGTGCACCGGATGTTCCTACTGCACGGCAGGATGTCCGATGAACATTCCGATTCCGGAATACTTCTCGTTGTACAATGCGGACCAGAATGAGACACGGACGGACTGGACCACTCAGCGGGAGTTCTACAGCCGAACGGCGCTGCACAGCAGTAAGGCAAGCGACTGCATCGGCTGCGGCCAGTGTGAGGCCATTTGCCCGCAGCACCTGCCGATTATCGAGAATCTGAAGAAGGTGGCCGCTTACTTCGAGGGAGATGAGGATAAATAGAAAAAACGAAGAACTAAAAGAGGGCTGCGACATGGCGTCGCAGCCCTCTTTTCGAATATATCGTTATGCGGTTATATCGAGGCAATCACGGTGTGGCCGCCTGCGATGCTATTTGCTCTCGTTTGCCTTCTTCGAGTTCTTTACGAAAGCAACTGCCGCAAATGCCATGATGGCTGCACCGACAATCAGGAAGATATAAGTTCCCATGCCGCCGGTGGACGGCAGCCCTGTCATTCTGTTGTTTTTGATGAACAGGGTTTCGGAATTGTCTGCTACAGTTATCTGATCCGGGCTGTCACTATCCTTGTACGTTGCGTTGTATGTGGATGTGTAAGTCTTTCCGGCAGCATCCGTGATGTTCACCGTGTAGCTCTTCAGCGTACCGTTGTCGTTGTAGAGTGCGGAAATCTTAACCGTGTATACATCGCTGAGCGGTGCATATCCATTCGGTGCAGCGGTTTCCTTCAGGTAATATGTTCCTTCTTTGAGGCCCTTCATTTCCATGTAACCGTTATCTGTGGTTGTTGCCTCCGTCACCTTAGTATTATCGGCGCAGGACTCGTCGCTATAGAGTGTGAAGGTTGCTCCGGCCAGAGCGTTCTCAACGGTTTCTTCTTTTCCGGCTTCCGAGGTGTAGCCCGGATTCTGAGCTTTGCCATCCTCGTTCAACTTGATGATTTCGTGCGTTCTCTTGTTGTTGGTGGTTGCGGTTCCGTTTAAGGTCGCATCCAGACCGAAGGTGTAAACCTTGGAATTATCGGACTTTTCACCGGTAGCTGCTTCGTTCTTGCTGTATGTGATGGTGGCTTTGTTTTTATTCGGTACGAAATTCCAGGTTGCATTATCGTTAACCGGGGCACCGTACTTGATTACCACTTTTCTCTCGTTATCTGTTTTAGAAGCTAAGCTGCGGACATATGCACTGTCGAATGCAACTTCGAATCCATCCGCTTTCTTTGTAACCGTGCACTTTCCGTCCGGAACGGCTTCTCCGCCGACGGTTACATTCACATCCTTTGCTTCCGGTGGAGTGAGGCCCGAATCCATCTTGTCGGTAACTTTGAATGTAGGATTGTCGTAATGCGCACTGTAGGACGGAATGACGGTCTCGATGGTGAAATTCGCTGTTCCGTTTGCCTGTACCGAGGTGCCTTTGTTGGTTGTCGGCTTCGCTTCGACACCGGTATTTCCGGTGGTGTCATTGGTCTTCTTTACTTCCGGAGTGCTGCTCTTTGCGTACGCGTTGTTTGAAAAATTGGATTTTGCATCGACACTGTCGGCTACTTTATCATAATCCACGCTGACAATCATCGGATTGTACACGGTTGCACCGGTTCCATAGACCTCAATCAGGTACATTCCGGCCGCTTCTCCGGCTTTGGAGTACACACCGTCCGGCCCCTGTGTTAACGGGATTGGGTTGAGTTCATTTACGTTAATCGCTGTAATCTCATTTGCAGTCGGATTGGTCGGATCCTTGATGTCTACGCCATCGACCGCTTTCCATTCACCCTTTACTTCCTTTACAATCTGGTATGCCGTAACAGTGGCATCCTTCTCCACATTGTAAACCTTCATTACATCTCCCGTATCCGGTGTCGCTGCAAAAGATGCGGTGGACATGCCCATCGTAAATGCTGCCACAAATGCCAGACACATGGTACATAAACGTTTAAACGTTCTTTTTTTCATAAATATATTTCCTCCCCAAAATTAATACAGTATATTGATGCAATATGTAATATGAAAATTATTTGTTGTTTTCACTCCGTTGGAGCATCATCTCACCTCCTTTTGCATTTTCTTGCGTTCTCTTTGTTTTATCCATATAACCACTGCCAATGCAATGATTCCTAAGACGAATATAATGACCCAATAGGTTTCGAAAGAATCCAACACGGTCCGGGTGGCGTTGCCCTTCGGAACGTACGGTACGCGGTGCCCCCGCACCAACAGCCGATGGGTATTCACGGCGTACGGTGTGCACGTAAACAGAGTTACGTAATCCTTTCCTTTTTCAATCTGAAGTTCATCCAGATTATCCGGCTTTACCGTTTTAATTTGGTCCACCTTATAGGCCAGGGTGCGGTTCAGTACAAACAAGTAGAATTCATCCCCGACTTTCAACCGGTCGAGATCGGTGAAAAGTTTTGCGCTGGGCAAGCCTCTATGAGCGGCGAGCACGGCATGCGTGCTTTTGCCCCCTACCGGAAGGCTGGTTCCGGCAATGTGTCCGCAGCCCTTTTGGAGCACCTCATCGCCGGTGCCGTGGTAGATTACGAGTCGCTGGTGAATCTCGGGAATTTCGATATATCCCATCATTCCGTTCCCGGACAGATTCAGAAGAGACATGTATTCATCCCGAACGGGAGAATCTTGATTGAATATGTCCACAATTGTGTTTGCGGTATGATTTCGGTTGTACGCCTGTGCTTTTCGGTAGGCTTCCGTCAGCTTTCGCTGCGAAGTCTTATCCACATCCCCGTTGTACTTGCTGACCAGATTCTCCGTTTTCATCCGGTTTAGGGAGTTTCTTATAAACGGATATAGCATTATTAGCAATCCAACAAGAAAAACCAGCAGGATTGCTAGGGTTTTGGCTTTTTTTTTCATCTGCTTTCCTTACCCTATTCGGGTTGATAAAATAAAGCGTTTTATAAAATTAATTGAAATTTTATAAAATCAATTAAGTATAGACGCGACAAAATATTATAGCATATTTGATACGAAAAGTAAATTTAACTTTAAATATAAAACGAGGGCTGCGGCGTCCTGCCGCAGCCCTCGTTTCATTTCATGAGCAAGTAATTCTATTTCATCAAGTTGCAGATTCTGTTGCTGAATGCGACCGGATCGTCGATCGGCAGACCTTCAATAATTAGAGCCTGATCGTACAGAAGCTGAGCGTAATCCGAAACCTTTTCCTTGTTGTCGGATTCCACTGCGGCCTTCAGGGCAGCGAAGAACGGATGGTCTCCGTTCAGCTCCAGAATTTTGTCCGCCTTGATGGCGCCCACTTCCTTGTTGCCGGTAATCTCCGCCTGTGCCTTCAGTACTTTTTCCATCTCCAGGGAGAGGCCGTCGCCGGAGGCAAAGCATACCGGGTGATCCTTCAGACGAGTGGAGAGAATGACGGACGCCACCTTGTCCCCCAGCGCTTCTTTTACAGCGGTGAGAACGTCCTTGGCTTCCTCCTGCTTCTCTTCCTGCGCCTTCTTCTCCTCGTCGCTCATCTCGAAGCCCAGGTCCTTATCGGAAATACTCTTGAACTCCTTGTCGTCGTAGCTCTGCAGAATCTTCAGCGCGAACTCGTCGATCTCGTCGGTGCAGTACAGAACCTCGTAGCCTTTGTCCTTGAAGAGGTCCATCTGAGGCATTTTGGCAATCTTCTCCTTGGATTCGCCGGTTGCGTAGTAGATGTACTTCTGGTCGTCTCTCATGCGGCTCACGTATTCCTTGAAGGTGGCCAATTCGTCGGTGGTACTGCTGTAGAATTCGATAAAGTCCTTCAGCTTATCCTTGTGCACACCGTACTGATCGTAGACGCCGTACTTCAGCTGCATGCCGAAGGCGTCGAACATTTTGTCGTAGCTCTCCCGGTCTTTCTCCTGCATCTCCAGAAGGGTACTTGAAATCTTCTTCTCCAGGCGCTGGGCGATGGCCTTCAGCTGGCGGTCCTGCTGCAGCATTTCACGGGAAATGTTCAGGGACAGGTCCGGAGAATCCACCAGACCCTTGACGAAGCTGAAGTAATCCGGCAGCAAGTCCTCGCAGTGATCCATAATCATGACGCCGCTGGAGTAGAGCTGCAGCCCCTTCTTAAAGTCCTTGGTGTAGTAGTTGAACGGCACCTGGCTCGGGATGAACAGCAGGGCATCGTAGGAAATCACGCCCTCCACGTTGGTATGGATGACCTTCAGCGGATCGTTCCAGTCGAAGAATTTGGACTTGTAGAACTCGTTGTACTCCTCCTGAGTGATCTCGCTCTTCTTCTTTTTCCAGATCGGCACCATGCTGTTGAGGCGCTCGTCCTCCCGGTAGGTCTCGTACTCCGGCTGATAATCCTCTTTGGCCTTTTCCTCCTCCGACGCTTCCTTCATCTTGGATTTCTCCACGTTCATCACGATCGGGTAACGGATATAATCGGAGTATTTGGTAATCAGGCTCCGCAGACGATACTCCTCCAGAAACTCATCGTATTTGTCCTCCTCGGTGTCGTCCCGCAAGGTCAGCTGAACGGTGGTGCCCACCTCGTCCCGGCTGCCGTCCTCCACGGAATAACCGTCGGCGCCGTCACTGATCCATACGTGGGCCTGCTCCTCCCCCAGCTTGCGGGAAGTCACCTCGATGTGTTTCGCCACCATAAAAGCACTGTAGAATCCCACGCCGAATTGTCCGATGATGTCGGTGTCTTTGGCGGCCTCTTCGTTCTCCGTCTTGAAGCCCAGGGAACCGCTCTTGGCGATGATTCCCAGATTCTCCTCCAGCTCCTCCGCGGACATTCCGATGCCGTTATCGGAAATGGTCAGGGTGCGGGCATCCTTGTTCGGCTCAATCCGAATTTCGAAATTCTCCCGGGAAAGTCCGGTCTTGCCGCTCTTGGCCTCTTCGTAATACCGCTTGTCAATGGCGTCGCTGGCGTTGCTGATAATCTCCCGCAGGAAAATCTCCCGGTTGGTGTAAATGGAGTTGATCATCAGATCCAGCATCCGCTTGGATTCCGCTTTGAATTGTTTTTTGCTCATCTTGTGATACCTTCCTTCTATTTGTATTTATTTCATTCCCATAAAAACAGAATCGGGGAGGTTAGCACTCACCGAGTCCGTTTGCTAATAAACATAATACTCTTTCGGCCGGGGGATTTCAACCGTCGAAAATAAATATCACAGAAAAATCATATTGCCACCCTCGAAAGAAACGACTATACTCAAGATACGCACTTTAGAATTCGGTATACTGTATATAAATAAGAAGACATTCAGCAGTGGACCGGAAGGATGCAAGGAGTGATAATGATGAATGAAAAATATGACGTAGTAATTGTGGGCGGCGGCCCGGCGGGACTGACGGCGGGAATCTACGCCGGCCGTGCGGGAAAGACGGTGGCCCTCTTCGAGAAAGAGATGATCGGCGGACAGATCACCTACACCGATGAGATTGACAACTTCCCGGCGGCACCTGGAATGGGCGGTGCGGAATACGCCATGAAGCTGCAGCAGCAAGCGGCGGATTGCGGCACCGAGATTTTCATGGACGGTGTAACGGAAATCCTGCCGAAGGAAGACGGAAGTTATGAGGTAAAGACGGCGGAGGAATCGGTGGAATGTACCGCCGTGATTCTGGCCACCGGACTACAGCGCCGGAAGATGAACGTGCCGGGGGAAGAAGATTTCATCGGCCGGGGTCTTTCCTTCTGTGCCGTGTGCGACGGCGCCTTTTTCCGGAACCGGGATGTGGCGGTCTACGGCGGCGGCAACACCGCGGTGGAGGATGCCATCTACCTGTCGGGCATCTGCCGGAAGGTGACCATCATCCATCGCCGAGACCGTTTCCGGGCGGAAGAGAGATTGGTTCGGGAACTGGAGTCCAAAGACAATGTTGTTTTTGCCATGGAGAAGACCGTATCCTCCGTGCAAGGGGAGAAGATTATTCAGAGCGTGACCCTGCGGGATGGGAAGACCGGAGAAGAGACGGAGCTTCCGGTGGACGGATTTTTCGTGGCCATCGGGCAGGTGCCGAACGGGGAGCCGTTCCGGGGCCTGGTGGAAATGGACGAAGCCGGATACTATCCGATTGATGAAAACTGCGGCGGCAAGCGGGACGGCGTGTTCGTGGCGGGAGACGGCCGGAGCAAGTCCGTGCGGCAGCTCACCACGGCGGTGGGCGACGGTGCGGTGGCGGCTACCCACGCTTGTCAATACGTGGACCGGGTGAACGGCAACGAATATATTTAATAGTGGAATGCATACAGTGCATTTGGGATGGGAATATGGTATAATCACCCCGTGCGAATGTATATTGTGTAATGTATAGGAGGGAACAAAATGGCAGAATTTGAAGAAAACTGCACTCATTCTTGCGAAACATGCAGCGCAGATTGTGCGTCCAGACAGGGGGAACAGAAGGATCCTCACGAAAAGATGCATGAGGGATGCAGTGTCAAAAAAGTCATTGGCGTAGTCAGCGGAAAGGGCGGCGTGGGCAAATCCATGGTCACCGCGCTGTCGGCAATCGCTGCAAATAGAAACGGTCTGAAGACCGGTATCCTGGATGCGGATATCACCGGACCGTCCATTCCGAAGATGTTCGGAATTCACGAGAAGGCAGAGGTGTCCAACATGGGACTGCTTCCGGCTTCCACACCGACGGAGATGGAGATCATGTCTCTGAACCTGCTGACGGATAACGAGACGGATCCGGTTATCTGGAGAGGACCGGTAATCGCCGGTGCGGTTACCCAGTTCTGGACCGACGTAATCTGGGGCGACCTGGATGTAATGTTCATCGATATGCCGCCGGGCACCGGCGACGTTCCGCTCACCATCTTCCAGTCCATTCCGGTGGACGGCATCATCATCGTAACCTCTCCGCAGGAGCTGGTATCCATGATCGTAGAGAAGGCGATGAAGATGGCGCAGATGATGAACATCCCGATTCTGGGAATGGTGGAGAACATGAGCTACCTGGAATGCCCGGACTGCGGAAAGAAGATCGAGGTATTCGGGCCGAGCTCTGCGGATGCCATCGGTGCGGAATACGGCATTCCGGTCATCGCAAAGCTGCCGATCGATCCGAAGCTGGCAATGCTCAGCGACGCCGGAAGAATCGAGTTCCACGAGAACAAGGAAATGGATGCCATGGTGGACGTTCTGGCAGAGATGGGCCTGGAAATTTAATGAATACTATACAAAAAATTTACTTGACTTCCTTGCGGGGTCAAGTATAATTTTTAGTGTTTGAGTTTACAAATACTAAACTTCATTTTTAGTATTCTATGTTTTTAGAAAAAGAGGTTATCATGGAAATCGGAGAGAAAATCCGTCGAATCCGAATCGAACGGGGTCTGACCCAGGAGGAGCTGGCGGACCGGGCAGAACTGTCCAAAGGGTTTATTTCGCAGATTGAGCGGGATCTCACTTCCCCGTCCATCGCTACCCTGGAGGATATTCTCACCTGTTTGGGAACGGACTGCGGAGAATTCTTTACCAACCGGACCCGCCCCCAGGTGGTGTTCTCGGCGGAAGATTATTTTGTAAAGGAGGATTCGGCCCGAAAGAGCCGCATCGAATGGATCGTCCCCAACGCCCAGCGAAACGAGATGGAACCCATCCGGCTGACCCTGGAGAAGGGGGGATCCACCATACCGGACAATCCCCACGAGGGAGAGGAGTTCGGATACGTTATTTCCGGAAGTGTGGAAGTCCACATCGGGAAAGAGAAGTATGCCGTGGGAGAAGGAGAGAGCTTCTATCTCTACCCGGACGAAGAACATTACATCAGCTCACCGGCGGGAGCCGAGCTGATCTGGGTGAGCACACCCCCAAGCTTTTAAAGAAATGACATCGGGAAAGAACAAAGGAGGAAGAAAGCATTGGCGGAACTGATTAGATTGGAGAACATTCGGAAATCCTACGGGGAGAACGAAGTCCTGAAGAACATTACCATTTCCATTCAGGAAAAAGAATTTGTCACGCTGCTGGGACCGTCCGGCTGCGGAAAGACTACGACGCTGCGGATTCTGGGGGGCTTCGAAAACCCGGACAGCGGCCGGGTTCTTTTTGACGGCAAGGATATCACCAACGTGCCGTCCAACCAGCGAAACCTGAATACGGTATTCCAGAACTACGCCCTCTTCCCGCACATGACCGTGGGAGACAACGTGGCCTTCGGTCTTCGGGTAAAAGGAATGAGCGAATCGGACGTCAAGGAGAAGGTGCATTACGGCCTGAAGCTGGTGAACCTGGAGGGCTACGAGAACCGGAAGATCTCCCAGATGTCCGGCGGACAGCAGCAGCGGGTGGCCATGGCCCGTGCCATCGTGAATGAGCCGAAGGTGCTTCTTCTGGATGAGCCGCTGGGAGCGCTGGACTTGAAGCTGAGACAGGAGATGCAGTACGAGCTGGTGCGGCTGAAGCACGAGCTGGGCATCACCTTTATCTACGTAACCCACGACCAGGAAGAGGCGCTGACCATGTCGGATAAGGTCATCGTCATGAACAGCGGGCGGATTCAGCAGGAAGGAACGCCGGAGGAAATCTACAACGAACCGGAGAACGCATTCGTGGCGGATTTCATCGGTGACAGCAACATCCTTTCCGGCAAAATGGTCCGGGATCGTCTGGTTCGAATCAACGGCGTGGATTTCCCGTGCATCGACGGCAGCGAGAACGGCTTTGCCCCGGGATTAGATGTGGACGTGCTGATTCGACCGGAGGATCTGGAAATCCACCCGGCGGGAAAGGGCATTCTGGACGCCAAGATTACCAGCAAGCTGTTCATCGGCATGCACTACGAGATGTTGGCGCAGGCCGATACGGAAGGAGATTTTGAGTGGCTCCTGCAGAATTACGATTCCTACGAAGTGGGAAGCACGGTAGGACTGTACGTTCGTCCGGAGAACATTCAAATCATGCACAAGCCAAAGACACAGGAAGAGGAGGCGATTGAAATTGACATTTAGCAAGAAATGGTCGGCACCGTTCATCGTCTTTGTGATTGCCGGAACGGTCATTCCAATCCTCTCCATTGCTTACTACGGATTCACGTCCCGTGACGGAGGGATTACTTTGGATAACATCACCGCCATGTTCAGCGCCAACCACATGCAGGCGCTGGGGCTGTCCCTGCTGCTGGCGCTGGTGAGCACGCTGGTGTGCCTGATCGTGGCATTCCCGATGGCGATGGTGCTTCGGGACAGCAAGTTCGGAAAGCAGGGCTTCACGATTTTCGTGCTGATTCTGCCGATGTGGATGAACTTCCTGCTCCGGACCATGGCATGGCAGGTGCTGCTGGAACGGGCAGGGGTGATCAACGGAATCCTGCAGGCCATCGGTCTGCCGAGACAGGAAATGATGAACACGCCGGGCGCGGTGGTGCTGGGCATGGTATATGACTTCCTGCCGTTTATGATTCTGCCGATTTACAACGCGGTGATGAAGATCGACAGCCATCTGATCGAGGCCGCTTACGACCTGGGAGCCGGTAAAGCCTATGTGTACCGTAAAGTGATTTTACCCCTGTGCGTGCCGGGCATCGTCAGCGGAATCACCATGGTATTTATTCCGGCCCTCACCACCTTCGTTATTTCCAATATGCTGGGCGGCGGAAAGGTGAACCTGATCGGAAACATCATCGAGCAGGAGTTCACGGTGAACTCCAACTGGTATCTGGGGTCGGGACTGTCCCTGGTGATGATGGTGTTCATTATTATCAGCATGGTGCTGCTGGAGAAATTCGATAAAACCGGGGAGGGAACGTTCATATGAAGAAATTCTTTGGAAATCTGTACATTGTAATTATCATGCTGTTCCTGTATCTCCCGATACTGACGCTGATCGTGCTGTCGTTCAACGAGGCGAAGTCCATGTCGGTGTTTACCCGGTTCAGCCTGAAGTGGTACGCGGAAATGTTTCACAGTAAGCTGATTCTGGGCGCGCTGGTGAACACCTTCTCCATCGCGCTGCTGGCGGCGCTGATTGCCACGATTATCGGAACCATGGCGGTCATCGGAATCGATGGGATGAAGCAGAACACCCAGACGGTGCTGATGGGATGCAACAACATTCCGATGCTGAATGCGGACATCGTGACGGGTATCGCGCTGATGCTGTCCTTCCTGATGTTCGGCATCTCCTTGGGATACTGCACGATTCTTTTTTCCCACGTCACGTTCTGCATTCCATACGTGATTCTGTCGGTGCGGCCGAGGATGAACAAGGCGACGGACACCCTGTTCGAAGCGGCGCTGGACCTGGGCGCTTCCCGGGGATACGCCTTCCGCAAAGTGGTGCTGCCGGAGCTTCTGCCGGGAATCGCATCGGGATTCCTGCTTTCTTTTACCATGTCCATCGATGATTTCATCATCACCCACTTTACCAGAGGGGCGGGCATCAACACCATCTCCACGCTGATCTACAGCGAGGTGAAAATCGGAATTCGTCCATCCCTGTACGCGCTGTCCACCGTGATTTTCCTGATTGCGCTGGTGGTGCTGCTGGTGGTGAACCGGAACAATATTAAGAATGAAAGGACGGCTGCGTAGATGAAGAAAATCAAATGGGTGCTGGCGGCGGTGGTCGTGCTGGGAATGATGCTCTGCACCGGCTGCCGAAGCGGCGAGAACGGCGAGGTCTACGTCTACAGCTACGGAGACTATTTCGACCAGGAAGCGATTGCGGACTTCGAGGATGAGACGGGAATCCGGGTCATCCAGGATACCTACGATACCGCAGAGGAAATGTATCCGGTTATCGAGAAGGGAACCGCGGACTACGACGTCATCATCACTTCCGACTACATGATTGAGAAGATGATTCACAACAAAATGCTCCTGGAGGTGGACAAGAAGAACCTCCCGGCCCTGAAAAACATCGATTCCCGCTACATGAAGAAGTCGGAATCCTTCGACCCGGGCAACAAATACTCCGTGCCGTACATGGTGGGCGTTGCCGGAATCATCTATAACAAGAAGATGGTGGGAGATGTAAAAATAGATTCTTGGGGAGACCTGTGGAATCCGAAGTTCAAGGACAGCATCGTGATGCCGGACAGCGTCCGGGACGACTTCATGATTGCCCTGCGGCTGCTGGGATACGACCAGAACACCTCCAACGAGAAGGAAATCAAGGCGGCAGCGGAACTGCTGAAGAAGCAAAAGCCGCTGGTGTACAAGTACGCCAACGATTCCGCCCGGGATCTGCTGGCCGACGGCTCCGCAGCCATCGGCGTGGTGTGGAACGGCGAGTACATCTACACCAAGGACCTGAACCCGGATGTGGAATTCATCATTCCGAAGGAAGGCACGGAATTCTTCGTGGATTCCTGGGCCATTCCGAAAACCTCCAAGAACAAGGCCAATGCGGAGAAGTTCATCAACTACATGTGCAAGGCGAAGGTGGCAAAAAAGAATTTCGATTACCTCTACTACACCACTCCGAACGAGGCGGCGATGAAGCTGATCGAGAAGAAGTACCGGAACGAGGAAGCCATCTTCCCGACGGATGAGACCCTGGCCATGTGCGATACGCTAAAAACGCTGGATACGAAAACCACGGATCTGTACAGCAAGTACTGGAAAGAAGTGAAGGCGAAATAGGGAGCGACATAAACAGCATTTCGTGCGAATAACAAAAGCAAAACACCTGCTGTCTCAGAGATGAGGCAACAGGTGTTTTATACTATAATAAAGAAAACTGACCTTTGGAATTGCAAGTTAAAGTAACGGTGCGCGTTAGCGATTCTTTGGGGCTTCCATTCAGATAATGCGTGAAGGTCGCTTTTGCGGAGGCTTTGTTATTCTTTTTCCACGTAGTTTTTTTGGTGCATTTCCAAGAGGAAGACAGTGCCTTTGCCGTCACTGTGGAACCGATACACCGTACAATTCCATTTCTATATGTAAAAGTTCCGGTCACTTTTACGTACCATAGTTTTTTCCCGGATGCACTTTTATAATATGTTATTTTTGACTTTCTAAATTTACTTTTAAGTTTCTTCGTTTGAGAGAACGTCTGAGGTAAGCAGTGCAGATACCTGTCCGATCCATTGACAATAATCGTTTCATAATAATTATCATCATTTGAATAATCATTTTCTGGTTTTGAATCCGATGAATCCGCAAATGAAGTGACAGGTGCGAGAATCATGAGCAGTAGAAGAAAGACTAAGAGACATAATCGTTTCATAATAAACCTCCCTCTAGGTCCGGATATTCTAGTCTACGATAACAGTTTCGGAATTTGTAACAAGAGTATCCTTGTAGCATATGTACGCTTTATACATACATATGCTGTAGACACATAGACCGAGAATCATGCAGATTGCAGCAATCGCAAAAAATCGACGGACGAAATGGCTGATGGAGAGACGCTTAAGTAATACATCCAAATCCAGAGAGGACATATAGCTTTGCGCAATTTCCATAGGCGTTCCAAACTGATTTTCAATATCCTGCATTGTTGCATTTGGATTCTCATCAAGATAATCCTCAATCCGTTCCATTAAATCACGGAGAAACTTCTTTTCTTCTTTATTGAAAGCAGGAAGAAGAAGCTTGATCTCTTTCAAATATTTTTTTATCTCTTTACTCATCTGCATGGGTTCTGTTCTCCTCGAACTGGGAAATGTCTGTGTTCAGAATAATATCGATGCTGTTGGCAATAAGACGATAATCTTGGAGCAATTGCTTCAACCGTTCTTTTCCGGCATCTTCAATATGGTAGTATTTCCGAACTCTTCTTTTTCCGGTCTTAACCGCATTGGAAGTGATGTATTTCTTATCTTCCAACTTGTACAGCGTTGGGTAGAGACTGCCTTCGGGAACAACAAATGCTCCGGAAGAGAGATCCTTAAGCAGTAAGGAAATCTCATACCCGTATAAATCCTTTTGAGATAATAGAGACAAGAGCAACATCTCTACGGTGCCCATCTTAAAATTGTTTCGTTCTTGAATCATAGTTACCCCTCACAGCATAAAGATAACGTAAATAAAGAAAGAAGTCAATATTTAGTGAAAATAAATATTTGTTGACAAGGCAAGCAGAATAAGGTATTCTGACGGTAAGAGGTACACTATGAGTTTTTGAAATACTTGTAGTGATAATTGTATAACCCTGTTGGGTGGCAGAACCGCGGGGGAAGCACATTCATGAGAAAAGGAGGTTAATTATGTTTAGCATGCTTAGAAAGAAAGCAACAGTTTTTACACTTTTGTTTACGATGAGTCTTTCACAAATGGCATATGCTTCGAGTACCGGCGAAGTGATTTCACAGAAAGACGCGCAAACAATCGATTGCAATTCATGTGATCTGACAATCAATGGTGAGAAAAAGGTTTTGCAGGATGAAAAGCTGTTCCGGGAGATGAGCGTAGATTTAGATAAGATTACGTTAGAAAAAGCAAGTGCAACATCACCTTTTGTGTACAAAATCGATTACGAGGACGGGATTATTGAAACAGCAGAAATTCGCAAAGCCTCAAATGGAGATATAGTTATGGATGTATATGATGGAAATCTCCATGATACAATTACAAAAACTTCGGATGGGAAACTACTTCTTGATGGGAAAGAGGTAGTTGTCGAAAGCAATACGGAGATAATAGCGGAAGAAAGTTTCAATGAAGATGTTTCTGTGGCATCGCAGTACGGTAGAGGTTCTGTCTACCGGACTACTCCGTATAAAGGGAAAGCCGCGGATTATACTAAATATGTGAAAACTATTAAAAAAGCATCCGTTACTGCAGATAAGATGATTCGGAAAATGACAATATCCGCAATTTCCATTATACTAAAGAATTCAATTCAAGCATTTGTCCCGACGACTCTTCCGATTAGTGCCTTAACTGCTGTTGCTAAAAATGTGAAGCCGGCAGCTGAAAGAAATGCGCCTAATAGCAAATGCCTGTCCTATAGCCTCGTAAAATATGCTTATAAGAGTAATTCAAAAACGGATAAATATTATAAGTACACCGGGGCATATTATCCAAAGAAGAATTATGAGGGCGGAAAAATAGCGCATACGTTCTACGAATACAATGCAATAGGTTTATAGGAATAGGAGAGTGAATCATGGACGAAAATCGGCTAAGAAACATAAGAATATATGTGGTAGTCAACGAAATCGGATTCATCATCTTGTGGCTCCTTTTCTTGTATCTCTTTCGTTCGGATTACGGGGAGTACTTGATTTTCCACGGAGCAAAACCGTATACGTTGGATACCACGGGGGTATATTTTTACAACATTGTCGATATCTTATGGTGCGCAGCACCTGTGCCGCTTATCGGAATTTCGGTAATATATTTCACGCTTTGGAAGAAAAAAGATGTTCGAGGCACGTATCGCTTCGTCAGTTATATGTCCTTTGGCGTCAGCTTGTTTATGGTGGCGGTCATGGTGTTCAGCATATTTTTCTTCGATCCGACGTTCTACAATGCAGATTTGCAAGTGGTTAAAAACAGCGCAGGGCAGGCGCTCACCTTTCCGAGGTTGCTGATTGCGCCGCTGGTGCTGGACGGGGTGTTGATGCTGGTATCCGGAAACAATGTGAGGAAGATCATGCCGGAACGGAAAGCGGAGAAAAAACTGCGGGAGCAGGGGAAATTATAAAGGATGAAAAGATGAGAGACCTTCGGGTGTTCGGTGTAAGGATGGAACACTCCGGAGGTCGTTTTTAAATAGAAGAAAAAGTGAAGAACCAAAAAGTTAGTGAGCATTTGAAAAAGAGCTGCTCGTGAAGGTCTCTAATTTGGACTGCTTTCAGGAAACCGGTAGAAATTGACGACGGAACCTCGAGGAAGAGCGTTCCGCCGTCAATTTCCCCGCGGCCGCCGGGTAGATTAGAGTCCAATGCCGGGGTTGATGGCGAGATAAGGTCTTGAAAGCAGGAAATTCGGGTTGGAAGAAGGGATTTTTTGCCATTGAGCGGAACTTTGATTGGAACAAAAATGAGAAGAAAATATTAGATTGACGACAGACTTTCCAAGGGCGGGGGTCTGTCGTCAAAATTTTGCAAACCGAATGCAGATTAGAGCAGAAGGCGTGAGGAAATGATTAGAATTGACGACGAAAAGGGGAAGAAAGGGAGTTCGTCGTCAATTCTTTTCCTTTTGGGAAAAACAATGCGGAAAAGTGATGCATGGAACAAAAAAATGGGCGCTCATGCATCAACCCCGGAAATGGAGTTGATGCATGAGGCGGAAAAACAAAGGACCATGCATCACTTCTCATCTGAACGCGGCCCGGCTCTCGCCCGGGCCGCCGGTGCAAATCGGGAAATTGATGCAGGAACGCTGAAAAATGATGTTCCTGCATCAATTGGTTCACCGCCGCCGAGCAATTAAAGGGCTGATGTCCGGCGGCAATGCGGAAAAGTGATGCATGGAACAAAAAAATGGGTGCTCATGCATCAACCCCGAAAATGGAGTTGATGCATGAGACGGAAAAACAAGGGTCCATGCATCACTTCTCATCTGAATCCGGCCCGGCGGAGCCCCAAACCCGGCCCGGCGGAGTCCCAAAGCCGGCCCGGCGGAGCCCCAAAGCCGGCCCGGCGGAGCCCCAAACCCGGCCCGGCGGAGTCCCAAAGCCAGCCCGGCGGAGCCCCAAACCCGGTCCGGCGGAGTCCCAAACCCGGCCCGGCGGCCGCCCCGGTTTGCGTACGATTCCCCGGAAACCCAATGAATTCGGTTTTCTTGCGCGAACCATGGGCCGGTCAGAGCAGCAAACCCGGCCCGGGCGCCGGCTTACTTCAGTGCGTCAATCAGTTCCCCCAGCACCGGCTCGAATTTTACACCGTACCAGTGGTCCGGGTCGTCCAGGGTGTTTTTGATGCAGGCCAGGGTATAATCCGCTGCGATCCGGGCGGCCTCCGGGACGGTTTTGCCGTGCATGTACGCCCCCACAAAGGAAGAGGCGTACACGTCCCCGGTGCCGTGGCAGCCCCGGTCCAGCAGCTCGTGGCGGTAGTAGGTCTGTTTGCCCTGCTCCGAAACCAGGACTCCCGTGCTTTGGGCGTCGTAGCTCACGCCGGTGAGCACCACGGTGCCGGCACCCAATCGGTGAATTCCGTCCACCAGGCCGCAGATGTACTCCTCATCGTATTCCTCCCGATACTCTGTGTCGGTCAGAAGCGAAGCCTCGGTAATGTTGGGCAGCACGATATCTCCTTCTCCCACTAATTTTTTCATCTCCTGAACGAAATCCATATCGAAGACCGGATACAGCTCTCCCCGGTCGGCCATGGCGGGATCTACGATTTTTTTGCCGCCGGGCACCAGCAGATTTCGGCAGATGTCTTGGACCATTTCAATCTGGCGGGCGCTTCCCAGGTAGCCGGTGTACACCGCCTGAAAGCGGATTCCCTCCTGCTGCCAGTGGTGTTCGATGGCGGGAATGTCCTCCGTCAGGTCCCGGAAGGTGAAATCCCGGAAGCCCACGGAGTGGGTGGACAGCACCGCCGAGGGGAGAATGGCCGTCTCCAGGCCGCAGGCGGAGAGGATGGGGAGCGCTACGGTGAGGGAGCACTGGCCCACGCAGGAAATGTCCTGTATTGTAAGAATTCTTTTGTAATCCATGGTGATTCCTCCTGAATGTTTAAACATGAGTATTGTACACTAATCACAGAAAAAACACAAAAAACTTCAATTTACTCGTTGACTATTTGGGAGGGTGAGAGTACACTATAGACAGTGATTAGCACTCCAGTGTATTGAGTGCTAACAACGAGGAAACAGAAGGAGGCAGAACAATGGATTTAACAGAACGAAAACTGCGAATCCTTCAGGCAATTATTACGGATTACGTGCAGAACGCCGAACCGGTAGGCTCCCGTTCCATCGCGAAGAAATATGATTTTGGCGTGAGCCCGGCCACCATTCGGAATGAGATGGCGGATCTGGAAGAGATGGGTTATCTGACTCATCCCCACACATCGGCGGGACGAGTTCCTTCCGATAAGGCGTACCGGCTCTACGTGAACAACATGATGCAGAAGACGGACTTGAGCCTTCAGGAGAAGCAGACCATCAACGAGCGACTTCGGGCGAACCGGAACGAGTTCGATCAGACCATTCGCCACGCGGCAGAGCTTCTGTCCGAGATTACGAAGCTGGCATCCTTTGCCATGACCCCGTCCACTCGGCAGGACACCCTGAAGTTCATCCGGCTGCTTCCCATCGACGATGACAAAATCGTCCTGATGATTGTGGCAGACAGCGGAAAGGTGACCAACACCACCCTGCGCCTGAACGTGCCGTACACCAACGACGCCCTGGAGATTCTCAGCAAGACCATGACCTACCATTATAAAGGTCACACCATCGACGACGTGCTGAAGAATTCTATCATCGAAGATGTGGGCACCGACCTGGGGGCGCTGAGTTCCCTGGCAGGAGACGTGATGCCCAACTTCATGCGGACGTTGGAGGATATGCTGAACGTCAACCTGTACATGGAAGGCCTCACCAACATATTCAACATTCCGGAATACAGCGACCTGGATCGGGCCAAATCCTTCCTGGAGCTGGTGAGCCGGAAGGAGGAATTCACCCGGGACATTCTGAACCGGGACAACGGCGTAATCGTCACCATCGGCAACGAGAATCCGGAACAGGCCATGAAGAACAGCTCCGTGATTACCGCCACCTACCACGTGGACGGCAAGCTGGTGGGCAAAATCGGCGTTATCGGGCCGACCCGTATGAACTACAGCGAGGTCACCTCGATTATGGAATATTTGACAAACAACCTCAGCCAATCGTTTATGCTGAGCAATGGAAAGGATGAGAAAGAGGATGAGTGAAGAACAGAAGAAGGAAGCCCAGACTCCGGAAGATGAAGTAAAAAAAGAAACCGGTTCGGCGGAGACGTCCGAGACTCCGGAAGAAGATAACGCACCGGAGGCGGAAGAGACCCAGGAAAAGGCAGAAGAGAAGACCGAAGAAAAAGCCGATGACGGAAACGAGAAATACGTCCGCCTGATGGCCGAGTTCCAGAACTACAAGAAACGGGTAGCGAAGGAAAAGAACGACATTCGGGAATATGCCACCGAGAAGCTGGTGATGGAATTGCTTCCGGTTCTGGACAATTTTGAAAGAGCCCTGGCGGCCAGCGCAGAGGATGACCCTGCCGGATACGCCAAGGGAATGGAACTTATTTTTACCCAAATGGTAACGGAGCTTCAGAAATCCGGTCTGGCGGAAGTGGAAGCGGAAGGTCAGGATTTTGACCCGACGAAGCACAATGCGGTGATGACCGAAGAGAATGAAGAGCTGGAAAGCGGCAAAGTAAGTAAGGTCCTGCAGAAGGGCTACGCTTTGAACGATAAAGTAATCAGACCGTCTATGGTCGCAGTAACAAAGTAATTTCAAGGAAGGAAAGGTAATAGAAATGAGCAAAGTAATTGGAATTGATTTGGGAACAACAAACAGCTGTGTCGCTGTACTGGAAGGTGGAGAACCGACCGTAATCGCTAACGCAGAGGGTGCAAGAACCACTCCGTCCGTAGTGGCATTCACAAAGAACGGTGAGAGACTGGTAGGTGAGACTGCAAAGAGACAGGCCATCACCAACCCGGACAGAACCATCGCATCCATTAAGAGACACATGGGTGAGAACTATCACGTAGAAATCGACGGAAAGCAGTACACACCGCAGGATATTTCCGCGATGATTCTGGCAAAGCTGAAGGCAGATGCGGAAAGCTATCTGGGCGAGAAGGTTACCGAAGCGGTAATCACCGTGCCGGCATACTTCTCCGATGCACAGAAGCAGGCAACCAAGGATGCCGGTAAGATTGCCGGACTGGATGTAAAGAGAATTATCAACGAGCCGACCGCTGCGTCCCTGGCATACGGTCTGGACAAGGCAGAGGGATCCCACAAGATCCTGGTATACGACCTGGGCGGCGGTACATTCGATGTATCCGTACTGGAACTGGGCGACGGCGTTTTCGAAGTACTGGCAACCAACGGTGATACGCACCTGGGCGGCGATGACTTCGATAATAAGGTCATGGACTTCCTGGCAGACTCCTTCCAGAAGGAGCACGGCGTGGACCTGAGACAGGACAACATGGCACTGCAGAGACTGAAGGAAGCCGCAGAGAAGGCAAAGAAGGAACTGTCCAGCGCACAGACCACAAAGATTAACCTGCCGTTCATCACCGTAACCGCTGACGGTCCGCTGCATTTGGATATGGACCTGACCAGAGCGAGATTCGATCAGCTCACTTCCGATCTGGTAGACAGATCCATCGAGCCGATGAACAAGGCAATGAGAGATGCCGGCGTTACTCCGGCAGACCTGGACAAGGTTATCCTGGTCGGTGGTTCCACACGTATCCCGGCAGTACAGGCTGCGGTACAGAGAGTAACCGGTAAGGAACCGTTCAAGGGCATCAACCCGGATGAGTGCGTTGCAGTCGGTGCATCCATTCAGGCCGGCGTACTGACCGGTGAGGTCAATGACGTACTGCTGCTGGATGTTACTCCGCTGAGCCTGTCCATCGAGACACTGGGCGGAATCGCTACCAAACTGATCGAGAGAAACACCACGATTCCGACAAAGAAGAGTCAGATTTTCTCCACCGCAGCAGATAACCAGACCACAGTAGACATTCACGTACTGCAGGGTGAAAGAGAGATGGCTTCCGACAACATCACACTGGGAAGATTCCAGCTGTCCGGCATTGCACCGGCTCCTCGTGGAATTCCGCAGATTGAGGTTACCTTCGATATCGATGCCAACGGTATCGTTAACGTAAGCGCAAAGGATCTGGGTACCGGTAAGGAACAGAAGATTACCATCACCTCCTCCACCAAGCTGTCCGAGGATGAGATCAACGAGAAGATCAAGGAAGCGGAGAGATTCGCTGAGGAAGATAAGAAGCATAAGGAAGAAATCGAGACCAAGAACCAGGCAGAGGGCATGATTTTCGAAGTCGAAAAGCAGATGAACGAGCTGGGCGACAAGGTAAACGATTCCGAGAAGACCGCAGTGGAAAATGCGAAGAAGGATCTGCAGGAAGCGCTGAACAACAACGCATCCACCGAAGACCTGAAGAGCAAGATGGAAGCGCTGACCAACGCATTCTATCCAATCTCCACCAGAATCTATCAGGAAGCACAGGCTGCACAGGGTGCCGCAGGTCAGGCAGGACCGGACATGGGTGCACAGCAGGCAGCGGGAGATCAGAACTCCGGTGCGGCACACAACGGAAACACAGTAGACGCAGACTACGAAGTAGTTGACGACGATAAATAATCTGTGTATTATAGAAAAGCTGCCGGCGTACTGCCGGCAGCTGTCATTTCATGATAATGACAAATGAAATAGATATATTTTGGAAAGGAACGAAAGATGGCTGAAAAAAGAGATTATTACGAAGTGCTTGGACTTCAAAAGGGCGCATCGGATGATGAAATCAAGAAGGCATTCCGTAAGATGGCCATGAAGTATCATCCGGACCGGAATCCCGACGACAAAGAGGCGGAAGAGAAGTTCAAAGAAGTGAACGAAGCCTATGCGGTTCTGTCGGATCCGGATAAAAAGAGCAAATACGATCGATTCGGCCATGCCGGAGTGGATCCAAATGCCGGCTTCGGAGGCGGCGCCGGTGGATTCGACGGTTTTGGCGGCTTCGATTTCAGCGATATATTTGATATGTTCGGCGGTGGCGGCGGTTTTGGCGGCTTCGGCGGCGGCCGGCGTTCCGCACGGCGTAACGGTCCGATGAAGGGCCGGGATCTGCAGAAGGAGATTACCATTGATTTTACCGAGGCAATCTTCGGCTGTGAGAAGGAAGTGGAACTGACCAAGATGGTACAGTGCAAGACCTGTAATGGGGAAGGCACGGCACCGGGAACCTCCAAGCGCACCTGCGACGCCTGCGGCGGAACCGGTCAGGTGACCCAGGTATCCAATACGCCGTTCGGCCGAATTCAGAACGTGACCACCTGCTCCAAGTGCGGCGGAACCGGTCAGATTATCGACACACCGTGTCCGGATTGCCACGGTGCCGGCGCAGTTCGGAAGAAGGTTAAGATTAAGATCAATATTCCGGCGGGCGTGGACAACGACAGCGTGATTCCGATTCGGGGTCAGGGCGAGCCGGGAACCAACGGCGGACCGAGCGGAGACCTGTACATCGTGCTGAATGTACGTCCCCACAGCACCTATAAGAGAAGAGGTGACGACCTGTATCTGGACCTGCCGATTTCCTTCGATCAGGCAGCGCTGGGCGCAAAGGTGAGCGTGCCGGGCTTCAACGAGACCTACAGCTACACCATTCCGGCGGGAACTCAGACCGGATCCAATTTCCGCCTGAAGGGCAAGGGCGTAAAGAACCCTCGCACCGGACGGTACGGAGATCTGTTCGTAAAGGTCATCGTGGAGGTGCCGACAAAACTCAGCTCCAAGGAGAAGAAGGCCATTCAGAAAATGGCGGACGAACTGTCCGAGAAAGCCTATCCGAAGAAGAGCAAATTCTCCAAGCTGAAATTCTAAATCGCAAATATCGCACAATACATACTGGCAATAGAAAATCCATCGCGGTGAGCGCGGTGGATTTTCTGCTTTTTTCTCTCAAAAGGGTGCTCTTTGGAGTATTGCGGAAACCCGGGAAGTATAATATAATTTTTGAAAACGACGGTATCTGCGGTTATGGAAGGAGGATATATATGAGTATGAAGAAGAAATTGGCACTGGCCCTTTCCCTGCTTCTGACAGTGCTGGTATTTGCCGGCTGCGGAAACAAGGAAGAATCGAAGGTCAAAGATGCGGCAGACGGATTCATGCAGAGCCTGGAAAGCGGAGCGTTCTCCGATGCGGGAAAGCATTGCACGGAAGATGTGGAGAAGGAACTGGGACTCTCGGATCTGGAGAACCTGTCCAAGGTGTTCTACACATCCAGCGGCCTGTCCAAGAAGGAGCTGGGCGATAAAGCCACCAAGAGCATCGATGATTTCACCGAGAAGATGCAGGATAACTTCATTACGAAGTATGAAATCGGCGAGGTAGAAATAAAGGATGACGAGGCGACGGTTCTGGTGAAGACCACCCACGGCTACAATCCGTACAAGCTGGACGACATCAATGTGGACAGCGAGGTGAATAAGATTGCCAACAAGTACATGGAGAAGCACATGGATGAGCTGACGAACCTCTATGTATCCAAGGGTCAGAAGGCATTGATGAAGAAGGTATATTCCGACGTGATTCCGGACATGCTGGACGCGTTCTCCAAGAAGGTGGACGAAACCGGCGAGCTGAAGCAGGAAATCCAGCTGAAGCTGAAAAAACAAGATGACGATTCCTGGAAGATTGTCGGTGCATACGCTTCCGGCGAGGGCTCCTCGGAAAAGAAGGATAAATAGTGAAATCGCATTTTTTAAGAAAAAATCCGCTGCAGAACTTGCGGCGGATTTTCTTTTGCTGTACAATAAACTGATAGTTTACCTTGATGTATTGAAGAACAAGAGAGATGTAACTTTAAAGGGGAAAAAATGAATAAGAAGTATTTAAAAAGTCTGTTGTCGTTCATCTTGACGATTGGATTGGCAGCACCGGCCGTTGTATTGGGGAATAGCACGGCCGTCTTTGGCGCGGAAAGCGGATCGGATTCCGAGGAATCGGTGACCATTTCTTTTGAGAATGGGATTCATTCCGTGGCGAATCCGGAAGATGCCAATCGGAAGATGGTAGTGTACTGCATGAACAACCAGATGCTCTGGCCGCACGATACCGACAGCCTGGGGGATGTTTCGGTGCCGAAATATCTGAACGGTTATTTGAAAGCATCGGATTTTGACAGTGAAGAGAAATACGAGGAGTGCATGGACCGCCTGGAAAGCGTTCTCTATGCCGGATATCCGTATAACGGGGAATCCATGTACGAAATTGTAAAGGATTCCACGGGCTACGTTCCGACGGACGCGCAGTTCGATGCGATGCTGGTGCCTTCTGCGGATGTATTGAAGGCATTCCCGGAACTGAAGGGTCACACATTTACACTGGCCTCGCTGAAAGACAAGAGCGGAGCGAATTACAAAGCGCTGGTGAATTTTAATCAGGAAGTAATCAAAATAGTTAGCAGCGGGAATGCGACCGAAAAAGAAACCGGAAAGGCCATCCAGCAAAAGCCGTTTTTCAAGGCCGCCAATTCCGTGGTGTCATGTTCGGATTATGGCCTCACGGCGCCGGAATACTACTCCGCAGTGAACGGCGAATCTCATTTCGTGACGGAAGAGCAGGCGGTGGAAGGAACGCAGCACGCCGTATGGCTGACGCTGAACGACTACGGCATTGAAGGAAATAATCTAACGGCTTCCGCCGCAAATGCGCTGGGAAATGTGCTGTACGAACACGCGAAGAGCGACAAGGTGCTGAATGCGGAGCCGAAGTCCTCCAACGTTTCCTTTGAGGGAGACACCGCCTTCCGGAAGGACGAAACCTCCGGAAAGTGGGAAACCGGCTGGATAAAGCTCACCGAATCGGAAGAT
Source organism: uncultured Clostridia bacterium (assembly GCA_934278925.1). Classification (GTDB taxonomy): domain Bacteria; phylum Bacillota; class Clostridia; order Peptostreptococcales; family Anaerovoracaceae; genus Mogibacterium_A. The sequence continues at coordinate 7,416 of CAKQWJ010000021.1, read as the reverse complement.
TACGACGGGGAGTATTCCCTTCAGATTCCAACGGGAATGACTCTGGAGAAGAATGACAAAAACACGGAAGCGACGATTCGGAGTGGCGAAGAGTTCCGCCTGATTTCCGATGAGAAGCCTTCCGAAGATGCTTCGATTACCGCATCCGCAAAGGTTCAGTGGCTGCAGGAGCTGAAGCAGTATCGTCCGGCGCAGGAAGTGACGGTGAACGAAAAGAAGTTCCAGCGAATGATCGGTGCGATGGTGGAAACCGCATCGCTGCAGGCAACTCTGTCCTATTCGGTAAAAGAAGAGGAAAAGGAGCCCCCAACGGACACGACGGATCCGGCCGGTCCGACCAATCCGGGCGATTCGAGCAATCCGGGTACTACGGAGAATCCGGGCGATTCCACGGATCAAAACAATCCGGAAAACCCATCGAATCCGACCGATACCGAAAACAACGGCAGCAAGGAATCGAAGAAAACCACAGCGGCAAAGAAAGCCGCCAAAACTACCGTTGAAACCGGAGACGATTTCAATCCGGTGCTGTACGGCGGAGTGGTTCTTCTGGCAATCGCCGGCCTGATCGGCATTCGTCGGTACAGAAAGAAGAACTAGAACTTAAATGATTGCATTCAAAAAGGATTGCTCCAAGACGTCGGAGCAATCCTTTTTCCTTAGTCGTTTTCGATAATGAACCGATATCCGTCGGAATTCTTCTTCAGCTTGCATTCCACCTCGCCCATATCGTAGGAGGTGCGGCCGTCATCCCGGAAGGAAGAGAACATGTCCTTCACCTCTTCGTAGGTGAGCTCCGGATCCATGGCGATGATCAAATCCCGAACCACCACGTCCAGGTTTTCATCCTCCAGATCCTTGGCCTGAACTGCTACCTGCAGGTCGTCGTCCTTGGTGGTGAAAGTGACGGTAAGATCCGTTACTTTGCAGCGGGCGGAGCCCTCTTCCCGGGTCAGGTCGTCGGACTGAATCGGATTCTCCGCGTCCATGTTGTACTGGTTCAGATAGGACTCCAGCGTATCGTTATCCAAGTCGGTTACCGCTTGCTTCTGGGCACCGGGATCCTCTTCCTCTTTGGAACTTCCGCAGGCGGTCACGGACAGGGTCAGCGCTGCCAGGAGCAGCATGATCAATAATTTCTTTTTCATCTTCAGTGTTCCTTTCTTTAATCTAGAATTCAATATCCAATTCCACCGGGCAGTGGTCGCTGCCGGTGATATCCGTCAAAATCTTCGCATCCTTGATTCGGTTCTGCAGGTCGTCGGAGACGATAAAATAATCAATCCGCCATCCGGCGTTGTTCTTCCGGGCGTTGAACCGGTAGGACCACCAGGAGTAGATCCCGGTGCGGTCGGGATAGAAATACCGAAAGGTGTCGGTGAACCCGGCATTCAGAAGCTCTGTCATTTTACCCCGCTCCTGATCCGAGAAGCCCGCGTTGCCCCGGTTGGATTTCGGGTTCTTCAGGTCAATCTCCTCGTGAGCCACGTTCAGATCCCCGCAGTAGATGACCGGGTGCGTCCGGTTCAGGTCCAGCAGGTAATTCCGCAGGTCGTCCTCGAACTCCATGCGATAGTCGATGCGCTTCAGCTCGCCTTGGGCGTTGGGTACGTAGCAGCACACCAGGTAGAAGTCCGGGTATTCCAGGGTGATGAGGCGCCCCTCGTCGTCGTGCTTGCCCTGCATGCCGTAGTGCACGGAGAGGGGTTCCCCCAGGGTTTTGCGGGCAAAAATAGCGGTGCCGGAGTAGCCCTTCTTTTCCGCGCTGTTGTAGTATTCGTAATAGTCTTCCGGGTGGAAGTCCGCCTGTCCCGGCTGCATTTTGGTTTCCTGCAGGCAGACAAAATCCCCGTCCGCCTCCCGGAAAAACTCCGAGAAGCCCTTGTTCAGGCAGGCCCGAAAGCCGTTCACATTCCAAGAAATCAGTTTCATTCATTCTCCTTTCCGTCTTACAGAAGTGTCTTAATTCGGAAACCGGTGGAAATGCGGTCTTTGTATTTGCCGATTCCCGTCACGATGGCATAGCCGGTTCCCGCCGACGCGTTCTTCACGTAACCCACCTGATAATCCGTTCCTTCCCGAAGGGTGGTATTCCCGTCCTTCACAATCAGCTTCGGCTGAATCGGCTTCCCGATGTAATAGAAGCTGTGTTTTTCCAGCTGCACCGTGCAGTCCCGGATGGAGCGCGCACCGGCCGCTCGCCGGCCCTGCGTGGTTTCCCCTTTCGGCCCAAAATACCAGAAGTTCCGGTCCACGGTGCCGGAAATTCCCTTTACCTTCTCTTCGAAGGATGCCTGCCAGAATGTATAATCGTGGGGATAATCCGTGGAGGAATTGTAGTGAGCCAGCCATACCCGGGCGAAGCCGGCGACCTTCTTCGGATTCACCTTGTGCATCAGCAGGTTATAGTTGGAGTACACGGAAGGCTCGTATCCGGCCTCTCGAACGACCTCGCAGAAAGCTTCCGCAATCTCGGTGCCCTTCGCCGCCTTGTACTTCTTGCTGCTCATAAATTTCTCCAGCCGCCCCTTCGGATACAGCTCGTAGTCCATCACCAGCGGCAAATCGATTTGGTAACCCTCCGCCGCGTCCACCAGTCTCCGGGCCTCCTCCCGGGCCTCTTTCTTCGTGGTGGCCTGGGAGTAAAAATAGACACCCACCATGAGGCCGGCTTTCCGGGCGCCCTGAATGTTTTCTTTGAATTCCGAATCGGCATGAAGCTTTCCTTTGGAGGAATCCCGGTAGCCTGCTCGGATAAAGACGAAATCCACGCCGCTTCTTTTTACCTGAGTCCAATTGTTGGATGCGCCGTCACCCTGAGCGTAGGACACATCGATGCCGTCGATGACCAGGGCGTTGTCGAATTTCGCCGCGTGGGTGTATTTTCCCGAACCGATCTGAGTCGGGTGGGAGTAGAGGTGCAGCCCGGTCACCCCGGCAATCAGAAGAACCCCGACGGCGATGAGGGCGAGCTGCCACTTTTGAAATCTCCGATTATTTTTGCGGGAAGTGCGGCGGCCGGCTTTCTTCCGGGGAGACTTCCGCTTCATGTGCTTTTGTGTATTTTTTTTCTTTGCTGTCATAGATAGATATCCTTTCACTCTGCAAGAAAACAGAGCATTTATATTATAACACACTGAAGTTTTTTGAATGTGAAACATTTGTTAATAGTGAAACTATATGTTATAATCGGATTACAACATGGGACTAAGTTTTTTCTTGTTGAAAGGAGAAGATCAAAATGGTTAATCAAAAGTATTATGGACTGGGAACAGCACCTTCCGGAATCAGAGCGCTCTTCGCTTATGGTCTGGAGCAGGCAAAAATCGTAGGACCGGAGAATGTATTCGACTACTCCCTGGGCAACCCGAGCATTCCTGCTCCGGCAAAGGTTAACGAGACCATCGCTGACCTGGCACAGAACTATGACTCCATCAAGCTGCACGGATACTCCGTTGCTGCAGGTCACGAAGATGTAAGACAGGCAATCGCAGACAACCTGAACGAGAGATTCGATGTAAACGCAAAGGCTTCTGAGCTGTTCATGACTTGTGGATGCGCTCCGGCACTGGTTTCCGTAGCAAAGGCTCTGACCACTTCCACAGACGATGAGTTCATCGCAATTGCTCCGTTCTTCCCGGAATATCACGTATTCTTCACTTGCGACGGCGCACAGCTGAAGGTTGTTCCGGCAGACACCGAGCACTTCCAGATTAACTTTGCAGAGCTGGAGAAGATGATCACAAAGAACACCAAGGCGGTTATCGTGAACTCCCCGAATAACCCATCCGGCGTTGTATATACTGAAGAGACCCTGACAAAGATGGCAGCTCTGCTGACCGAGAAGGGTAAGGAATTCGGACACCCAATCTACATCATCGCAGACGAACCGTACCGTGAACTGGTATACGGAGATGTAAAGGTTCCGTTCATCCCAACAATCTATGACAACACCATCGTATGCTACTCTTGGTCCAAGTCTCTGTCCCTGCCGGGCGAGCGTATCGGATACGTTTTCGTTGGCGAGAAGTGCGAGATGTGGGACGAGGTGTTCAACTCCATCGTAGGTGCCGCTCGTGAGATCGGTTCCGTTTGCCCTCCAACCCTGATTCAGAAGGTTATCGGCAAGTGCGTTGGCGAGATGCCGAACCTGGAAGCATATGACGAGAACAGACAGCTGCTGTTCAACTCCCTCTCCGAGATGGGATATGAAATGGCAAAACCGGACGGCGCATTCTACATGTTCGTAAAAGCACCGAACGGCGATGCAGTTGCATTCTCCGAGAAGGCAAAGCTGGACCACAACCTGCTGGTTGTTCCTGGAGACGGATTCGAGTGCCCGGGATACTTCAGACTGTCCTACTGCGTATCCAACGACATGATTAAGAGATCCCTGCCGGCATTCAAGGCAATGATCGAATCTTACAAATAAGATTACATCATCGAATTGAGCGAATTAGATGCAAAAAAGCTTCCCGCAGAAATCTGTGGGAAGCTTTTTTGGTTATTTATACTTTTTGGTGTTGGTGTGGCATGACGAAGAAACAAATCTTTACGGAAGGGATGCACAAATTCTAACAACTTGACTTGCGCTGGATTCCAATAAAGTAATACTTTTTTCGAAAAGTTGACGAAGAAAGGCCTGTATTTGCAGTTTCATCGTCAATGACTCGGTTTTTCCGCTCATTATTACAGCGAAACCCCCTGCGACTTACGAAAGATCTGACGATAAATCCTCTGTTTTTATAGCATTATCGTCAATTCTATCCGAAAAAAGCCGCTGAGAACTCTAATTGCTCCCGTTTCCATGTGACGGATTGACGTTGGTGGCCGGAACAGTTTGCTTTTATCGTCAATTTTTTGGTTCTTGACCAACACCATTTGACAAAGAAGCGTTCAGCTTCTCCCATTTTATTTACGTGTGACATTTACAAACTAACCTTCCGTCTTCTCTATGATTGTATGACAATTTTCGGGCTCTTGCTCATCATCAAGCTGAGATTGCTTTCTGGATGCAGTTTTTTTCATTCTTGGGAGCCGGACAATCGAAAAAACCGGAACGTGTTGACGTGCCCCGACGGAAGATAAAGGCTTGGCGGGGAGGTCGGCGCCAACGTGCTTATATCATCATTAAAAAATGTTCACCTTATAGGAAAAGGCAATCCCCGAAGAAAAGTGAAGAAAAGTGAAGAAAAGTGAAGAACCAAAATCACTCGGGATAAAGTAAAAAACTATTTTACTTGAAACAAAACTGATTATTAGAATTGACAATAGTACACTGTAATATAATTCGTAAATACGATAATTGGACTCATGAAATTATATTGCATATGAGATATGTATATGATAGCATATCTCTACGAAGATGTTCGAACATTCTATACTTTATACGTTATTGATGCATGTCGTGATAAGTTGGAGGTTAATGTTATGAACAAAATATGTGTTAGCTTATTGTTGGTGGTTGTGTGCACTTTTTACAGGGACAATATGTGCAGAGACTTCTTATGAGGTGAACAGTGTATCTGATCTCAAAAGGGAAATAAAGAGAGCATATAGTGATGGGAAGTTATCTAAGGTGGAAAGAAAGAAAATAACTACAGAAACGAATCCCGCAGTAATTAATCGATTTGTGGAAGAAAAAATGAAACAAGCCGATGAAGTAATTGCAGATGCTGATATAAACGTCGATGAGGTGCTAGGTCAGGATACGGATGGCGAATACGGGAAAGTGGAATTTAACTTAGGTGACCACAGTAAAGTGGTTGTGGAATTTGAAGATAAGGAAGAAGAAACGCTGGTCGGTTCCATTTCAGACTCCTTAATTTCTTCTTGTTATGCCGCTACAAATGGTGAAACGATGTGGAAGAAGTATGGAAATCGATACTTCACTGCAAAGAAAACAGTGCTTAATGGAATAGGTGGCGCTGTCATTAAATTAGAAAATCACTATAAGGTCAGCGGAAAAGGGCTTGACGAAAGATATGGAGATGCTTATGTATCTGAACATTTCAGCGTTGGAATTAAGGGAAGTATATCGGCAGGAAATGTTGTTATCAGTGATAAAACAGCACGGACGCCGGGGAAATCGGATATTAACATGTATGCACGATTCCCGTATGAATATTCAGCTGATGTTGGTGGAGTTGGTGCAAAAACTGGAGGAACAATAAAAATGAACACCACTGTTAAGTACCTTGCAAAAAACTCTGCTGAAAAGAAGATAAAGGTGAAACACAGTTGGTCTGTAAGTGGTTAAAGGAGGTGTTGATATGAGTCAAATACAAAATTTAATTCTAGTAATTCTACTTCAAACCGTTCAGATTGGGATTATTGTACTGATTGCGATTTTTGTTTATAAGAAATTCATTAAGAAATAAGACGTGCTTCATATAGGCCGGTTTCAGCGATAGGATTCTGCAGATTTTGCAGAATCCTATTTTTAGTTCTTCAAGAATATTCACGAAGAATAAAAGCCGCCGCCTTTCGTTAGTGAGTGGGGGAAGCGGCGACGGCACATACGCATCATTCAATTTTTGGTACCCCGGAAACCTGTGACCGGGGCGATTGTTTTTTTATGGGGCATTAAGCGATGACCTTTTTGAGGTGGCCGGCTACCAGATATGCCAGGACCATTTTCACCGCATCGCCCGGAAGGAACGGTACGACGCACGCCATCAGCGCGGTCTGGATGTTGCTTCCGGCCTGGAAAATAAACCATGCACTTCCCAGAGCGTAGAGAACGACTTCGCCGATTACGGTGAACAGGATGTAGTTCCGAATCGGATGTTCCGATTCTTTTGCGGCGAGTCCGGCGAAGAAAGCCAGGGCGATGTAACCAATCAGGAAACCGCCGGTGGGACCGAAGACGATTCCCACGCCGCCGGTGAAGCTGTGGAATACCGGAACGCCGATGGCGCCCAGTGCCAGGAATACCAGCATGGCGATGGCGCCGTCTCGGGAACCCAGCATGAGGCCTGCCAGAATTACGGCGAAGGTGGCCAGGTTGATTGGAACGGATGTGCCCGGAATCGGAATGGAAATCCAGGAACATACGGCGGTGACGGCGATGAACAGTGCGGAACGGGTCAGCACCTGTGTGCGGGTAATGGTGTTATACATAATAATCTCCTTTTTTCATTGTATCCCATGTAAATATTGTCAACCTAGTTGTTGCAAAAGTTGACAGATGGAATAATACAACATAATCGGGCGCTTGTCAACCTTTGATTTAGAAAAGGTGACGAGCGCAGCGGCCGCGCGCCGAAAATGTCCGGAGACTTGGTGCAAAGGAGACGGAAGAACAAGGAGTTGCGGGGATTCGTGCACCAAGTCCATGGCGGCCGCGCGCCGAAAATGTCCGGAGACTTGGTGCAAAGGAGACGGAAGAACAAGGAGTTGCGGGGATTCGTGCAC
>CAKQWJ010000020.1 GCA_934278925.1 uncultured Clostridia bacterium | reverse complement strand
TTACAAGATACCTTCGGGTAGTGACTTTTCAAAAGCGGAATATTTTCTCTTGACAAAGGTCACTTCATATCAGATTCGTAAAAGGAGGTTGTCATGAAGATGAAGGTTGCGGTGCTGCAGACCAAGGTGTTTGCGGACAAGAACGAGAATCTGGAGCAGGTAAAAGCGCTGATGGCGCGGGAGGATGTGGCTGCCTGCGACCTGGTGGCCCTTCCGGAAATGTGGAACTGTCCGTATCAGACGGAGAACTTCCCAATCTATGCGGAGAGAGAGGACAGCGAGTTCGTCCGGGCCCTCGCGGAACTGGCCAAGGAGCATCAAGTGTATTTTCAGGCGGGATCGATTCCGGAGGTGGACGATGCCGGACACGTGTACAACACCGCCTATACTTTTGACCGAGAGGGAAAGTGCATCGATAAATATCGGAAGGTGCATCTCTTCGATATTTTCGTAAAAGGAGGACAGGTGTTCAAGGAGTCCGACACTCTGACGGCTGGGGATGCCTTCCGGGTGTTCGATACGGAATTCGGGAAGATGGGGGTGAATATCTGCTTCGATATCCGCTTCCCGGAAAGTGCGCGAATCCCAACACTTCACGGGGCGCGGATACTCATGAATCCGGGTGCCTTCAACATGACCACCGGACCGGCCCACTGGGAGCTGGCTTTCCGGCAGCGGGCGGTGGAGAACCAGGTGTACATGATCGGCGCGGCACCGGCCCGGGATCCGGAGGCGGGATACACCTCTTGGGGTCATTCCATCATCACGGATCCGTGGGGACACGTGGTGGTGCAGCTGGACGAGAAGGAAGGCGTGGCCATCGCCGAGCTGGATCTTGACGAGATTGACCGCACTCGGGAGAACCTGCCGTTCCTGAGCGCCAGGAGGACGGACCTGTACCGGCTGGAGGAAGTGTAGATTGGATAGAAATGAAAAGAGCCCCGGGCAAATCGCTCGGGGCTCTCTTATTACCTTTTCATTATGCTTTCCAAAGTCCGTGCAGGTTGCAGTAAGCATATACCGCAACGACGGAATCGTCCTCCGTCAGCGCAAATTCCAGCGTCGGCTTGTCGCCCGGCTGAAGGGTCTTTCGCTGAGCCCCCTTCTTCGTCTCTACGGCAATCCATTCGATATAGTGATTTTCCACCATTGGATGTTCTACCGATCCGACGGTTACCTTCACCTTGTTTCCATCAACCACATAGGAAGGCACGTGCTTTTCCACTGCACCGTCTGAAGTTCCGGGAACCAGTTCCGTCATCTTCTGCCCGCAGCATACCATCGGAACGCCGCTGTCTCGAATCATGCCGATTAAATTGCCGCAGTGTTCACATACTAAGAATTTCATTTGCTTTACCTCCTTTGATTAATTTCCCATCGTTACCGATGCATTTGCAGAACCATGTGCCAATGGGGCATATGGTTCATATATAATATCACGTTTTCGGAGAGAATTCTCTTCTTTAGAGAAAATAGATTATCCACTTTTCGAGCCACGCCAACAGGGCCCGGATTTTCTGCGTCGGCGGGCGCCCATGTTGGCGTCGGGCTCCCCGCAAAGCCTTACGCCTTCGTCTCGCCACGCCAACAGGGCCTGAGTTTTCCGCGCCGGCGGTGGCCCATGTTGGCGTTGGCCTCCCCGCAAAGCCTTTGTCCTTCGCCACGCCACGCCAACACCGGCGCCTTTTCCTCGGCGCGCGGGCGCCCATGTTGGCGTCGGCCACCCCGCAAAGCCTTTGTCCTTCGTCTCGCCACGCCAACAGGGCCCGGATTTTCTGCGCCGGCGGCCGCCCATGTTGGCGTTGGCCTTCCCGGAAAGCCTTTGTCTTTCGCCACGCCACGCCAACACCGGCGCTTTTTCCTCGGCGCGCGGCTGCCCATGTTGGCGTCGGCCTCCCCGGAAAGCCTTTGTCTTTCGCCACGCCACGCCAACACCGGCGCTTTTTCCTTGGCGCGCGGCTGCCCATGTTGGCGTGGGCCTCCTTGCAAAGCCTTTGTCCTTCGCCTCGCCACGCCAACACCGACGCCTTTTCCTCGGCGCGCGGCTGCCCATATTGGCGTTGGCCTCCCCGGAAAGCCTTTGTCTTTCGCCACGCCACGCCAACACCGACGCCTTTTCCTCGGCGCGCGGGCGCCCATGTTGGCGTTGGCCTCTTCGCGAAGCCTTTGTCCTTCGTCTCGCCACGCCAACAGGGCCCGGATTTTCTGCGCCGGCGGCCGCCCATGTTGGCGTTGGCCTTCCCGGAAAGCCTTTGTCTTTCGCCACGCCACGCCAACACCGGCGCTTTTTCCTCGGCGCGCGGCTGCCCATGTTGGCGTCGGCCTCCCCGGAAAGCCTTTGTCTTTCGCCACGCCAACAGGGCCCGGATTTTCTGCGTCGGCGGGCGCCCATGTTGGCGTCGGGCTCCCCGCAAAGCCTTACGCCTTCGTCTCGCCACGCCAACAGGGCCTGAGTTTTCCGCGCCGGCGGTGGCCCATGTTGGCGTTGGCCTCCCCGCAAAGCCTTTGTCCTTCGCCACGCCACGCCAACACCGGCGCCTTTTCCTCGGCGCGCGGGCGCCCATGTTGGCGTCGGCCACCCCGCAAAGCCTTTGTCCTTCGTCTCGCCACGCCAACAGGGCCCGGATTTTCTGCGCCGGCGGCCGCCCATGTTGGCGTTGGCCTTCCCGGAAAGCCTTTGCCCTTCATCTCGCCACGCCAACACCGGCGCCTTTATCCTTCGCCTCGCCACGCCAACAGGACCCGGGCTTTACCCGCCAACAGGGCGTGCCCTCCACGGGCGCGGTTTCCTTGCCGGCCGGCTTTATATCCTGTTTTGTACAGAATAATATGCTGTATTTAATTAGATACTTTAAATATACTCATAAAATATAATAAAAGGTAAATGTTCGTGGTATAATGTCATAAAAATAACGTGCACCCGAACATGAAAACTGTGCAAACCAACAAAAGGAGGAAAGGGTATGTTAGACGCACAATATTATGAAAAGACAGATGAAATCATCGCCAAGCATACAAGAGAAGAACGCTCGCTGATTCCGATTATTCAGGATATCCAGGAAGAATATCGGTATCTCCCGCCGGAGTTGCTGACGTATGTGGCGAAGGAAATCGGGATTACCGAAGCCAAGGCATTCAGCGTTGCCAGCTTCTACGAGAATTTTTCCTTTGAGCCAAAAGGAAAATACGTGATCAAGGTCTGTGACGGGACGGCCTGTCACGTGCGGAAGTCCATTCCGATTCTGAATGCGCTGAACAAAGAACTGGGACTGAACGAGCACAAACATACCTCGGACGATATGCTTTTCACCGTAGAAACGGTTTCCTGCCTGGGCGCCTGCGGACTGGCACCGGCGATTACCGTGAACGATGAGGTACACCCAAAGATGTCGCCGGAGAAAGCAATGGATCTGCTGGAAGAACTGAGAGGTGAATAGGATGAAGCTTGAAAACAGAACGGAACTGAAAGAGTATCGGGCAGAATGTCAGAAGAAGCAGAGTGCCGACTGCAGAGTGCTGGTGTGCGGCGGAACCGGATGCCTGGCCAGCGGATCCGAGAAAATCTATGAGAAGCTCAAGGAACTGACGAAGAAAAATGGCGGCGTGGAAGTGAAAATCGGGGAAGAGATTGCCCATGCCGGTACCGAGCACGTTCATACTAAGGTCATGAAGAGCGGCTGCCACGGTTTCTGCGAAATGGGACCGCTGGTACGAATTGAGCCATACAACTATTTATATATCAAAGTAAAGCTGGAAGACTGCGAAGAAATCTACCGGGAGACCATTCTGGGCGGAAGACCGATTGAGCGCCTGATGTATAAGATGGACGGCGTAACCTATCCGTCTCAGGAGGAGATTCCGTTCTATGCGAAGCAGACGAGACTGGTGCTGAAGCATTGCGGACACATCGACGCGGAGCATATCGAAGGTGCTTTGGCCGTGGGCGGATACAAGGGAATCGAAAAGGCTATTTTTGAAATGACGCCGGAGGCAGTCATCCAGTGCATTTACGATTCCAAGCTGCGGGGGCGCGGCGGCGCCGGATTCCAGACCGGAAAGAAATGGAAGCAGGTGGCGTCCCAGAAAGAAAAGATTCGCTACGTGGTATGCAACGGTGATGAAGGAGATCCGGGCGCATTTATGGATCGAAGCATCATGGAGGGCGACCCGCACCGCATGATTGAAGGTATGATGATTGCGGCCTATGCGGTTCAGGCACAGGAAGGATACATCTACGTGCGTGCGGAATATCCGCTGGCCATCGAAAGATTGAAGACGGCCATTCAGCAGGCAGAGGCGGTAGGACTTCTGGGGGACAATATCCTGGGAACGGATTTCAGCTTCCACCTCCACATCAATCGAGGCGCCGGCGCGTTTGTGTGCGGCGAAGGAAGTGCATTGACCGCATCCATTGAAGGACGGCGAGGCATGCCGAGAGTGAAACCGCCGCGTACTGTTGCACAGGGACTGTGGGCAAAACCAACCGTCCTGAACAACGTGGAAACCTACGCCAACGTGCCGATGATTATATTGAACGGTGCCGAATGGTATCAGGGAATCGGTACACCGGACAGCCCGGGCACGAAGGCATTTGCCCTGACCGGTAATGTAAGAAACACGGGCCTCATCGAAGTGCCGATGGGCATTACACTGCGGGAAGTCATTTACGATATCGGCGGCGGCCTGCAGAACGATAAGGAATTCAAGGCCGTTCAGATTGGCGGTCCGTCCGGCGGATGCTTGACGAAAGACCAGCTGGACAGCAAGATGGACTTCGATTCTCTGGCAAAGATCGGTGCCATGATCGGATCCGGCGGACTCGTAATTATGGACGAGGACACCTGTATGGTAGAGGTTGCGCGATTCTTCATGAGCTTTACGCAAAGAGAGAGCTGCGGAAAGTGCGTACCGTGCCGGGAAGGAACGAAGCGAATGCTGGAAATCCTGGAACGTATCGTTGCGGGAAAAGGAAAGCCGTCGGATATGGACGAACTTCGAGAGCTTGCCGATATGATTGAATGCACCGCCCTTTGCGGACTGGGCAAGAGCGCACCGAAGCCGGTCATCAGTACCATGAATGCATTTGAAGACGAGTACCTGGAACACATCAACGAGAAAAAATGCAGAACGGGAATCTGTTCCAACCTGCGGAGATTCCAAATCGACCCGGATGTATGCAAGGGATGCTCCAAGTGCGCACGGAATTGTCCGGCAGGCGCAATTGAAGGCGAGCTGAAATCGCCGTACCACATCAATCAGGAAAAATGTATCAAGTGCGGTGCCTGCATGGAACAGTGTCCATTCAAGGCCATTCACATCGAAAAGTAGGAGGGACGATTATGGGATATATGACAATTGATGGAAGGACGGTAGAATTTACCGATGAGCCGAATGTGCTCGCCGTCATTCGCAAAGCAGATATCGATATACCAACACTTTGCTATCATTCAGAGCTGTCCGTGTACGGCGCATGTCGTCTGTGCACGGTGGAAAATGAGTGGGGAAAGACCTTCGCCTCCTGCTCCGAACCGCCGAGAGACGGAATGGTGATCTACACCAATACCCCTCGCCTGATGAAGTATCGGAAGCTCATCCTGGAACTGCTTCTGGCAGCACATTGCAGGGACTGCACCACTTGTATCAAGAGCGGCGAGTGCCAGCTGCAGTCGCTGGCCCACCGCATGGGCGTGGGCCACATCCGCTTCGAGAATACCAAGGAGCAGTATCCGCTGGATTTCAGCTCTCCGTCTATCGTTCGGGACCCGAACAAATGCATTCTCTGCGGCGACTGCGTTCGCATGTGCGACAACGTGCAGTCGGTCAACGCCATCGACTTCGCATACCGGGGCACCCGGGCACTGGTAACACCTGCTTTTAACAAGAAAATCGCCGAGACGGACTGCGTCAACTGCGGGCAGTGCCGCGTGGTATGTCCAACCGGCGCCATCAGCATTCATACGAATACGGACACTATTTGGAATCTTCTGGCGGATAAAAACACAAAGGTCGTGGCGCAGATTGCTCCGGCGGTGCGCGTTGCGGTAGGAGATCGGTTCGGTCTGCCAAAGGGTGAAAACGTGATGGGCAAGCTGGTGAACGTGCTGCATCGGCTGGGATTCGATGAAGTCTATGACACCTCATACGGCGCAGACTTAACGGTTATCGAGGAATCCGAAGAGCTGATGAATCGCCTTGAAGCCGGTGAGAACCTTCCGCTGTTCACATCCTGCTGTCCGGCATGGGTGAAATTCTGCGAGGAGCGCTATCCGGACCTGGCCAAGAACCTGTCCACCTGCCGTTCACCGCAGCAGATGTTCGGTGCGGTAGTTCGGGAATACTACAAGGATCCGGAGAAGAGCGGCGGCAAGAGAATCGTTTCGGTTTCCATCATGCCGTGTACCGCAAAGAAAGAAGAAATTCTGAGACCGGAATCCACCACCAACGGAAAACAGGATATCGATTATGTCCTGACCACAACGGAACTGATCGGCATGATTCGAAAAGCCGGAATCCGTTTCGAGGATCTGGAGATTGAAGCGACGGATATGCCGTTCGGCATCGGCTCCGGTGCCGGCGTAATCTTCGGCGTTACCGGCGGTGTGACGGAAGCGGTGCTGAGACGTCTTCGGGAAGGTCATAGCCGTGTGGAAATGGAGAAGATTAAATTCAGCGGTGTCCGCGGAGAAGAGGGACTCAAAGAAGTGGAGTTCGATTACAACGGACGCACCATCCGCGCAGCGGTTGTAAGCGGACTGGGCAATGCGAACAGCCTGATGAAGAGAATTCAGAAGGGGGAAGTGCAGTACGATTTCGTGGAAGTCATGGCCTGCAGACGGGGATGCATCATGGGCGGCGGACAGCCGGTGCCGGTGGATCCGGAAAGCCGGATTGCGAGAAGCAAGGGCATCTACGATACGGATATCAACACGCAGATCAAGAAGTCCAACGAAAACCCATTGGTTCAGTCGCTGTACGATGGCCTGCTGAAGGGCAAAACCCACGAGCTGCTGCATCGGAATTTCAAAGCAGCCGAAAAATAGACGACACATATACACCTTATAGGGCAATTTGAAAGGAAACTTTTGAAACCTGCTCCGCACAAGAAATGGTCCTTCGGGACCATTTTTTGTTGCTGTAAACAAGCTATTATTATTTTTCAAGTTTTGATTTACAAAGTTTAATTATTTGAAACATATAAGGCGGAAGTTGAATGTGCTATAATGTCATAAAAATAACAATCGGATGTATGGTTACTGCGCAAGCCGAAGAAGGAGGAAGAGGGATGTTAGACGCACAATATTATCAGAAAACCGATGAGATTATCGCCGGGCATACGAAGGACGAGGGTTCGCTGATTCCGATCATTCAGGATATTCAGGAAGAATATCGGTACCTTCCGCCGGAGCTGCTGACTTACGTGGCGAAGGAAATCGGGATTACCGAGGCCAAGGCCTTCAGCGTTGCCAGCTTCTACGAGAATTTTTCTTTTGAGCCAAAAGGAAAATACGTCATCAAGGTCTGTGACGGAACGGCCTGTCATGTGCGAAAGTCCATTCCGATTCTGGAAGCGCTGTATAAAGAACTGGGACTGAACGAACACAAACATACCTCGGAGGATATGCTTTTCACCGTGGAAACGGTTTCGTGTCTGGGGGCATGCGGACTGGCGCCGGCAATTACCGTGAACGATGAGGTGCATCCGAAGATGTCGCCGGAGAAAGCAATGGATCTTCTGCAAGAACTGAGAGGTGAATAGGATGAAGCTTGAAAACAGAACGGAGCTGAAGGCATATCGCGAGGAATGTCGGAAAAGGCAGAGTGCGGACTGCAGGGTGCTGGTGTGCGGCGGAACCGGATGTCTGGCCAGCGGATCCGATAGAATCTACGCGAAGCTGAAGGAACTGACAGAAGAAAACGCCGGCGTGGAAGTGAAAATCGGGGAAGAAATCGCTCATGCCGGCATCGAACACATACACACAAAGGTGATGAAAAGCGGCTGTCACGGTTTCTGCGAAATGGGACCGCTGGTGCGAATCGAGCCGTACAACTACCTGTATATTAAAGTGTCATTAGAAGACTGCGAAGAAATTTACCGAGAGACCATCCTGGGGGGCCGGCCGATTGAGCGGTTGATGTACAGGATAGACGGGGAAATCTATCCTTCCCAGGAGGAGATTCCGTTCTATGCGAAGCAGACGAGATTGGTGCTGAAGAATTGCGGACACATCGATGCGGAACACATCGAAGGCGGTATGGCCGTGGGTGCGTATGCCGGCTTTGAAAAAGCTCTTTTCGAGATGACGCCGGAAGCGGTGATTCAGAGTATTTACGACTCCAACCTGCGGGGGCGCGGCGGTGCCGGCTTCCGGGCGGGAAAGAAGTGGATGCAGGTAGCTTCCCAGAAGGAAAAAATCCGCTACGTGGTGTGCAACGGAGACGAAGGAGATCCGGGGGCTTTCATGGACCGAAGCATCATGGAAGGCGATCCGCATCGCATGATTGAAGGCATGATGATTGCCGCTTATGCGGTTCAGGCACAGGAAGGATACATCTACGTGCGAGCGGAATATCCGCTGGCCATCGAAAGGCTGAAGACCGCCATCCGTCAGGCAGAGGAAATCGGACTCCTGGGCGACAATATTCTGGGAACGGATTTCAGCTTCCACCTCCACATCAACCGAGGAGCCGGCGCTTTCGTGTGCGGAGAAGGAAGTGCCTTGACCGCATCCATTGAAGGACGGAGAGGCATGCCGAGAGTGAAGCCACCGCGTACCGTGGAGCAGGGACTGTGGGCAAAACCCACCGTGCTGAACAACGTGGAAACCTACGCCAACGTACCGATGATTTTACTGAACGGAGCGGATTGGTACAAGGGCATCGGCATCCCGGAAAGCCCTGGAACGAAAGCGTTTGCCCTGACCGGCAATGTGAGAAATACGGGACTCATCGAAGTGCCGATGGGAATTACCCTGCGGGAGGTCATTTATGATATCGGCGGCGGCCTGCAGAACGATAAGGAGTTCAAAGCCGTGCAGATCGGCGGTCCGTCCGGTGGCTGCCTGACAAAGGATCAGCTGGACAGCAGTATGGATTTCGATTCCCTGGCAAAGATTGGAGCGATGATCGGATCCGGCGGACTGGTGGTAATGGATGAGGACACCTGTATGGTGGAAGTGGCGCGATTCTTTATGAATTTCACCAAGCGCGAAAGCTGCGGAAAGTGCGTGCCGTGTCGGGAAGGGACGACGCGAATGCTGGAAATCCTGGAACGCATCGTTGCGGGAAAAGGAAAGCCGTCGGATCTGGATGAACTTCGGGAGCTGGCGGACATGATTGAAAGCACCGCCCTTTGCGGTCTTGGAAAGAGCGCGCCGAAGCCGGTCATCAGTACGATTAACGCCTTCGAAGAGGAATATCTGGAACACATCAACGAGAAAAAGTGCCGAACCGGTGTCTGTGCCAATTTGCGGAAATTCCGGATCGATCCGAGCACCTGCAAGGGATGTTCGAAGTGCGCACGGAATTGTCCGGCCGGTGCGATTGAGGGCGAGCTGAAATCTCCGTATCATATCAATCAGGAAAAATGCATCAAGTGCGGGGCCTGCCTGGAGCAGTGTCCGTTCAAGGCCATTCATATCGAGAACTAGGAGGAATGAGTTATGGGATATATGACAATTGACGGAAGGCTGGTGGAATTCACCGATGAGCCGAATGTGCTCGCCGTCATTCGCAAGGCCGACATCGATATGCCGACGCTGTGCTATCATTCGGAGCTGTCCGTGTACGGTGCCTGTCGTCTGTGCACGGTAGAAAACGAACGAGGAAAAACCTTTGCCTCCTGTTCCGAGCCGCCGAGGGACGGAATGGTGATTTACACTCATACGCCTCGTCTGGTGAAGTACCGCAAGCTCATTCTGGAACTGCTTCTGGCCTCCCACTGCAGGGACTGCACCACCTGCATCAAGAGCGGCGTCTGTCAGCTGCAGGCATTGGCCCATCGCATGGGTGTGGAGAACATCCGCTTTGCGAACACCAAGGAGCAGCACCCGCTGGATTTCAGTTCCCCATCCATCGTGCGGAATCCGAACAAGTGCATTCTCTGCGGCGACTGCGTCCGCATGTGCGGCAACGTGCAGTCGGTAAATGCCATCGATTTCGCCTACCGGGGTACCCGGGCATTGGTGACGCCTGCTTTTAACAAAAAAATCGCCGAGACGGACTGCGTCAACTGCGGACAGTGCCGCGTGGTATGTCCGACCGGGGCCATCAGCATCCACACGAATATCGAGCTGGTGGAGGATCTTCTGGCGGATAAAAACACGAAAGTCGTGGCGCAGATTGCTCCGGCCGTTCGGGTGGCAATCGGGGATAAATTCAATCTTCCGAAAGGCGAGAATGTGATGGGCAAGCTGGTGAATGTGCTGCACCGACTGGGCTTCGACGAAGTCTACGACACCACCTACGGCGCCGACCTGACGGTCATCGAAGAATCCGAAGAGCTGCTGGAACACGTTTCATCCGGTTCGGAAGCTCCGCTATTCACATCCTGCTGTCCGGCATGGGTAAAATTCTGCGAAGAGCGCTATCCGGACCTGGCAAAGAACCTGTCCACCTGCCGCTCGCCGCAGCAGATGTTCGGCGCGGTAATCCGGGAATACTACAAGGATCCGGAGAAGAGCGGCGGCAAGAGAATCGTATCGGTCTCCATCATGCCGTGCACCGCAAAGAAGGAAGAAATTCTGAGACCGGAATCCACCACCAACGGAAAGCAGGACGTGGATTACGTTCTCACTTCCACCGAGTTGGTCAGCATGATCCGGAAGGCCGGTATCCGGTTTGAGAATCTGGAAATCGAAGCGGCGGATATGCCGTTCGGCATCGGATCCGGTGCCGGCGTAATCTTCGGCGTTACCGGCGGCGTGACGGAAGCGGTGCTTCGCCGTCTACGGGAAGGACATAACCGCGCGGAAATGGAGAAGATCAAATTCAGCGGCGTTCGCGGAGAAGAGGGCATCAAAGAAGTGGCGTTCGACTATAACGGCCGGCTGCTCCGCATCGCTGTAGTGAGCGGACTGGGCAACGCAGACCGGCTTCTGAAGAAAATTCAAAGCGGGGAAGCCGGATACGATTTCGTGGAGGTCATGGCCTGCCGAGGCGGCTGCATCATGGGCGGCGGCCAGCCGATTCCGGTGGATCCTCAGAGAAGACAGGAACGAAGCAAGGGCCTGTACGACACGGACATCAACACGCAGATTAAGAAGTCCAATGAAAACCCGATGATTCTGTCATTATACGATGGATTGCTGAAGGGGAAAATCCACGAATTGCTGCATCGAAATTTCGAAGCGGCAGGGAAATAAGCGAGCTTTAGTAAAATGATGCAGATAGCGAAAATCCCCACCTTGTCGGATACTCCGATGGGTGGGGATTTTGCTCTATTTCATAATATCCACAATCGCCTGAATCAGCGCGCCGCGGAGGCCGTTGGTCTCCAGTGTGGCCACGCCCTTGATGGTAGCGCCGCCCGGGGAGCAGACCCCGTCCTTCAGTGCGGCCGGGTGGGAGCCGGTCTCCATGGCATAGGCCGCGGAACCTTCCATCATCTTCTCTACCAGACGGTATGCGGTGGCCCGAGGCATTCCGTGGAGAACCGCCGCATCGGCCAAAGACTCGATAACGATGTCCATAAATGCCGGCGTGCTTCCCGCCACGATGCCGCCCAGGTCCAGCAGTTCCGGCGGCAGCAGTTCAATCAGCGCAATGCGGCCGAACACCTCGTTGAAAATCTCCAGCTGCTCTTCCGTTAAGGAGTGGTCCTTGGAACATACCAGGACGCCCTTGCCCACCTCAATCGGCGTGTTTGGCACCACGCAGATTACGTGACAGCCCTCCGGAAGAAGCTCGGTATAGCGCTGATGGGAAATCCCGTAGGCGATGGAAACGATGATTTTGCCCGGAAGCAGATCCCGCACTTCCCGGAGAACGTTCTCCACCTGCGTCGGGATGACGCCCACGATAACGATGTCAGAATTCTCCGCCACCTCGGCTGTGGTCCCCGGGTGAATGCCCAGAGCATTGCAGTTGCTCTCCAGTCGCGCCCGGTTCCGAGCGCTGGCGGTAATCCGGGAGGGATCGATTCCGCCGTGAGTAATAAAACCCTTCACGATGGCAGAGGACATGCTGCCCAGCCCGATGATACCGATTCTTGTGTTTTCTGCATTCATAACGATTATTCCTTTCCATAAAAACAGTTTCGCGAAGGTCTTCAGTGTCCGTCTTCCTCATCGTCTTTGGCGGGAAGCAGTCCATCCACCTCAAAACAGGTGAGCCAAGGATGCTCTTCGTACCGCACCGTAATCTCTCCGTCGATGATGACTCCCTCCGCCGGATAATATACATTTCCCAGCTCGCTGGGTTCCCGGGTGTACCCCTGTGTCCGCAGGGAATCCTTCTCTTCATCGGTAAACCTTACCGATATCTCCAAACGTGGAGGCGCACATCAGCTGGTGATGGTTTCCACCGAAAGGAGAACGTGGCGAAAGCCCCGCTTGTTCATATATGCAATCGCATTTTCATTTAAATGTGCCATGATATACCTCCGTATATGAAGGGATTGTAACACAAAGGAAAAAGTCGGCGCAAGGGGGTGGCTTAAGAATCGGACTGAGGTATAATTAATCCAATGGGGGGTTTATAAATCCGCATAATCAGGCGGAATGGAAAGGATGAGAGAGATGAATACTGTTAAAGTTAGAAATACGGTAATCGGCGATGGCATGCCGAAGATCTGCGTACCAATCGTGGGTGTCACCAAAGAAGCCATTCTGGAGGAGTCGAAATCCATCACCCGGCTTCCGGCCGACGTGGTGGAATGGCGAATTGACTGGTTCGAGAACGTGTTCGACTTCGCAGCGCTGGAAGATGTGATGAAGGATCTTCGACAGGTGCTGGGCGATCTGCCGCTGCTGATGACCTTCCGGACATCCAAAGAAGGCGGCGAGAAGGCCATCGAGGATGAAGTCTATGCGGATATCAACATCAAAGCGGCACAGACCGGTTATGTTGATATGGTCGATGTGGAGATTTTTACCGGAGATGAAATCGTTCGGAAAATCATCGAGGGCGCACATGCTGCCGGCGTGAAGGTTGTGGCTTCCAACCATGATTTTTTCAAAACACCGGATAAAGACGATATCGTAAGCCGCCTCTGCAAAATGCAGGAGATGGGTGCGGACATTCCGAAGATTGCGGTAATGCCGCAGAACAAGAAGGATGTGCTGACCCTCCTGGCAGCCACGGAAGAGATGGTATCGATTCACGCAGATCGTCCGATCATCACCATGTCGATGGCGGGCACCGGCGTCATCAGCCGTCTGTGCGGCGAAGTGTTCGGCTCTGCCCTGACATTCGGCGCAGCCGTAAAAGCATCCGCTCCGGGTCAGATAGGTGTGGAAGATCTGAAGCAGGTTCTCACACTCCTTCACGGAGCCCTGTAAAAACAATTTCCACCCTGGACGGATACCGATTGCTTGGAATTTCGGATCAGGGGTTCCGCGTGATGGGCACGAACAAAGCCGTGCATTCCATGAAGGATTTCATCGTGCAAGCCCCTCCGGAAATTTTCGTTCGTAACTGTCGGTTCTGCAGAAATATAGATTTTATCAGTTGTATCTTATAATTTCCGGAATATATCATTGAGTTTCAGTTGTAAATGTGGTACGCTATGTTCAACCACAGGCAAGGAGGCTTATGATTATGATTAAACGTGAAATGTATATGAAGCGCATCCGTCCGTTTATCGGAACGGAGCTGATAAAGGTCATGACCGGTATCCGCCGGTGCGGTAAATCGGTCATGCTGGAGCTAATAAAAGAGGAGCTTGTGGAGTCCGGTATCAGCTCTGCTCAGTTCATCTCTATCAACTTTGAGGCTTTGAACTTCTCTCATCTGCAAACCGCAAAGTCACTGCATGATGAGATTACCAAGAGAGCCGCAGAGGTCAACGGCAAGGTCTATCTGTTTTTTGATGAGATTCAGGAGGTAAAAGACTGGGAGAAGTGTATCAATTCCCTCCGGGTATCCCTGGACTGCGACATCTATATCACCGGTTCAAACGCAAAACTTTTGTCCGGTGAGCTTTCCACCTATCTCGGCGGACGCTTTGTGGAGTTCGTTATTTACCCATTCTCCTTCGCGGAATTTCTGGAACTGTACCGTCCCATCGCACCGGATGAGCCGATTCAGAAATGCTTTCAGAAGTATCTATTATCCGGCGGTATGCCGTACCTTGCCAACATCCGCTACGAGGATGCTCCTTCCAAACTCTACCTTCATGACCTGTTCAACTCTGTCCAGCTCAAGGATATTGTGACGCGGAACAAGATCCGTGACATAGACTTGCTGGAACGCATCATCGCTTATGTGATTGCGAATGTGGGTACAACATTCTCCGCAACTTCTCTGGCGAAGTTCTTCAAAAACGAGAAGCGAACCGTTGCACCGGAGACCATCCTGAACTACATTAAATACTGCTGCGACGCATATTTGTTCTATCAGGTCAAACGTGAGGACTTGCAGGGAAAGCAGATCCTTGCCTCCAATGAGAAGTATTACATTGCCGACCACGGCATCCGGGAGGCTGTTTTCGGCGGAAATATGCGTGATATCAATCTCATTTTGGAGAACATCGTGTATCTGGAGCTGTTGCGCAGGGACTACAAAGTGACAGTCGGCAGAACCGGAGACAAGGAAATCGACTTTGTATGTGACAAGAGTGGAGAAAAACTATATGTTCAGGTTGCCTACCTGCTGGCATCCGATGAGACTGTCCGGCGTGAGTTCGGCGCGTATGACAATATCCGCGACAACTACCCAAAATATGTTGTCTCTCTGGATGAGTTCGACATGAGCAGAAACGGAATCAAGCACCGCAACATCCGCGATTTCCTGTTGGCAGAGGAATGGAATTAAAATAGAAAAGCTGCAAACCTTGAAAACAACGGTTTGCAGCTTTTATGGTGTCCCAGAGAGGATTCGAACCTCCGACACCCGCTTTAGGAGAGCGGTGCTCTGTCCCCTGAGCTACTGAGACAAATAGGGGCGACACCAACAGTGAATCGGTATCGCCCGACTGGAATCAATTTGTTTTTACAGTTCCTTGCCGGTCAGGAGCGTGTAAGCTTCCTTGTACTTCGCGATGGTCTTGTCGATGACATCCTGCGGCAGCTTGTAGTCGCTGTCCGGATTTGCCTTGAGCCAGTCACGAACGAACTGCTTGTCGTAAGACGGCTGGGACTTGCCCACTTCGTAGCCTTCCAGCGGCCAGAAACGGGAGCTGTCCGGTGTCAGCACTTCGTCTGCCAGAACGATTTCGCCGTTCTCGTCCAGACCGAACTCGAACTTGGTGTCGGCGATGATGATGCCGTGTTCCCGTGCGTAGTCCGCACACTTCTTGTATACGGCGATGGTGAGATCCCGAACTTTGGAAGCGTATTCCTCGCCGTGTCCCGGATAATCTCTCTCCAGAACTTCGATGCTCTTCTCATAGGAAATGTTCTCGTCGTGATCGCCGATTTCCGCCTTGGTGCTCGGAGTGAAGATCGGCTCCGGCAGCTGCTGGGATTCCTGCAGACCTTCCGGCAGCTTGATGCCGCACACCTCACCGCATTCCTGATAGCTTGCCCATCCGCTTCCGGTGATGTATCCGCGAACGATGCACTCCAGCGGAAGCATCTCCAGCTTGCGGCACATCATGCTGCGGCCTTCGAACTTCTCGTTCCGGAAGAATTCCGGCATATCATTTACATCTGTTGAAATCATGTGATTCGGAACCACGTCGCTGGTGAAATCAAACCAGAACTTGGACATCTGGGTCAGAACCACGCCCTTATCTACGATATCGTTCTGCAGAATGTGATCGAACGCAGAAATGCGGTCGGTGGCAACCATAATCAGGCTGTCATCTGCATCGTAGAGCTCACGAACTTTACCTTCTTTAACCGGGGTATATTCCTTCATTTTCATAACTCCATTCTTTATTATGCATAATAAGACTTGACTCAATAAATATACCACCTGCCGGGGAATTGTTCAAGAAATACGCCCATAAAAATAAGATTCTTTCGGCAGAGGCGGCCGAGGGAGGGGACTCGGAATTTTGTTTGATATTAAACCGTCACTTTATTTTCCGGAGACATTGGAAGTAGTACAATTAGCATGGAGGTATTGAGAAAAACAATAACGAATAAAGGGGGAAAAGAAATGTTAAATCGATTATGCGGAAAACGATTCGCCGCAGCGATGATTTTGTGCCTGACCATGGTGTTTTCGGTGCCATCGGGCGCCGTGTTCGCAGACACTGCGGAAGGCTCGGCACAAGACTCGGCTTGGAATCAGTTTTCGAAGATTGAGAACATCTCCGACGGCACCATCCGCGGGGTGGATCTCTCCATGTATCAGAAGAATGTGGAGTGGAAAAAGGAATTCAAGGATTATCGGCAAAAACCAATCGAGAATCTGATGGGATTCCTCAAGACTCAGGGTGTGAATACGGTAACCGTTAAGGTTGCGGTAAATCCGAGTGCCAGCGATTTGGGACAGAAAAATCTCTGCACTCTGGAGGATGGAATCAAAACCCTAAAGGCCGCCAAAGCGGCAGGCCTGAAAACCAACATGGTGCTCCTGTTCTGCGATTGGATGACGGACAAAAATGACCAGACACCGTCGAAAATCTGGGACGGAAAGGATGCAGACGCAGCGGCAAAGGCATATACCAAAGACACCGTACTGGCCGGATTGCAGAAAGCCGACTTTACTCCGGACATGATCACCATCGGAAACAACGTGAACTACAATTTCCTGGGATACACCGGTAATGATGCCTACAAGGGCTGGAAGGCCATGGGCGACATCTCCGGCATCATCAAGGAATACAACAAGGACATTCAGGTTGGAATCGGAATTGCGGCACCGGGAGACGCGAAGGACGCTTCGAAGGCAAGCGACATTCAGTGGGTTCTTCAGGAGCTGAACAAGGAATGGAACGGAGTTCAGTACGACAAGGTAGGCGTGACGCTGTACGGAAGCTATTACAGCACGGAGTACATCGCGGCTTTGAGAGATGCCTTCCAAAAGTATGAAGGCGAGGCGAAGGTCACCGGAAAAAATCTCTACGTTGCGGGAATTTCCTTCCCGACGAAGGACGATAAGGATACATCGGAAACGAGAGACCTGCAGGCTTCTCAGATTTACGATGTCCTGAAAGCCACCGTAAGCGGAACCAACGAGGGCGGCATGATTTACGATAACACCCTCTTGGGTTGGGATTCCTCGGCGTTGGTGGACAACTACGGTCACCTGAAGAAATCCATCGCTGCTTTTGCATACGGAAACGGCACGAAAGTGGATGTGACGGAGTGGTACAATCCGTATGAATACGGCGGGGAACCGGGACTGAAAGCCCGGAAAGTGAAGATTCAAAAGATTGACGGCATGACCAAGGATATGATTCGAGGCGTGGATGTGGGTTCTTACAAAGCGCTGCAGGATGCCGGCGTGAAGTTCTATAACGAGGAAGGAAAGGAAGAACCGCTGCTGAAGATTCTCAGCGATCACGGCGTGAACTCCGTTCGAATCCGCGTATGGAACGATCCTTGGAAGCACAATGCGGACGGAACTAAGACCACCTACGGCGGCGGCGGAATGGATCCGGACCGCGCTCTGGAACTGGGCAAAGAAGCCAAGAAGTACGGTATGAGCGTTACGCTGGATTTGTTCTTCTCCGATTTCTGGGCCGATCCGACCCAGCAGATTCTGCCGAAGGAATGGAAAAAGGATGCTGACGATACCGAACAGCTTCGAAGAGATTATTACGATTACACGAAAGATATTTTCACAAAGTTCAAAGATGCAGACGTTCCGGTAACCATGGTTCAGCTGGGAAACGAGATTACCAACGGAATTCCGGGTGCGTTCGACTGGGATCAGAACTACACGGATGCATGGGGAAGCAAGAGCAAGGTGAAGAATCGTCCGAGAACCGCCTGCATGTTCCTGAATTCCGCGGCATCGGCTGTACGGAAGGTATCGCCGGAGACCAAGATTGCGTTGCAGCTGGAGACACCGAATCGCAATAAATACAAGACCGTAATGGATGCGTGGGAGAAGTATCACGTAGATTACGATGTGCTGGGTTCTTCCTACTACCCATTCTGGGCCGGAAGCAACGGAAACAAACTGTCGGATTTGAAGGACGTACAGAATTTAGCGAAGGAATACGGAAAAGAGTTCGTGGTAATGGAAACCTCCTGGCTCAGCAGTTCGGAAGACTCCGACGGAACCAACAACCAGGTGGGCAAACCGAGCAGCTACGTGAACTACAAGGTGGGTCCGCAGGGACAGGTGGATTCCCTTACGGACATGTACAAAGTGCTGGGCGCAAGCTACAACGGCTTGGGTGCGTACTATTGGGAGCCGGCATGGATTCCGACTGTTCCGGGTCAGCACAATTGGGATAAAAATAAAGAACTCTCGGAGAAATACGGCAACGGCTGGGCTGCAAGAGCGGCAGAAGGGTATTCTCCGGATTTCAAAATGTTCTATGAAGAAAAACCGACGGCAGGTGCCAGCGCATGGGACAATATGGGCCTGTTCGACTTTAACGGACACATGCTGCAGAGTTTGAACTTCTACAAAGAAGCCATCGGCGGCACAAAGGCCGTGATGACAGTGAAGAAGCCGACCCTAACGTACAACGGCAAGACGCAGAAGCCGGCTGTTTCCGTGACGATTCGAGGCGAGAAGGTACCGTCAAAGTATTATACACTTTCCGGATCCACCGCCAAGAAGAACGTGGGCACCTACACCGTAAAGGCGACATTTAAGCAAGAATTCAAAGGCGTCAAGGGAACCGTATCTGTGAAATACCGGATTGTTCCGAAGAAGCCGGCGATGAAGTCGCTGAAGCGCGGGAAGAAGGCTCTGACCGCATCCTGGAAAAAGCAGACGGCACAGGTAACCGGCTTCCAGGTTCAGCGGAGCACTTCCAAGACCTTTAAGAAATCGGTGACAAAGCAGTACACGGTGAAGTCGTCGAAGGCCACTGCGAAGAAGCTGACGAAGCTGAAAGCGAAGAAGCGGTATTACGTTCGAGTTCGGACATATAAGAAAGTAGGAAAGACCACCTACTATTCCGCTTGGTCCGCATCCAAGAATACGAAGACGAAGTAGCGCGCAAGCGCAATGGAATCCCCGGAAGCCTTGCATTGCACAGGAAATTGTTATACAATGACCTGTGTGTGTGGCTCGGGGATTCACCTTTTTGGGGGAAGAGTCGGAAGCCCATGCGATTCAAAAAAAGCTATTTTTACAACGGTAATTGGGCGATGCAGAAGGTCATTCATTGGACGAGGTCACAAAGCCTTTATGAGAGCAGTGTGCTGCATTAAAGGAGGAAATATGATTACAGCAGTTGTAGGAGCAAATTGGGGCGATGAAGGTAAGGGGAAAATCACCGATCGCCTGGCACAGGACGCAGATTATGTGGTTCGTTTTCAGGGGGGCAGCAATGCCGGACACACCATCAAGAACGAGTGGGGCAAGTTCGCACTGCACCTTCTGCCGTCTGGAATTTTCAGCAAGGACGCGGTCAGCGTAATCGGCAACGGCGTTGCGGTAAATGCGAAGATTCTGGCAGAGGAGCTGAAGACGCTGGAGGATGCCGGCGTAGAGCACAGCAAGCTGATCGTTTCGGACCGCGCGCACGTGGTAATGTCCTATCACATGCTTTTGGATGCGTATGAAGAGGAGAGACTGGCGGGCAAGTCCTTCGGTTCCACCAAGGCCGGAATGGCGCCGTGCTACTCGGATAAATACGCGAAGATCGGCTTCCAGGTGGGTGAGCTGTACGCGGACAGAGAGACCCTGATGCCGAGAATCGAGAACGTATGCCGGATTAAGAACACGCTGATGGAACATCTGTACCACAAGCCGCTGTTGGATCCGGAAGAAATTTACAAGGAAATCAAAGAGAATGCGGAAATTCTGAGACCGTACGTGGCGCACACATCCGCTGTGCTGCACCAGGCGTTGAAGGACGATAAGAAGATTCTGCTGGAAGGTCAGCTGGGCGCGCTGAAGGATACGGACCACGGTATCTATCCGATGGTAACCTCTTCCTCCACATTGGCCGGATTCGGTGCCATCGGTGCGGGCATTCCGCCGTATGAAATTCAGAAGATTATCTGCGTGGTAAAAGCATATTCGTCTGCCGTAGGTGCCGGCGCATTCGTATCCGAACTGTTCGGTGAGGAAGCGGATGAGCTGAGAAGATGCGGCGGAGACGGCGGAGAGTTCGGTGCTACCACCGGACGTCCGAGAAGAGTAGGCAACTTCGATGCCGTTGCTACACGGTACGGCTGCATGATGCAGGGCGCAACCGAAGTGGCACTCACCGTTGTGGATGTACTGGGATATCTGGACGAACTGAAGATCTGCGTGGGCTACGACGTGGATGGAGAAATCACCACCGATTTCCCGAACACCATTCAGCTGGAGAAGGCAAAGCCGGTATACGAAACCATGCCGGGTTGGAAGTGCGACATCACCGGAATTACGAAGTACGAAGATTTGCCGAAGGAATGCAGAGACTATGTGGAACGCATCGAAGAGCTGATTGGCGTTCCGGTAACCATGGTTTCCAACGGTCCGGCAAGAGACGAACTGATTTTCCGGTAAAAAATACAGAACATTCATACACTGACTCCATTCATCGTATATAATATGGAATAGAGCGGAGAGCCTGCGGCCTGGCCGCAGGCTTTTGTAGTTAGGAAAAGGATTTTTACAGGAAGGGCGGCTGCCCGGAACGGCTTGGAAACGGAGGAAGAATGGGAAGCGCAATTACCCAATGGGATGGAAATCTGCTGATGGAGATTCAGCATTTTGTCATACACGATGGACTGACACCTATGGTGAAATTCATCACTCACCTGGGGGATGCCGGGCAGATTTGGATTGCCCTGATTCTGCTGATGCTGTGCTTCAAGAAGACTCGGAGAGTTGGGGCCATTGCGGCGACGGCGCTGATTCTCTCCTTCGTGGTGAACAACCTGATGCTGAAGAATCTGGTGGGCCGAATCCGGCCTTACGAAATGTTCGCCGGAGTTCAGCGGCTGGTAGGAAAACCCTCGGATTGGTCCTTTCCCTCCGGTCACTCAGCGGCTTCTTTTGTGACGGCGGTGGTGATGTTCCGGGAACTTCCTCGGAAGTACGGCGTGCCGGCACTGACTCTGGCATTCCTCATCGCCCTGTCCAGACTGTACGTGGGCGTACACTATCCGCTGGACGTGCTCTGCGGAGCTCTCAGCGGAACCATCATTGCGCTGCTGGTATGCCGATTCTATGAACGAAAGGATGTGCTTTCAAAATGGTAAATATTGGAAATGATTGGGACGACGTGCTCCGGGAGGAGTTCAGCAAGGGCTACTATCTGAATTTGCGGCAGTTCCTGAAGAAGGAATACTCTCAGGGGACGGTATATCCGTCGATGAACGATATCTTCAACGCTTTTCGGTACACCCCGTATCAGGATGTAAAGGTGGTCATCCTGGGACAGGACCCGTATCACGAACCGGGACAGGCCCACGGATTGGCCTTCTCCGTTCAGCCGGGGGTTCCGGAACCCCCGTCCCTCCAGAATATTTTCAAGGAGCTTCACGAGGATGTCGGGTTTGAAATTCCGCCAAAGGGAAACGGCTGCCTGGTGCCTTGGGCCAAATCCGGCGTGCTGCTTCTGAATACGGCACTGACGGTGCGGGCGCATCAGGCCAACTCCCATCGGGGAAAGGGCTGGGAACAGCTGACGGACCGGGTAATCGAACTGCTGAATGAGCGGGAGAAGCCCATCGTGTTCATCCTTTGGGGCAGCAACGCCAAGTCCAAGGTGCCGCTGATCACCGGGAAGCAGCATCTCATCATCACATCGGTACATCCCAGTCCGCTGTCGGCCTATCGGGGGTTCTTTGGGGGAAAATACTTCTCCCGGGCCAACGAGTTCCTGGAGGAACACGGCGAAGCACCGGTGGATTGGACCCTGGCGGGAAGAAACGAGTCGTTGGAAGGATAAGGAAAGGATTGTAAAATGAAATATCGTTATAACGAAACGCTTCCGGCGGATTTCGCGGCGCTGGCGCAGAAGTGCGGCGCGAGAATCCCTCTGAAGTCGGCCCATGAAGCGATACGAAACAGTCTTTTTACCGTGGGAATCTTTGAAGAGGAGCAGCTGGTGGCTTTTGGCCGCATCTGCGGAGACGGGGTGCTGTACTACCTGGTGTGCGACATCATGGTGGCGGAAGAATTCCGGGAGCGGCACCTGGAGGAGAATCTCCTTCGGGAACTGGGCGACTACTTGCGGGAGCATCGGCGCCGGGAGAGCCGGGTGATGATTCGGACGGACAGGGCGTATGCCGAGGTTTGCCGGAAACACGGGTTCCGATATGTGGATGAAGATTACGAAGTCATCATGAAGGGGTAGCAATGGATTTACGGGAACAGATATATGCGGATTACATCCGCGAGCTGAAGGAACATTACGAAGAAAACAGGGCGGCGGCAGAGGCGATGAAAGAAGAGCTGCAGCATACTCCGCTGATTTCCCGGGGGCGCTTGATCGACAAGCCCCTGGCGATACAGAAGGTGTATACCCGGGAGGACGACCGGCGGTTTCGGGATATCGTGGAGATGACTCACCGAATCTGCTGCAAGGTGATCGATCGCTACGTGGCGGATCCGGAATATCGGAAGGGCTTTGGTTTTTCGGAGAAGCTGGAGGAGCTGATTCTGGCGGATCCGGGGTATCCGGACGAACTGCCGATGGCCCGCTTCGATATTTTCTATCACGAGGATACCGGGGACTTCAAGTTCTGCGAGATCAATACGGACGGAACCAGCGCCATGAACGAGGATTTCCATCTGGACAAGCTGAACTTTCGGAACCCGGCCCATCAGGCCATCTGCCGGAAGTACCGGCTTCGGAGCTACGAGCTGTTCGACAGCTGGGTGGAGACCTTTCTGGAGCTGTACACCCACTACCGGAAAAAGCATCCGGAGATGCCATTGGTGCCGACGGTGGCCATCGTGGATTTTTTGGATAAGGGGAACGTGCCGGAGTTCTATGAGTTCGCCGCACGGTTCCGGCAAAAAGGAATTTACGCCCAGGTTATCGACATCCGGTCGCTCCGGTACGAGGACGGGAGGCTGCTGGCACCGGAGGGCTACGAGATTCACGGAATCTACCGCCGGGCGGTGACGGCGGATGTGATGGAGGAATACGATTCGGTTACGGCGCTGCTGGATGCCTATCGGGACGGAAACGTTTTTCTGTGCGGCTCCTTCCGAACCCAGGTGGCCCACGCCAAAACCTTCTTCACCATGCTGCACCGGAAGGAAACCCGGGAAATTCTCACGGCAGAGGAGAACCGGTTCGTGCGGGAGCATGTGCCCTACACCTGCGACTTTGGGGACGATGGCATTGACATGGAGGAAGTGATTCGGAATAAGGACAAGTACATCCTCAAACCCAACGATTCCTACGGATCCGACAGCGTGGCGGACGGGCGAGGCCGGTCGCCGGAGGAATGGCGGAAGCTGTGCGAGGCATACTACAACAAGGGTTTTATCTGCCAGGAATATGCCGAGCAGTATGCGACGCCCAATGTGGATTTCATGTTCGGAGACGGAAGAACCTGGGATTATATCAATATGAACGGGCTGTATTCCTATAACGGGACTTTTGCCGGGGTGTTCACCCGGCAGGCGCGGGGGACGATTATCGCCTCCCACGGAAGCGAGCGAAATGTGGCCAGCTACCTGGTGACGGAGTAAGGCGGCGCGCCGAAAGGGCGCGGCGGACGAAAAAAGTGGTGAAATCTTAAGGAATCTTAAGATTTCACCGCTTTTTCTTATGGTACAATAATTATAAATTGCGGATGCCGGAGATGCGGGCGGGTGTTCTTCTCCCCCCGATTCGAGCGCTCGGTCAACCTGCATGGCCGGATTCGCAATTTTATTTTTACAGAACTTATCGAAACAGACAGGGGTAAGAGCAATGAAGAAAAAGACTCACCGAATGAAGACCGCAGGGAAGAAGCTGACGGTGCTGGCGCTGGCTTGCGGAATGACCATCAGCATGATGCCGTTCCAAGCCGCAGCGGCGACGGAATCGGAGCTGCCGAACCTGGCCGCCTCCGCCAAGGGGAGCCGCCTCACCGGATCCGTCAATTCCGGAAAGAAGTATCCGGAATGCGTACCGAATCAAGTGGTAGTACAGTACAAGGAAGGCGCCGTTACCACGGATGCGCCGACGGCCAAGGAGAAGAAAATGGCCCGCCGGGCAGCCACGGCGGAATCCTTCGGCAGTGCCATGAAGGAGAAGTCCGGCGACCGGCAGAAGAAAGCGGAGAATACTTTGGGACAGCAGGCGGAAATCCTGGAGAAATCCCTGGACAAATATGAGATTCAGGATACGATTGCCCTGACCCCGACCAAATCTTCGGAGGATGAGACGGTCATCAGTATCGTGTCCTCGAAGGACGGAAGCGCCAAGACCTTGGCAAAGGAACTGGAGAAGAATCCGGAAATCGAGAACGCGGAACCGAACTATATTTTTGAGGCGAAGGACACGGGATCCCAGATGGGATGGAACGACGAGTACCTTCGCACCGCATGGCATCTGGACGACATCCACGCGTCCGCCGGCTGGGAAGCTTATGACAAGACCCCGGAGAAATCTGCAAAGGACGTGGTGGTTGCGGTAATGGATACAGGTATCGATTACGAGCACGAGGAATTGAAGAGCCACATGTGGAAGGCCCCAAAGGGATTCAAGCTCACCGGCACCTACGGCCACGATTTTGTAGAGGAAGAGGCGGATTTCTGGGACATTCTCCTGGGCGGCAATACTTCCGATGACCCGGACGGCATCGATCCGATGGACCAGAACGGCC
The DNA here is from genome assembly GCA_934278925.1 of uncultured Clostridia bacterium. Classification (GTDB taxonomy): domain Bacteria; phylum Bacillota; class Clostridia; order Peptostreptococcales; family Anaerovoracaceae; genus Mogibacterium_A. The sequence goes on along the minus strand of CAKQWJ010000020.1, from coordinate 14,319 downwards.
ACGGCACCCACTGTGCCGGCATCATTGCGGCCCAGGCCAACAACGGCACCGGAACCGCCGGCGTATTCGGCAGCGACAAATCCGGCGACAGCAGCGGCATCCGGCTGATGGGCGTTCGGGTGCTGGACAGCGACGGCAGCGGCACCCTGAGCGGAATCCTCAAAGGTTTCTACTATACTATCCGGGCCAAGCAGCTGGGCGTGAACCTGAAAGCCATCAACTGCTCCTTTGGGGCGGACGTGGATTCCGACATTTACGACTCCGTCATCGACGAAGCGGGCAAAGCGGGCATTCTCACCATCTGTGCCGCCGGAAACGAGACGTCGGACAACGATGTAATCGCCAGCGCCCCTGCCAATACCGGCTCCGATTACGGCGTTTCGGTGGCGGCCTCCGGCGAGGACGGCACCCTGGCATCCTACTCCAACTACGGAAAGCGGAACGTGGACGTGATGGCGCCGGGCACCAACATCCTCTCCTCGGTGAGCTATCCGAACTACACCCCGTGGCTGTACTCCGCCGATAAGGTGAAACAGCTGTCGGAATATTACGGTGAATTCAATAAGGATTCCATAAAAGAAAACGGCATCACCCCGGTAACCGGAACGGACGCTTCCGGCAAGTCCATCGACGGCATGAAGGAATTCGGTGCCGCGGTGACCGGAAAGAAGCTGAGCAAGGGCAGCAAGGGAAAAGCGGAGCTGTCCATCGACGAATCCGAAGACGCTAATTTCCGCGCCTCCGGCGACAAAACCGCGCTGAAGTGGAAGATTACCGGAGCAAAGAACGGGGACATGTTCCTGCTGTATTTCCCATATGAGAAGAGCGGCGAATCGGATGGATCCAATACCTACTGCAACATCGCCTACCGCACCATCACCCAAGGCGGGGCCTCCGGATTCTTCATCGCGGGAGACATTGCGGCGGACGTATCGGATCAGGGCACCATTCAGTCCTTGAACGTGGCTTCCGAGGATATCAACCAAACGGATTCAAGCATGAACGATGTGTGGAGAGCCGAAGGAAACACGGATCTGCTCTCCGCCGCCAACGCGAAAGGGGAAAAATTCGGCCTGGGATTCATCTACCAGGTGGGAGAAGAGGGAGATGCCACCATTGAGATCAGCTCTCTGGGTATTTCTAAAGCCGGCGCAGATGCGGATCAATTCGGCAAATACGCCCTGTTCTCCGGAACCTCCATGGCGACTCCGGTGGTCACCGGTTCCGTGGCTCTGATCGCGGCGATGAATCCGACTGCGGATGCGAAGCAGCTGAAATCCATCCTGTACCAGACCACCAACGATCGGTATAAGAATGAAGTCTCCACCGGCGGCGGAATCGATTTCGACGAGTACACCGCCAACAGCGTATCCGCAAAACCGGCCATTCAGTCGGCTAAGGTGGACCCGAAGAAGAATCAGGTGATCCTGGAGGGTGCCGGATTCGGAACCAATCCGGAAATCACGGTGACCAATACGGTTCAGGACACCAAGCGAGACATCGCTTCCAAGGATGTGTCCTCCGACGGCAGCAAAATCACCATCTCCAATGCATCCTCGTACAACCTGGCGGGAAGCAGTATTGCTTTTAGCGTAAAGAACGGGGAGAAGACGGGACGAGGCGCCTTCTATCTGGTAAAAGGAAATGCCGAATACAAGAAGGAGTTCGTCCTGTCGGATGAAGAGGTAGAAAACAGCGACGCGGCCACCCGCAGCAAGGGTTTCTCGTCCAAGGATTTGTTGGACGACGATGAGGATGCAAGCTCCGATGGCGATAACGTCCAGTGGATTCCGAACGATATCCGGAAATTGGGATACGACGCGGGAAGCGGAAATCTGTATACCGTGGACAAGGACGACTACGACCGGGTGGGGCAGAGCCTGGACGACGCGGTGAAAAAATACGCGAAGAGTCAGGAGAAGAAGCATTTCCTCTGGAAGATCAAGAAGGGGGAGAGCCCGGAAATCACCCCGGTGACCAACGCGGCGTATATGAAGGGACACGTCTACGAGGTCATTTGCTGCGACCTGGGCGACCGGAAGTCCTACATGCTGATGGGCATGGATGTGACCGGCGGCAAAAAGAACTGGACGGTATATTCCGACACGCTGATTGACAAGGGCAACATGCCGAGCACCATCGATGAGGAGAGCGCCGGCTGCACCGCTCTGGCAGGAATGAACGGGAACCTGTATCTGACGGGCGGCGCGTCGAAGGACGGTAAGAAGATTACGCCGTCCGCCGAGACATGGAGCTGTACGGTAAAATCCGGCGCAGTGTGGAAGAAGAAGGCGAATCTGCCGGAAGGACTGTACGACGGAAAAACCTTCGCACAGAACGGAAAGCTGTACTACGTCCTGGGTCGGAACAGCAAGGGACTCAATTACGACGTGATGGTCTTTGACGGCAGCAAGTGGCAGAAGGCGGGTACCCTGCCAAAGGTACTGAACACAACCCTTGTGCAGGATGTTTTCGAACAGAATCTGGTAAGCTGCGCCGTGGGTCTGGATGCCAAGGGCATCGTGTTCGGCGGGGCCTCCTCCGACGGAAGAGGAGACACCTACCGGTTCAACACCTCCACCGGGAAAACCGAGGCCCTGAGCTACACCCTCTGGGGCAAGGGTCAGGAGACGGCGGCTTATGGTTCGTCGTCCGGAAACCGGTTCTATGCGGAATACGTGACCTACGATGACGATACCTCTTATGAGACGTTCAAGAGCATCCCGATAGAGAGTGCATATCGCACCTTCAAGGTGAAGAAGACCGGCAAGGGCTCCGGCACGGTGACCGGCACCGCCGGCGTCCTGAACGGGGAGAACACCACGCTGCAAATCACTCCGAAGAAGGGCTCCTACGTCTACTCCTACAGCATCAGCCGCTACGGCAAAAAGAAGAGCTTCAAGAAGCCGACGTCTTCCGCAAAGAAGGGGCAGAGCATCAAGCTGAAGGCCACAAAGGATGCCACGATTACGGTGCACTTCGGAAAGATCTGCACCAAGGTGAAGATCAACCGGAAATCCGTGAGCCTGAAGCGGGGCAAGAGCATCAAACTGAAGGCTTCCGCCAACGGCACCAACCGCAAAGTCACCTGGAAGGTTTCCAGCCGGAAGTACGCCAAGGTGACCAAATCCGGAAAGGTGACCATCCGGCGCAGCGCCCGCCGCGGTGCCAAAATCCGGGTCACCGCCCGCTCCAAGGAGAACCGGAAGCTGAAAGCGGTGTGTGTGGTGAAGGTCCGGTAGCCTCCGGCTGCAATGAGGGGCTCCGCCATTTCATTGAGATGTAAGAAGAGAAACCCCGTCCCGAGAACGCATGCGTTCCGGGACGGGGTTGCTGATGGAAAAGGTCCTTTAATTCTATATCGCACTGCTCATTCAAAAATTAGAACTACTTGAGCAGAATGAGTTAAATATGCCTAGAAAAATTAAGCGGGTTCACGCTGTTCTTGTAATTTTTTTAAATTAGCGTGAACGGTTTTCGCGGTGTACAGTGTTTCACTATGCAGCTCTTTGATTGCAAACAACCCTTTTGAAAAAAGTTCACGCTTTTTGAAGGAAGTAATCTTTTCTGCGTGAACAGACAGGGACAATCTGGCGATGCAAAATTAGAATTCCGCAGAATCGACGAATTGCGTTCACGCTAAATTCGGCTTTTCTGCCAAAGAGCGTGAACTCCCCTCAAATTTCTAGGCATATGGGATTGTACTAACAATATGTGGATAATATAATTGGAATGATGCCGCCGGCGAGGAAAAAAGCAACGAAAAAGACAAGGCGATGGGGGGTGCCTTGTCTTTTCCTTCGTGTTAACTTATGTTTGAGATTGGGTGGTGATAGAATTCTGTAAACAGCATCTCTTCTGTTTACAGTTATTATTATATGCAAAAACCTTAAATCAACTTAAAGGATTGAAATGCAAAAAAGAAAAATTTTAATGATGCGTCGGGAAAAAGGCGCGGGAAAGCAGCCGGGGACGCGGTCGGGAAGAGATTCTGGGCAAAGGAAAACGGATGCAACCTGCGCGAGGCAGGCCGCATCCGTTTTTCATCTCCATTAATCGGTGGATTCCGGCTGCGCCGGAATCTTCACATCTCCATGTTTGGTCGGCTTCGCCGACCCTTGGTATGCGCTCCGCCGGTCGAGCTCGCCGAGCCGGACGTTGGGAGCCGCGGACTATTCTGCTTTTAATGCGTCATTCAGAGCGTTCACCAGTACGTCCGCGTCGATGCCGTGGACCTGAGATGCCTGCTCGATGGATTCGCCCTGAGAAGCCGGGCAGCCGATGCACATCATTCCGTTCTGGAAAAATGTCTCGATCAGCTCCGGATGTGCGGTGATAACTTCGCCGATGATGTTGTCCTTCGTAATTGCCATGTATGTAACTCCCTTCATATTCCTTAGGAAAAATTTTCTACGAAAGTTACAATACCATTGATTTCAAGGAAATGCAACACCTTTCACAAATCTTTCATGCAAATTCCTATCAAATCACTCTGAATTTCCTTGCGATGGTTTTTTTGCCGTGGTAAAATCATTTTCATATTGGGGGTAGGAGTAAAAATATGAAACGACCGGATAAAAATATTTTGGCGGCGCGAATGGGGCTGGAAAAAGAAAGTCTTCGGGTAGACCGACGCGGCCGGCTGGCTCAGACGCCTCATCCGTTTCCGGAGGATGCGGAGTTGGATGTGGATTTCAGTGGGAATCAATTGGAAATTATTACGCCGGTGTGCGATTCCGCGGATGCGGCCTGGGAGGCTTTGCGGCGGCTGCACCGGAAGGCGTCCCGGGTGCTGGAAAAACGGGAGACCGGGCCGGAGTACCTGTGGCCTTTCAGCAATCCGCCCTATGTTCAGGCAGAAGGGGAGAATCCGCCGATGGAGTTTTACGGGGAGAAGGCCTGGAAGACGGAGTACCGGAACCATTTGAAGGAGCGGTACGGAACGCAGCTGATGCTGTATTCCGGGATTCATTTCAACCTATCCTTTCCGGCGGAATTCCGGGAGTCCTTTTCGGCGGTAGGGGATGCCGGCGGCGAGTTCGGCCGTGCCGACGAAAATCGGCGGAGTGCGGACGCCGCCTATTTGAATCTGGCGGCATGGACCACCCGGTATGCATGGCTGATCGTGTACCTTTTCGCGGCCAGTCCGGTGCTGGATGAAAGTTATTTTTATCCGGGGAAAAAAGACGGTACGCCTTGTCTAAAATATGCCAGCCCGCGGAGCAGTGAAATCGGCTATTGGAACGATTTTGAGCCGGTGCTGGATTACCGCTCCTTGGAGGGGTACGTGGATTCCATCAAAAAATACACGGAGGATGGGACCTTGATGTCTCCGGCGGAGTTGTACTACCCGGTGCGGCTAAAGCCGGCGGGGCTTTACGATGTGGAGCGCCTGCGGCAGGATGGGGTGAGCCACATCGAGATTCGTGTAATCGACGAAAACCCGTACTCGGAAATCGGGATTTTTCGGGAGGACGTGCGGTTCCTGCACCTCCTGCTGGTGTACCTGGCGAACCGGGCAACGAAGCCGTTCCCGGAAGGGGAGCAGCTCCAGGCGCTGCGGGACATGAAGCGCGCCGCACTGTTCGATGATTCCGCCTGCCTTTCCAACGGTCTCAGCATCCGGGAGAACGCGGCGCAAGCCCTGAGGGAGATGGAAGAGTTTTTTGCAGGTGGCGGCGCCGCCTTTGAGGGAGGCGCTGCCAGTGTTGCTGGCTCCGTCCCCATTTGGGTTGCAGCGCCTGTGGCTGGTCCCGTATCTGTTGAGGACTCCGCTCCCGATGGCGGCTCCGCCGAGGATGCATATATCCGGGAAGCATTGGATTTCCAGTGGCGCAAACTGGAACCGGGCGGCCGCCCCGCAGAAATTATCCGGGAGGAATTCCGGGAAGGGTATAATCGGAAAGGACTGAACTTGGCAAAAGCCCATAGTCGCAAGCTGTGTCAGGAGGACTAGCTTGCAAAGGACCGGGGCACACCGGCCGGGTTCTAATTCGGGCCGCCGGGACAAAATCGGGAAAATGATGCAGGAACGCGGAAAAAAGAGGTTCCTGCATCATTTGTTTGCTGCCGCCGAGTCGATTAGCGGAAAGAGGCCCGGCGAAAATGGCAGGATGTGATGTAGGAATGCTGAAAACAGATGCTTATGCATCACTTTAATTCCTGAATGAAAGTAAAGTAGAAGAAAAATAACATAAAAATGATTAGAAGTGATGCATGGGATGGAAAAACGGGTGCTCATGCATCAACCCCGGAAGTGCAGTTGATGCATGAGGCGGAAAAACAAGGGCGTCAACATCACTTTCTCCCTTCATCCTGCCCGGCGCCGGCCCCGGTTGGCGCCGTCCCGCCGGCAAAGCCTTAATATACCGTCGGGCCACGCCAACAGGGCGTCCACTTCAGCCGAGGGCCTGCTCCGGTAACCGGCACCCGGCGGGCCTGCCCAGCTTCCCGGAGAGTCCTGCCAGCGGCTTTGCCCGCCCCATTCAAATCGAAATTTAGTAGGGAGCATGGACACAAAAAGCGAAAAACAAGCCCTTTTCGACAATTGCAACCGAAAACTAAAATTGTATCCATAAAAAAAACAAGAACTTTCCGGGGGAAGTATTAATTTTTTGAGTAGCCGGACCGGTTGAATTATTTATTGAAAGTGTTACAATTTTGACTAGGTATAGAACACGGTCTATGCTCACGGCCAAAAGGCGTCCCGAGGACCGGAGTTCTACCGCGTGTTATTAAGGAGGGAAACAAAATGACAGAAGTTGCAAAGCGCATTGAACAGCTTCGCAAACTGATGGCAGAGCAGAACATCGACGCATACGTCGTTCCGACTGCAGACTTCCATCAGAGCGAGTATGTTGGCGAACATTTCAAAGCCAGACAGTTCATCACCGGTTTCAGCGGATCCTATGGAACAGCTGTTATTGCAAAGGATGATGCCGGTCTGTGGACGGATGGAAGATACTTCACCCAGGCCCTGACCGAACTGGAAGGCAGCGGAGTTCGTCTGATGAAGATGTTCGTTGATGACACTCCATCCACTACCGAGTGGCTGGCAGAACAGATTCCGGAAGGCGGCAAGGTTGCCTTCGACGGCCGTGTACTCTCTATGGGCGAAGGTCAGGAATACGAAGAAGTTCTGGGAGCAAAGAACATCACCATCGAATACGAAGTAGATCTGATCGATCAGATTTGGACCGACCGTCCGGAACAGTCCAAGAAGCCATGCTTCTTCCTGGAAGACAAGTACACCGGCGAGAACGTTGCGTCCAAGCTGGCAAGAGTTCGGGCAAAGATGGCAGAATGCGGTGCTACCGTACATCTGATTGCATCCCTGGACGACAATGCGTGGCTGCTGAACTTCCGCGGTGACGATATCGACTTCTTCCCGCTGGTTCTGGATTATGTAATCGTTGGCAAAGATGATGCACATCTGTACATCGACGAGAGCAAGCTGAACGACAGAATCCGTGAAGAGCTGGCGAAGAACAACGTTCAGATTCACCCATACAACGACATCTACGAAGATGCCAAGAAGATCGGTAAAGACGAAGTGGCTCTCATCGACCCGATGAAGATGAACTACGCACTTTACAAGAGCCTGCCATGCAAGGTGGTAGAAGGTGCCAACCCGACCATCCTGATGAAGGCCATGAAGAACGAAGTGGAAATCGCAAACATCCGGAAAGCAGAGCTGAAGGACAGCGTTGCCCTCACCAAGTTCATGTACTGGATCAAAAAGAACTACGACAAGATGGAGATCACCGAGTTGTCCGCATCCGACAAGCTGACATCCCTCCGTGCGGAACAGGAAGGATACATTCGGGATTCCTTTGAACCTCTGCAGGCATTTGGTGCACACGCTGCGATGATGCACTACTCCCCAACTGAGGAGTCCGATGTTCCGCTGAAAGAAGGCGGCATGCTGCTGACCGATACCGGCGGCGGCTATTACGAAGGTTCCACCGATATCACCCGTACCACCGTTCTGGGTCATATCACACCGGAACTGAAGAAATACTACACCGCAGTATACAGAGCAATGCAGCACCTGAGCGTGGCAAACTTCCTGTACGGAAACCACGGCTGGTCTCTGGACGTACTGGCTAGACAGCCAATCTGGGATCTGAACAAGGACTTCCAGTGCGGAACCGGACACGGGTTCGGTTACCTGGGCAGCATTCACGAACCGCCAACCGGATTCCGCTGGTACATCGTTCCGTCCAAGAATGAGCACCACCAGTTCGAAGAAGGCATGGTTGTCACCAACGAACCGGGAATCTACGAAGAAGGAGACTTCGGTATCCGTATCGAGAACAACCTGCTCACCGTAAAGGGCGAGAAGAACAAGTACGGTCAGTTCATGCACTTCGAGACACTGAACTTCGTGCCGATTGACCTGGACGGCATCGATCCGGAAGAGCTGACACGCTCCGAGAGAGAATGGCTCAACGATTACCACAAGGATTGCTACGAGAAGGTTAGCCCGTTCCTCACCGACGAGGAGAAGGAATGGCTCAAGGAGTACACCAGAGCCATCTAGTTAGAAACCTAACAGGGTTTTCGGTTGAAAGAAAAATATACCAGCAAGGGGATGGTGCCCTGCCGGAAAGGTATCCCGGGGCATCATTCCGCTGAAATACAACGCTTCCGCAGGACGGAAGACCGGTGCGAACCCGCACCGACAGAACACCCGGACACTTAAAATTTAGAAAAAATTTATTTTATAAAAAGAAATTATAAAATAATTGTAGATTCTCTATCAAAGTGCCGTCGGTCGTGCTATAATGGTTTATGGATGTTATTTCCGGAACAATCCGGAAAGACTTAAGAAATGGAGGATTACATCATGTTGAAGAAAGATCGTTTGGAGAGAACCATTGCCAAGATGAAGGAAAAAGACATCCCACAGATGCTCGTTTCCGACCAGTACGCTCTGTACTACCTGCTGGACAAGACCTTTATTTTCGGCGAAAGAATGGGTGCGCTGTACATCAATGTTGACGGCACCGTTCACTTCGTACTGAACAAGCTGTTCCCACAGGTGGAAGACCTTGGCGTGGAGATTACCTATTACGATGACGTAGAGGACGGCGTAGAAATTCTGTCCCGTTTCGTCGACAAAGAGAAGACAATGGGTATCGACAAGACCTGGCCGGCAAGATTCGTTCTGAGACTTCAGGAACTGGGCGCAGGAAGCTCCTTCGTGAACAACGCATGCGTAATTGATAAAGTAAGACAGGTAAAGGGTGAAGATGAGCACAAGCTCATGAAGGAATCCGCTCTGAAGATCGATCAGGTTATGGATAAGCTGATTCCATGGGTTGTAAAGGGCCTCACCGAAATCGAGCTGAACCAGAAGACCGCAGAGCTGTGCAAGGAAGTTGGTTTTACCGGCATGTCCTTCGACCCGATCACTGCATACGGAAAGGGCGGCGCAGATCCGCACCACATCACCGACGACAGCAAGGGTAAACACGGCGATTCCGTTGTCCTGGACATCGGCGGAATGTGGAAGGGTTACGCTTCCGATATCACCAGAACCGTATTCATCGGCGAGGTAAGCGAGAGACAGAAGCAGATCTACAACATCGTTCTGGAAGCCAACAAGAGAGGTATTGCAGCAGCAAAGCCGGGCAACAAGATGAGCGACGTAGATAAGGCTGCAAGAGATTACATCACCGAGCAGGGCTTTGGCGAATACTTCACACACAGAACCGGTCACTCCATCGGTCTGGAAGACCACGAGGTTGGCGACGTATCTCTGGTTAACGATGAAATCATCGTACCGGGACAGTGCTTCTCCGTTGAGCCGGGAATCTACCTCTATGACGAGGGTATCGGCGTAAGAATCGAGGACATCCTGTACATCACCGAAGATGGCTGCGAAGTGCTCAACGAGTATCCGAAGGATGAAATCGTCGTTGTTCCGGACGGAGAATAGTTTTTCATAAAAACAAGTTCGCCTCGGCAGACACTTCCGAGGGGAGAAAACGGAAATGATAAAGGTGCCGCGGTCTGCGGGCTGCGGCATTTAATTTACAAAGGAGAGTTAAAAAAATGGCAAAGATTACAGAAGGCTACATGCCTTTCAGAGGTTATCAGACTTATTACAGAATCGTTGGCGAGCAGAAGGACAACGGAAAGGCTCCGCTGATCTGCCTGCACGGCGGTCCGGGATCCACTCATAACTACTTCGAAGTACTGGACAACGTAGCAGACGATGACGATCGTATGATCGTAATGTACGACCAGATCGGCTGCGGAAATTCTTACCTGGACGGACATCCGGAAATGTGGACACAGGATCTGTGGCTGGACGAGCTGGATGCTCTGAGAGAGCACCTGGGTCTGGACAAGTGCCATATCATCGGTCAGTCCTGGGGTGGTATGATGCAGATTGCATACGCAATTGAGCGTGGTGCAAAGGGCGTAAATTCCTTCATCATTTCCTCCGGTCACCCAAGCAGCAGCCTGTGGGCAAAGGAAGGTATGAGAAGAATTAAGATGATGGATGAGGCAGACCAGAAAGCCATCAACCACGCACTGGAAACCGAAGACTTCACCGGCGAAGAGTATCTGAAGGCTGTAGATCACTACATGGACAGATACTGCACATACTGGAGAGAAGATCTTCCGGAATGCTGCACCAGAGCAAAGAAGGGCGGCGGCGAGGCTTATCTGTATGGATGGGGTCCGAACGAATTCGTACCTTCCGGTACACTGAGAGACTTCGAGTACATCGACAGACTGCCGGAAATCGAAGTACCGTCCCTGATCATGAGCGGTATCTCCGATCTGTGCTCCCCACTGGTTGCAAAGACCATGGCAGACGGAATCCAGCACACCAAGTGGATCCTCTGGGAGAACGCAAGACACACCACATTCGTAGACAGACACGATGATTACTGCGTTGAACTGATCAAGTGGATGAACGAATACGACAAATAAGAATAGACAGCACGAAAGTGCTTTGATTGTCAGAAGTCCGGGCACGCATCGGGAGATGCCGTGCCCGGATTGCTCTATAAAAAAAACAGACCGGGTGAAAGCCCCGTGTCGGGAGGTGTACGATGTTACATGAAGTAAGTTTTAGATCCTTTAACGAGAGAGATGACGTGCAGGGTTGGATCTACGTTCCTGCAACGGAGCCTTGCGGAATCATTCAGCTGGTGCACGGCTTCGGAGAACATTCCAGAAGATATTTCCATATGATTGTGAATTTTATGGAGGCCGGCTATATCGTTGCGGCCGACGATCACGTGGGTCACGGCAAAACCGCCATGGTGAACAACACCTGGGGTGATTGGGGCGATAAGGGCTACCGCACCATGATGGAGGACGAGCACACGCTCACCACACTGGTCAAGGAAATGTATCCGAACCTTCCGTACTTCATGTTCGGCCACAGCATGGGATCCTTCATCGCACGGGATTACATCACCAAATACGGCGATGAGCTTGCCGGCGTAACCCTTTGCGGCACCAGCGGCGTGTTCCCGCACGTGGAAGAAGGCATCGAGCTTCTGGAAAAAGAAGTGGCAGCCGGTCACGGAGAAGATCCGGCCACCGATGCACCGAATGTGGTGATGGGCTGGATGTTCGAGCGCTGCGACGAAGAGATTAAGCTGGGAAACGAATGGATCTGCACGGACCCTTGCGTTCAGTACGACCACGCCCACGATCCGTTTGACGCCTTCACCAAACCGACCACCAATCGGTCCTTCCTGTACTTCTGTCAGATGATTACCGCCATTACCGGAGAGGACTGGGCGAAAAAGGTTCCGACAGAACTCCCGATCTTTAACATTGCCGGCGATCAGGACCCGGTAGGTCAGTACGGCGAGGGAGTGTACCGGGTATCCAATTGGCTGGCGGAAAGCGGACATGCCGTAGAGACGAAGCTGTACCCGGGCTACCGCCACGAAATCCACAACTATGAGGACCTGAAGGACGAAGTGGTGGAAGACATCATTTGCTTCTTCGACGAGCAGCTGGATTTTGATGACGACGATGAGGATGAGGAATAAAAGAATTGATTAAATCCACAATTAGGAAGCGCACCTATCGCGCAATATATCGGTTACTGGACCGGGTATCTCCGGTGGATTACGACTGCGGCACCCTTTGCGGTGCCGCATGTTGTATGGTGGAATCGGAGCCGGATATGGAAATGGGCATTTACCTGCTGCCGGGAGAGGACAAAATCCACCGCCGGGAAGGCGAGGGTTATCGGTGGACGGAAGAATCCACGGAGGAGTTCGAATTCCCGGAATCCTGGAAGGGGAAGGTGTTCTTTTTGCACTGCATGAATCCGCCCCACTGCCAAAGAGCGCTGCGGCCCATTCAGTGCCGGACATTTCCGCTGCTGCCCCATTTGACGGAGGAGGGCGAGCTCATCATGATCTATGATGACACGGAGGTACCGTACGAGTGCCCGCTGATTGAGGAGGCTCTCCCGCTGAATGATGATTTTGTGAAAGCCACCACCACGGTGTGGAGGCACCTGATTCGGGACCCGCTGATTTACGATCTGGTAAAAGCAGATTCGGCGGAGCGCTATAAATAGGCGGCCGCGGGGAATGCGGGGGTGTCGGTAGAATATAGGAATAGGCGAAAGAATATTTTTACAAAATGAACACATAACGTCGGGCGGCATGAAAAAAAGTGCTATACCCATAGGAATAATTCGTTTTTCAAGGAATTGTGAATATGTTAACATCTGAACCGTAAGGAAAGAATGCTTTAGGTAACATCCCCGGAGAAGCGGGGGTGAAAAGTATGAGAGGTATTGAAATTATGGAACAGAATGGTAAGACAAGAAGCAAGCGTTCCGCCATCATCATCATGGGGCTGGCGCTGTTCGCTACACAGTTCGGTGCCGGAAACCTGATTTTCCCGCCGTTCCTGGGAAGAGACACCGGTTCTTCCTGGTTCGTTGGATTCATCGGATTCTTCCTGATGGACGTTGGTCTGGCGGTAGCAGCGATTATCGCAACCGTATCCAACAAGAAGGGCGGCGTTGACGGCGTTATGGGCAAGATGGGCCGCATTCCGGGAAAAGCGATGGTAACCGCTATCATCATCTGCCTGGGACCGCTGATCGCAATTCCGCGTACGGCAGCAACCACCTATGAAATGGGTATTAAGCTGCTGGTTCCGGGACTTCCGCAGTGGGCATTCGGTGCTATTTTCTACGGAATCGCACTGCTGCTGGTAATCCGCCCGACAAAAGTAGTAGATATTATCGGAAACTATCTTACCCCGATTCTGCTGGCAGTAATGGTACTGCTGATCGTGATCGGTATCGTAAATCCGATCGACGAAGCCGCAATCCTGGCAAACGCATCCCCGATGCACGACGGTATCGTAAACGGATACCAGACACTGGACGGTATCGGCGGCGTTCCGCAGACACTGATGATGATTACTGCGGCATGCGCTTACGGATACACTTCTAAGGATGAAATTCGTCAGACCGTCAGCGGTTCCGCGCTGATCTCCGGTACTTTACTGGCTCTGGTATACGGCGGACTGACCTATCTGGGATCCACCGTTTCCGGCATCGCAGAGTTCAAGAACCTGGAACAGGCTCCGCTGCTGATGGCAATCACCAACAGACTGCTGGGTAACTACGGCGTAATCGCATTGACCATCATCGTACTGATGGCTTGCCTGACCACCGCAATCGGACTTTCCGCAGTAGTAGGTGACTACTTCAAGGATCTCACCGACGGAAAGATGCAGTATAAGTACACCGTTATCGCAGTTATCGTATTCAGCTACATTCTCTCCAACTTCGGACTGAGCAACATCATCGCACTGGCAGGACCGATTCTGTCCATCCTGTATCCGCCGCTGATCGTTCTGGTCGTAATGACGCTGCTGGAGAAGGTGGTAAAGAACGAGATGTCCGCATGCGTGGGAGCCTACGTTTCCCTGCTGGCCAGCCTGGCAGGAACCCTGCCGATGGGCGCAATCTCCGACATGGCCGCAAAGCTGCCGTTCGCCGCAGATGGCCTGGGCTGGATCGTTCCGGCAGTAATCGGATGCGTGGTAGGCGCATTCATTCCGAAGCCACAGGGCAAGAAGGCTGAAAATCTGAAGACAGATATGAATCTTGACTAAAAGTTTATAAAAAGAGTTTTGCCTCGGCCATTGGATAAAACCGATTTCCGGTCCCCCCCGGAAGTGGATGCAAAACGAAAAGGCAGGCGCTTCACGAAAGTGGAGCGCCTGCCGGTTTTTTTGGTTCTTCACGAATTTTTGTGGGATTAAAATCGAAATCGAAATAAATAATTAGGCATTGAAAAAGAGCAT